>NZ_JAVDWM010000001.1:332500-665000 GCF_031457495.1 Sphingopyxis sp. BE259
GGCCTTCAGCTGTTCGATCACCGCGACGTCGCCGAACACCGGGCGCTCGCGCGTCGGGCGCGGGCCGTCGGCGATCTTGGCACGGGCAAAGGCGATCGCATCGGCGGCCAAGCTGTCTTCGCCCGCCAGTTCATCGACCAGTCCAAGCTCCTTGGCTTTCGCGGCGGGCAGCGGATCGCCGGTCGAGGTCATCGTCGCCGCGGCTTCGACGCCGACGACGCGCGGCAGGCGCTGGGTGCCGCCGGCGCCCGGGAGCAGGCCGAGCTTCACTTCGGGCACGCCCAGCTTCGCCGAGGGGACGGCGATGCGATAATGGCAGACGAGCGCAGTTTCCAGACCGCCGCCGAGCGCGGTGCCGTGGATCGCCGCGACGACGGGCTTCGATGCCGCTTCGATGCTGTTCAGCACCGCATTGAAATCGGGGCCGCGCGGCGGCTTGCCGAATTCGCTGATATCGGCGCCCGCGATAAAGGTCGCCCCGGCGCAGCGCAGCACGATCGCCTTGACGCTGTCGTCGGACAGCGCGGCGGCGAAATGATCTTCGAGCCCCTGACGGACGTGCCAGCTGAGGGCGTTGACGGGCGGATTGTTGACGATGATGACGGCGACGTCGCCATCCTTTTCCATCGTGACGGAAACGGGGGTGTCTTCGGACATTTCAGGCTCCTTCAATCCCAAACCCGTTCGTGTCGAGCGAAGTCGAGACACCGTGAAGGCATACGCCAACGATGGGCATCTCGACTTCGCTCGATGCGAACGGAAATATGGGTTTCATTTCAAACAAGGGGTTTTCAAATCAGTCATCAATCGCGGCGTGGACAAGCGTCTTGACCTCGCGCCGCACGGGGTAGGTGGAGGAGGGCATGAGCTGGGTCATGAACACCATGCAGATCTGCTCGACCGGATCGACAAAGAAGCCGGTCGAAAACATGCCGCCCCAATAATAATCGCCGACCGACCCGGGGGTCATCGTCTGCGCCGGGCTTTCGTTCACCGCAAAGCCCAGGCCAAAGCCGACCCCGGCATTTTCGGCCTCGGAAAAGATGCCAACGCTGTGCTGAACCAGGTCGCCGCCGCCGACCAGGTGGTTCGCAGTCATCAGCGCCAGCGTCTTGCGGCTGATAATGCGGACGCCATCGATCTGGCCGCCGCCGAGCAGCATCAGGCAGAAGCGGTGATAGTCGGCGAGCGTCGATACCAGCCCGCCGCCGCCCGAGTGAAAGCTGCGGTCCTTGGCCCAGCGGCTCTTGTCGCCGCTGTCGAACGGCTTCATTTTCGCCTGCGGGTCGAACATATAGCAGTCGGTCAGGCGGTGCTGCTGGTCGGCAGGCACCTTGAACCCGGTATCAACCATGCCCAGCGGGCCAAAAATGCGCTCCTGCAAAACCTGCGCAAAGGGCTTGCCCTCGATCCGCTCGATCACCGCGCCGAGCACGTCGGTCGCCATCGAATAATTCCAGTGCGCGCCGGGGTCGAACTGCAGCGGGATCTTGGCCAGCCCTTCGATGAAGCTGTCCATCGTGTAATCGGCGTCGAAATCGTCGATCCGCGCTTTGCGATACGCGGCGTCGACCGGGGTGCGCTCCTGAAACCCGTAGGTCAGCCCCGCGGTATGGCGCAGCAGGTCGACCATGCGGATCGGCTGCGTCGGCGGGCGGGTCAGGAACGGCACATTGCCGCCGCCCGCGACGAACACCCCGGTGTCCCCGAACTCGGGGCAGAATTTGACCAGCGGATCGGACAGCGCGACCTTGCCTTCCTCGACCAGCATCATGAACGCGACGCTGGTGATCGGCTTGGTCATACTGGCGATGCGAAAGATCGCATCGTCCTTCAGCGGCGCGCCCGGCCGCGCCTCGCCGATGCACGAGCGATGCGCAATCTCGCCGCGCCGCGACACTAACGTCGCGGCGTGCGGCAGGCGGCCGGGGCCGACATATTTCGCCTCGAGAAAGGCGGGAATGCGGTCCAGCCGCGCCGTGTCGAAACCGTGAGTCATGGCATCCCTTTTGACTGTGAGGGCTTCGCGCCTTCCTCTCGTTCCCGTTCGTGTCGAGCGAAGTCGAGACACCCCGAAGGCGCGCACGACCGATGGGCATCTCGACTTCGCTCGATGCGAACGGAAGAAGGGAGGCAGATCAAAACCATTGTCTCAATGCGAAGTCTGGCCAAGCAGCTGGCGCGTCACCGGATGCGAACTGGTGAGCCCGCCGTCAACCGCGATCGCCTGTCCGTTGACATAGCTCGCCTGATCGCTGGCCAGGAACAGCGCGACATTGGCGAGCTCTTCGGGCTGCGCGGCGCGCTTCAATGGGTTGAGCTGCCCCAGCTTGTGCGTGACCTCCTTGGCCTTGGCGTAGTCAAAGGTCGGCTTGGTCATGCCGGTTTCGGTGAGGCCGGGACAGATTGCGTTGACGCGCACACCGCTGGTGGTCAGCTGCTGCGCCGCGGTTTTGGCGAGGTTGATGACCCCCGCCTTCGACGCCGAATAGGCGCCCGGACCCGCGCCCGAATTCAATCCCGCGACGCTCGCGGTCAGCACGATCGCGCCGCCGCGGCCCTGATCGACCATCGCTTTCCCGGCATGTTTCACCATCAGCGCCGGGCCGATCAGGTTGACGCGCAGCGTCTCGGCCCAGGCGGCGGGATCGAAATCGAAAATGCCGCCCATGTCGCCGATAATCCCGGCGTTGGCGAAGGCGACGTCGAGCGCGCCATAGGTGTCGGTCGCGGTAGCAACCAGCTTGGCGACATCAGCCTCGACCCCGGCGTCGATTTCCAGCGCCACGGCCTCGCCGCCGGCATCCTTCACCAGTTGCGCCGTCTCGTGCACCGCCACCGTCTTGTCGCCGAGCACCAGCTTCGCGCCCTCGGCGGCAAAGCGCAGCGCGCTCGCACGGCCGATGCCCGAACCGGCGCCCGTGATAATCGCAATCTTGCCGTCCAACGCGCCCATCATGCGCCTCCCGAAATCGTGGCCCCGCCATCGCACACGATGGTCTGGCCGGTGGTGAATGCCCCCGCCTTGCTGGCAAGGAAAACCGCGGCGCCCGCAATCTCGTGCGGCTCGCCAATGCGCTTCAAGGTCGAGGCGGCGGTCGAGCGCCGCAAATTCTCTTCATTTTCCCACAAGGCGCGCGCCATGTCGGTGCGGATCAGGCCCGGCGCGATGCAATTGACGCGCACGCCCTTTGGCCCGAATTCGACCGAGAAATTGCGCGCGACCTGCATGTCGGCGGCTTTCGAGATGCCATAGGCGCCGATGATCGGCGAACCCTTCAGCCCGCCGATCGAGCTGATGATGGTGATCGACCCTTCGCCGCGTTCGAGCATTTCGGGCGCCACCATCGAAATCAGCCAGTGGTTCGACAGGATATTATTGTCCATGATCTTGCGGAACTGGTCGTCGCTGATGCCAAGGCCGGGGCCATAATAGGGGTTCGACGCAGCGTTGCAGACCAGCGCAGTGATCTTGCCGAAGGCGGCGCGCGTTTCGTTGACGAGGTTCTGGAGGTCGTCCTTTGACGAAATGTTCGCGGCGACCGCGATCGCGGTGCCGTCGCCGAACTTCGCGTTGATCTCGGCGGCAGTGGCATCGCAGGCGTCCTGTTTGCGGCTCGAAATCACGACCTTGGCGCCCTGTTCAGCCATTGCCTCCGCCGTCGCCTTGCCAATCCCGCGCGACGATCCGGTGATCAGCGCGACCTGGCCGCTCATGTCGAACAGGCTCATGCCCCGGCCTTTCTGGCAAAGTCCCACGCCCGTTCGGCCAGCGGACGGACGCGCTCGGACATGTCCTTCGCGTGCTGCGACGAGGCGGTGCCTTCGATCACGCGCTTCTTGATCCCCTGGATGATCCCGGCGAGGCGGAAGAAATTATAGGCGAAATACCAGTTCATGTCAGGCACCCCGGTGCGGTCGGTCGCGGCGCAATAGCGGTTGACCATCTCGTCCAATTCGGGAATGCCGAGCGCCTTGCGGTCGAGGTCCATGACGCCCGAGCGCCCGCCATTTTCGGTCACCCACGCCATCGCAACATAGGTGAAATCGGCGAGCGGATCGCCCAAGGTCGATAGCTCCCAGTCGAGCACGGCGAGCACTTCGGGCCCAAAGATCATATTGTCGATGCGGTAATCGCCATGGACAACGCTGGTCCGCGTCTGTTCGGGCAGGCTCGCGGGCAGGAACGCGATCAGCTGTTCCATCTCGTCCATCGTCTCGGTCTCGGCGAGGCGGTATTGCTTGGTCCAGCGGTCAACCTGACGCCCGAAATAATTGCCCGGCTTGCCATAATCGGACAGCCCCGCCGCCTCGACATCGACCCTGTGCAGCGCGGCGAGCGTGTCGATCATCGCCTCGTAAGTGGCGCGGCGGTTTTCAGGCGTCGACCCCGGCATCGCGCCGTCCCAGATCGTGTGGCCGTCGACCATCGCCATGACATAGAACCAGCTGCCGGTGACGCTGTCGTCGGTGCACAGCCCATATTGACGCGCAACCGGGAAGCCCATTTTGTGCAGCCCCGACTGGACCTTATATTCGCGGTCAACCGCGTGCGCCGACGGGAGCAACGGGCCATAGGGTTTACGGCGCAGGACATAATTGCCCGACGGCGCCGAAATCTTGTAGGTCGGGTTCGATTGCCCGCCGGCAAATTTATGCTGGGTCAGCGGGCCTTCAAAGCCTTCGACATGCGCCTCCATCCACGCGGTCAGCTTGGCCTCGTCAAGCACATCGGCGCCCTCGGGCGCGACGGTGCCGCTGAAGGCCTTTTGCGCGTCGAGCGTCATTGATCGAAAACGATCACCGACCGCGCGGCGTCGCCCTTCTTCATCTTGTCGAAGCCGTCGTTGATCCGCTCCAGCGGGATCGTTTCGGCGACGATTGAGTCGAGGTCGAGCAGGCCGCGGAGGTAAAAGTCGACGAGCCGCGGAATATCGACCGGGAAGCGGTTGCCGCCCATGATCGCGCCCTGCAATTTCTTGCCGCTGAGCAGATCCATTGCCGACAGGCCGACCTTTTCGGTCAGCGGCATCATGCCCAGGATCGTCGCGGTGCCGCCGCGGCGCAGCGACGCGACCGCGAGGCTCGCCGACGCCGGCCGCCCGACGGCTTCGATCGCATGATCGACGCCGCCCTTGCTGATCTCGAGGATCTGCTTGGCGGCATCACCGTCCATCGCATCGACGACATCGGTCGCGCCCAGCTTCATCGCCAGCGCGCGTTTTTCGGGAACCGGATCTGCGGCGATGATCCGCCCCGCCCCCGCAATCTTCGCGGCGTTGATCGTTGCCAGCCCGACCCCGCCGCAGCCGACGACCGCGACCGTCTCGCCCGGCGTCACCTTGCACGCGTTGAAGATGGTGCCGGCCCCGGTGGTCACCGCGCAGCCGATCACGGCGGCGCGGTCGAGCGGCATGTCGGGGTCGATTGCGACGCAGGCATGTTCATGGACCAGCATCGTTTCGGCAAAGGCCGACAGGTTGAGCATCTGGTTGACCGGGCTGCCGTCGGGGCGCGTGATGCGCGGCGCCGATCCGGCGGCGCGCCGCGTGTCGCCGCCCATGCACAGCGACATGCGCCCGCTAACGCAAAACTCGCAATGGCCGCAGAACGCCGACAGGCAAGTGACGACCGCGTCGCCGACCTTGACCGTCCGCACTTCGCTGCCCACCGCCTCGACGATGCCGGCGGCTTCATGGCCGGGAATCGCGGGCAGGGGGTGCGGATAGGCGCCGTCGATGAAATGGAGGTCCGAATGGCAGAGGCCGCAGGCGGCGGTGCGGATGCGCACCTCGTGCGGGCCAGGGTCGGCGATCTGGACGGTTTCGATCGACAGCGGCTGGCCCGGTTCGATCAGAATCGCGGCTTTGGTCATAGTAACTCCAAACCTGAACCGTAGCCCTGAGCCTGCCGAAGGGCGCTTCTCGGTGAGGCGCCTTTCGACAGGCTCAGGGCGACGATTATCCTTTAACGCGAAGCGCCGATGTCGCCCGACGAGAAACCCGGCTCGCTCGCCGCGCTGTGCTTGGCGAACTCGATCCGCGCGATCGCGCGCTCATGGACTTCGTCGGGACCATCGGCGAGCCGCAGCGTGCGCTGATGCGCATAGGCGTTGGCGAGGCCAAAATCTTCGGACACGCCCGCCGCGCCATGCGCCTGGATTGCATCGTCGATGATCTTCAACGCCATGTTCGGCGCCTGCACCTTGATCATCGCGATCTCGGCGGCGGCGGCCTTGTTGCCGACCTTGTCCATCATGTCGGCGGCCTTCAGGCACAGCAGCCGGGTCATCTCGATGTCGATGCGCGCGCGCGCCAGACGATGTTCCCAGATGCTGTATTCGGCGATCGTCTTGCCGAACGCGACGCGCGATTGCAGCCGCTTCGCCATCTTGGCGATCGCTTCCTCGGCGGTGCCGATGGTGCGCATGCAGTGATGGATGCGGCCCGGGCCGAGGCGCCCCTGCGCGATCTCGAAGCCGCGGCCCTCGCCCAGCAGCATCGCTTCCTCGGCGTTGACGCGGACGTCCTTCAGCTCGATTTCCATATGGCCGTGCGGCGCGTCGTCATAGCCGAAGACGGGCAGGTGGCGCAGGATCGTCACCCCCGGCGCGTCGAGCGGCATCAGCACCATCGACTGCTGGGCGTGGCGCTTGGCGGCGAAATCGGTCTTGCCCATCACGATCGCGATTTTGCAGCGCGGATCGCCCGCGCCCGACGACCACCATTTGGTGCCGTTGATGACATAATCGTCGCCGTCGCGTTCGATGCGGCATTCGACATTGGTCGCGTCGGACGACGCCACCGCAGGCTCGGTCATCAGAAACGCCGAGCGGATTTCGCCGTTCATCAGCGGTAGCAGATATTTCTGCTTCTGCGCCGCGGTGCCATAACGGTGGAACACCTCCATATTGCCGGTGTCGGGCGCCGAGCAGTTGAACACTTCGCTGGCGAAACCGATCCGCCCCATTTCCTCGGCGCACAGCGCATATTCCAGGTTGGTGAGGCCGGGGCCTTCAAACGCGATCGTTTCGTCGACATGGTGATGCGCGGCGCTGCGCGGCGGCATGAACAGGTTCCAGATGCCCGCGGCCTTGGCCTCCGCCTTCAGTTCCTCGACGATCGGAATGACCTTCCACCGATCGCCCGCCTTGTCCTGTTCCTTGTACGTCGGGACCGCGGGGCGGACCTTGCGCTCGATGAATTCGCGCACCCGGTCGCGCCAATGAGTCTGCCGGTCGGTGAGATCGAAATCCATCTGAGCATCCTTTCCGTTTACGTTCGCGTAAGCCTTTGGACCGATTCGTCCCGCTTTGCCAACCCCTGCGGGCCGATTATTACCTCATTCCGTCGTCAACTGACATTTTCCGTCATGGATGTGTCGCGGCCGACTGATCCAGCGGCGACGGCTCCGGCGCGCCGCCGCGGATCGACAACGAAAAGGCCCAGGCGGTGAGCAGGCCGAGGGTCAGCGTGATCGCCAGGTAGGTGCTGGCCAGATTACCTACGATGGCAGGGTTGATCGTTGCCGGATCGGCGCGTTCGGGAAATCCGATCGCGCCCAAAATCTGGCCCGACAGAAAAATGCCGACCCCTGTCACGCATTTCTGCATGAAGAAATATCCGGCGTAGAACACCCCCTCCTGCTGCCGCCCGGTGATGCGGAAATTGGCGGTGGTGACATCGGCCATCATCGATGCGCCGGTGATCATGACGCTAATGCTCGCCGCGGTCGAAATGGTGATGAAGGGCAGGATAAAGCCCAATGTCTGCATTGGCGTCATCGTTGGTACCCAGCCCATCAGGAACAGGAAATAGGGAGTCATGCCGACAGTTGTGGTAACGAGCGCCAACCGGACCGCCGCCGCGGGTTTGCCGTAACGCCGACCGGCCCAGCGCGACACGACGAGCGCGAGCGCGACCCCGCCGAACAGCGAAAAGGCGTAAAGCACCTGCTCGGTGGTGCCCAGTTTCCACACATAGCCGAGCAGATAGTTCGACAGTGCGAAGGTGACGCCCTGATTCGCGAATGCAAAAAAGCCTGCGAGCAACAGCAGTAGGAACGGTTTGAACCGGATACAGCCCGCCATCTCGCGAAGCGTCGGCTGGTGCGGCTCACCCGGTAGCGGACGAGCATAGCGGCGATGGGTACCAATCGCCGATGCCAGCACTGCAACCAGCATGAGCACCGATCCGGCGATCGCATAGCTGGCGTAGTTAGCTTGGGTCATATTGCCCGCCTCGTTCAGGCGGAAAATACCGTATCCGGCAGCGAGCATCAGCAGCCCACCGGTCCAGCCGAACAGGTAGCGCCAGCCGAGCACCGCGGTTCGTTCGTGATAGTCGGGGGTCATTTCTGGCGCGAGCGCGATCGACGGCACCTCGTTCAGCGAAATGCTCATCCGGACAAGCGTCGCGAAGATCAGCAGATAGACGAGCTGGAACCATTGTTCGCCTGCGGGTGGCATCCAAAGGAACAGCCAGGTCACCGCGATCGGGATTGCCGACACATAAAGCCATGGGTGGCGCCGCCCCCATCGGCTGCGCGTGCGGTCGGACAAATGCCCGACCGCGGGGTCGATCAGTGCGTCGAGCAACAGTGCGATCAGCAGCACCAGTCCGACCCATGCCGCGGGCAAGCCGATCACTTGGTTATAGAAGATTAGCAAAAAGACCGAAAAGCCGTTGTCCTTGATCCCATAAGCGACGGCGCCGAACCCGTATGTGATTTTGGTCGCTGTCGGGACGCGGTTCGCCGCCGCTGTGGTCACGCCGCTGCTCCCGCCTTGGCGGCCTCCTCCATCGCAACCAGCGCATCGAACATCCCGGGTGCTTCGGGATCCCACGCGTGACGCTGGCCGATCGTCAGCCCGCCATCGACCAGCAAATGGGTGCCGGTCATGAACGACGATTCGTCGCTGGCCAGGAACGCGACCGCATTGGCGATGTCATCGGGCTGGCCGCCGCGCGCCACCGGCTGCGCCTGCGCGCTCATCCCGGCGATCACGGCGTTGGCCTGCTCCTTCATCGCGTCGGGAACCTCCAGCGACGCGGTGAAGATATTGGTGTTGATGAAACCCGGGCAGATCGCGTTGACGCGGATGCCATAGCGGGCCAGGTCGGTCGCCGCGACCTTCGACAGATGGAGAACGCCCGCCTTGGCGACGGCGTAGGCGATCGGCGAATAACCCGCGCCGAGCGAAGCGACGCTGGCGGTGTTGATGATCGACGCGCCCTTGCGTCCCTTCATATGCGGCGCCGCATAGCGGATCCCCATCGCGACCGATTTCAGCACCAGATCCATCGTGCGGTCCCAGCCCTCGGGGGTGATTTCGTCGATCGGGGCGCGGTCGCCGCCCGCCGCGGCGTTGTTGAACAGGATGTCGATGCCGCCACCTTTCGCCGCGGCGGTGTTCATCAGCGCCTCGATGTCCGACGGCTGCGTCACGTCGCAGCGGACAAAATCGATCTTGCCGTTCGATTGTTCGGCGAGGGCGCGGCCGCCCGCTTCGTCGATGTCGGCGGCAAAGACGTGGGCGCCTTCGCTCGCGAGTTTCAAAACTGTGGCTTTGCCGATTCCCGAAGCGGCTCCGGTGACGACGGCAATCTTGCCCGCGAATCGCATGACCCATTCTCCCGTTTTCTTTTGCCACCTAGCTTAGGGGCCAAAGGATATGCGTCAACGGCGGTCAAACCGACGCTACGGCGCCGTAACGGCAGGTTGCGCCCCCCAAGTTGACGCTTGCGTAAAGCAGGTGACTGCTCCTAGATTTGGGCCAGGAAGAGGAGCCTGAAACATGAGCGATCTGGACGCTTTTCGCGCCGAAGTGCGCGGCTGGCTGGAGGCGAACTGCCCCGCCGAAATGCGCGAACCCATCCGCGAAGAAGGCGATGTGTGCTGGGGCGGCCGCAACTGGGTGTTCAAGAATGACGCCCAGAAACGCTGGCTCGAGGCGTGCGCCGCAAAGGGCTACACCGTCCCCGACTGGCCCAAAGCCTATGGCGGCGCGGGGCTCACCCCCGAGCAGACCAAGGTCTTCAAACAGGAAATGAAGCGCATCCACGCGCGCTCGCCGCTCGACAGCTTCGGCATCTGGATGCTCGGCCCCGCGTTGCTGCAATTCGGCACCGAGGAACAGAAGGTCCAGTATCTCAACCCGATCGCACGCGGCGAAATCCGCTGGTGCCAGGGCTATTCGGAACCCGGATCGGGCAGCGACCTCGTCAGCTTGCAGACCTTTGGTGAAGACAAGGGCGACCATTGGGTCGTCAACGGCTCAAAAATCTGGACCAGCTATGCCGACCAGGCCGACTGGATTTTCTGTCTCGTCCGCACCGACAAGGCGAACAAATACCAGGGCATCACCTTCATGCTCTTCGACATGGCGAGCCCCGGCGTCACCACCAAGCCGATCTTGCTGATCAGCGGCAACTCGCCCTTCTGCGAAACCTTCTTCGACGATGTCGAAGTGCCCAAGACGCAATATATCGGCGAGATCAACCGCGGCTGGGACGTCGCCAAATATCTGCTCGGCCACGAACGCGAGATGATTTCGGGCGGCGGCGCGGGCGGCGACATGGTCAGCATCGGCGGCGCCTTTGCCAAGGCGTTCGGCAAGAATGCCGCGGGGGAACTCGACGATCCGATCCTGCGCGCCGAAATGGCGGCCTTCGACGTTGATGTTTTCGCCTATCGCGCCATGGGCGAACGTTTCATGGACATGTGGAAGACCGGTCGCGCGCACCCCGCGTCGTCGAACATGATGAAATATGTCGGCACCGAACTCAACAAGCGCCGCCACGAACTCGTCATGTCGGGCGGCGGCAGCGAAGCACTCGAATGGGATAGCGAAGAGACAAAGGGCGGCGCGCGCGCGCGCGGCTGGCTGCGCACCAAGGCCAATTCGATCGAGGGCGGGACGAGCGAAGTCATGCTCAACGTCATCGCCAAGCGGATTTTGGATTTGCCGGGGGCCTGAGGCCCCCAACCCCCGTTCGTCCTGAGGAGAGACTGAGCGGAGGCGAAGCCGGAGACGAGGGCTCGTCTCGAGGGACCATGCGCAACGCCAAGTCCTTCGAGACGCCATTTCGACAAGCTCAATGGCTCCTCAGGACAAACGGAGTTTTTTGATTATGCCACTCTATCACAATGACGACCAGGCGATGCTCAAGGACAGCGTTGCGCCCTTCGTCGCCGAACAGGCGCCGGTTTCGCACCTGCGCAAACTGCGCGACTCGGCCGACGCCACCGGCTTCTCGCGCGATCTGTGGACGCAGTTCACCGAAATGGGCCTGCCCGGCATGCTGGTGCCTGAGGCGCATGGCGGGCTCGGCATGGGGCATATGGAGGCGGGCATCGTGCTCGAGGAAATCGGCCGCAACCTGACCCCCTCGCCGTTCCTGGCGACCAGCGTCGGCGCGGTCGCCGCGCTCGCCAAGGCGGGCGGCACGCAGGCGGGCCGCTGGCTCCCCGCCATCGCCAGCGGTGAAGCGATCATCGCGCTGGCGATCGACGAAGGCGCGAAGCACCGCCCCGACCGGATCGCGACCACCGCAACGCGCGCCGGCAATGGCTTCCGCCTCGATGGCAAGAAGAGCTTCGTCCTCCACGGCCATGTCGCTGACATGAGCATCGTCGCGGCGAAGACCGACGGCGGCATCACCCTGTTTGCGGTGCCCAAGGATGCGAAAGGCCTCACGGCCGATCCGCGCCGCCTCGTCGATTCCAGCCTCGCGAGCCATGTCATCCTCGACGGCGTCGAGGTTGATGCCGACGCGGTGATCGGCGAGGTCGATGCCGGGGGCGACATCCTCGACGCCTTGCTCGCCGCCACCCGCACCGGCGCTGCCGCCGAAATGGTCGGGGTGGGGCAGGGCGCGATGGACATGACCGTCACCTACCTCAAGGAACGCAAGCAGTTCGGCAAGCTGATCGGCGAGTTTCAGGGACTCCAGCACCGCGCCGCGCATCTCTACGGCGAGATGGAAGTCGCGCGCGCGACCGTGATGAAGGCGCAGCAGCTTTTGGACGAAGGCAGCGAAGGCGCCAAACTGATGGTATCGGTCGCCAAAGCCAAGGCCGGGCGCGCGGCCAACTTGGCCGTCCGCGAAGGCGTCCAGATGCACGGCGGCATCGGCATGACCGACGAATATGACATCGGCCTCTATATGAAACGCGACCGCGCGCTCGCCGAATATATGGGCGACGTCCATTATCACATCGACCAGGTTGCCCGGATGAACGGTTACTGATTTGAATCTATCCCCTCCCGCAAGCGGGAGGGGCAGCGAGACTTGCGAACTTGTTCGCTAGTCGCAGCGGGTTGGGCAGATGAGCACCCGAACGCCTGCGGCTCCCCACCCCTAACCCCTCCCCACCGGGGAGGGGGATTAAGCGGAGAATGACAATGAACCTCCAAGACATGTTCGGCCTCGATGGCCGCATCGCCCTTGTCACCGGCGGCTCGCGCGGCATCGGCAAGATGATCGTCGAGGGCTATCTCGCCGCCGGTTGCGCGCGCGTCTACATCTCGGCGCGCAAGACCGCGCAGATCGAGGAAGCCATCGCCGATTTCGAAACGCGCTATCCGGGCAAGGTCATCGGCCTGCCGGTCGATCTCGCGACCGTCGAGGGCTGCCGCGCGCTCGCCAAAGAACTCGAAGCGCGCGAAGAACGGCTCGACATCCTCGTCAACAACGCCGGCGCCGCCTGGGGCGAACCGTTCGAGGGCTTCCCCGAGGCGGGCTGGGACAAGGTGATGGACATCAACGTCAAATCGCCCTTCTTCCTCACGCAGGCGCTGCACGGCTTGCTCAAGGCGGGTGGGTCGCACGAGCGCCCGGCCAAGGTCATCAACATCGGCTCGATCGACGGCCAGCGGCTCAATCCGTGGGAAACCTACAGCTATCATGCGTCGAAGGCGGCGATCCTGTACCTTACCAAGCGCCTCGCGGCGCGGCTGGTGAGCGACCATATCCTGGTCACCGCAATCGCCCCCGGCGCCTTCCAGTCGGACATGAACAAGGCGGCGCGCGACCATGGCGACGCGGTGGCCAAGAGCATCCCGGTCAAACGCATCGGCGTGCCCGAGGACATGGCGGGCGCCGCGATCTTCCTGGCGTCAAAGGCGGGGGACTATGTCGTCGGCGACACGATCACCGTCGACGGCGGGCTGGTGCATGGCGATTTGCGGACCAGCATCGACGCCTGACGCAACCTTCTCTCCCATCGTCACCCCGGACTTGATCCGGGGTCCATGGCCGCGCCCTCGGCATCGATGCCGGATCAAGTCCGGCATGACGAAGGGTGAAAATTTGACTCCGGCATCACAAGGTGTATTATGCAACTAATGCACCAAGGAGATGTGCCATGCGTTTTGCCTTCCTGATCCCTCCGATGATGCTGCTGGCCGCCTGCGGGCAGGACGAAAAAGCGGCTGACAGCAAAGGTGTTTCGGTCCATGCCGACGGCCAGGTCCAGATCAGCGCAGACAAGGATGGCGGCGAGATCAGGATTGACAGCGACGGGGTCAAAATCGACCTCGACATCCCCGACCTTGGCGACATGAACATCAATAGCGATTTCGACATCGACGGGGTGAAGCTCTACCCCGGCAGCAAGATCGACAAGATGGACATCAACGCCAGCGACAAGAATGGCGCCGACACCGCGACGGTGAAATTCGGCTTCAGCTCGCCCGCCGCGCCCAAGGTTGCCGCCGACTGGATGGGCGCCGAATTCGCCAAGCGGAACATCCAGGTCCAGCGCACCGGCACGACGCTGCGCGGCACCGACAAGGATGGCGATGATTTCACGATCAGCTTTGCCCCCGATGGCGCGAATGCCAAGGGTGAAGTGGTGATTACGAAAAGCTGAGGGTCAGCCCAACACTCACCTTCGCTCGTGTCGAGCGAAGTCGAGACACGCTGGCGCGGTGTTCCCGTGTCTCGACTTCGCTCGACACGAACGGGATGTGGTTGGCTATTCGCTACCCGCTGTTCCGCAATGCCGTCGCGATCGCATTGATCGTCAGCTGGATGCCCTCGGCGATGCGTGGATCGGTCTCCCCCGCACGATGCCGCTTCATCAGCTCGATCTGGAGCAGGTTGAGCGGCTCGATATACGGCAGGCGCAGCCGGATCGACGCCTCCAGCGCCGGGTTCTTGTCGAGCAACCGTGTCTGACCGGTGATGTCGAGCAGCCCATCATGGGCGCGGTGCCACCCGTCGCGAATCCGCCCGAAGATCGCCTCATGCCCGTCGATATGCCCCGCCAGCTCGGCATAGCGCGCCGCGATCCCCATGTCGGATTTCGCCAGCACCATCTCCATATTGCCGAGCAGCGCGGCGAAGAACGGCCACCCCGCCGCCATGTCGGCGAGCAGCGCCTTGTCGCCGAACGCGGCAAAACCTTCGCCGGTGCCGTACCAGCCGGGCAGCATCGCGCGCGCCTGCGCCCAGCTGAACACCCATGGGATCGCGCGCAGATCCTCAATCGCGCTCGACTTGGTGCGGCTCGACGGCCGCGACCCGATTTTCAGCGTCGCGATCTCGGCGATCGGGGTCATCGCGCGGAAGAAATCCTTGAACGTCGGGGTGTCGTAAACCAGCCCGCGATAGGCGGCGAAGGCGCTGTCCGACAGCTGGTCCATTGCGGCAGTAAATCGCGCCGCATCGGCATCGCTGAGCGCCTCGGGTTCCAGGCTGGCGAGCAGGCTCGCCGACACCATTGCCTCCAGGTTGGTCGCCGCGCTCGCCGCGGTGCCATATTTCGCCGCGATCACCTCGCCCTGTTCGGTGATGCGGATGCGCCCCTGCACCGTCCCTGCGGGCTGGGCGCGGATCGCGGCAAAGGCGCTGCCGCCGCCGCGTCCGACCGCGCCGCCGCGGCCGTGGAACAATTGCATCGCGGTATCGGCGTCCTCGAACACCGGGGTCAGCGCCTGTGACGCCTGATGCAATCCCCAGGTCGAGGTCAGATAGCCGCCGTCCTTGTTCGAATCCGAATAGCCGATCATCACTTCTTGATGCCCGCGCTGGCCGATCTGCGGGCCGATTTCGGGCATCGCAAAATAGCGCGCCATGATGCCCGGCGCCTTGTCCAGATCGGCGATCGTCTCGAACAAGGGCACCACCATCAGATTGCTCTGGCCCGCCGCATCGCCGCTCCGCCACAGCCCGGCTTCGCGCGCCAGCACATGGACTTCGAGCAGGTCGGACAAGGTCTGCGCCATGCTGATGATCCACTGGCAGATCGCGTCCTTGCCCAGCCGCGCGCGGACATCGGCGGCGGCATGGATGATCGCGAGTTCGCCCGCCGTCTCCTCGCTCCACTGGTGCCACGGCGCCGCGAGCGGGCGGTCGCTTTGCAGTTCGGCGGTGAGCAGCACGACGCGCGCCGCCTCGTCCAGCGCCAGATAATCCGCGCACACCCCCGACACCTTGAGCAACTCGGCGAGCACCCGTTCGTGCACCGCGCTGTTCTGCCGCATGTCGAGCGTCGCAAGGTGGAATCCGAACACTTCCACGGCGCGGATCAGCCGTCCTAATGCGCCGATACCACCGAATTGGCCCTGGCTGTTCGCCGCCAGGCCGCCCGCAATGATGACAAGGTCGCGGCGCAGCGCGGCGGGGGAATCATAGGGCGCGCCCTTCAGCGCCGAAGGCCGCGGCGGCGCCTTGCCGACGATCTGTGCGTAAGTGGCGCACAGCCGCGCATAAATCCCCGACAAGGCCCGGCGATAGGGTTCGTCGCGGCGGCTTGGCGCGGTGTCGCCGCTCGCCTCGGCCAGCGCTTCGACCGCGTCCGGAACCGGCGCCAGGCTCGCCGACACCGACAGTTCGGCGCCCAGCTTATGCACCGCATCGATATAGTGACCGAGCACCGCGGCGGCGTTGCGCCCGGTCGCCATGACCATCGTCTCGGCCGTGACGAACGGATTGCCGTCGCGGTCGCCGCCGATCCAGCTGCCGACCCGCAGGAAGCTCGCGGGACGCGCGCCCAGTTCGGCTTCCCAGCGCGCATAGAGCTTCGGCACCACCGGCAGAAAGACGTCGCGCAGATAGGTCAGCGCATTGTCGATCTCATCGGCGACGAACAGCTTCTCCATGCGCAGCGGGCGCGTTTGCCACAACAGCACGATCTGCCGCCGGATCGCATCCTCGACGACGTCACCCTCGGGCGTCTCGTCGGCGCCGCCGTCGCGCAGCAGCATCAGCTCGGCGATGCGGTTCTTGTGGTCGAGCACCGACTTGCGCCGCACCTCGGTCGGGTGCGCGGTCAGGACCGGCGCGACCAGCGACGCACTCAGCAGCGCCGCGATCGCATCGCCATCGATCCCGTCGGCCTTCAGCTTCTCGATCGCCGCCGCGACCGTCGCCTCGGGCTCGGCGGCGACCCCCTGCCGGTCCTCGGCCAGATTGGCGAGCATCGAAAACAGCATGAACCCGCGCACGAACGCGACGGTGTCGTCGAGGCTGAGCGCATCGAGCCCCGGATCGATCGCCTCGGCCCCCGCAATCCCGCGATGCCGATCGACGCTCGACGAGCGGATATATTCGGTCTGGCGGAATAATTTGTCGCCGCCATAGGCGCGGATGACGTCGCCCAATATCCGCCCGAGATAGCGGATGTCGGGATTTTGCGAGATCTGGATCGGCGGGCCCATACGCCGGATTGCTGCACCTGCGAAGGGGCGCGGTCAAGCCGCAGGGTGCGCGCGCATAGCTATGCGCGATATTTTGGGACGCGGGGCTGCCAAAGCAAACCGATACACCAGAGCCAAAAGGAGCAAGGCGGGAGGAAATCCGCAACCGCGGCGGCGGCACACCGGTACGTCCCGGTCATTGTTTCGAGGATTCAACGCAGCTAGCCCTTCACACTGGCTCTGTGAAAAGGAGAAACGCCATGCTCGCGCTGATGCTCATGCTGTCACAGGCTTCGTCTCCGGCTCCGGTCCTCCCCGCCGAGGCACCGGTTGTTTCGCCGGCCGATCAACAGCTGATTGGGCAGTCCGCCTCCATGGGCACCATCCTCTACGCCCTCGACAAGGCGGCGAGCGTGAGTACCGACGCCCTGCTTGAAAAAATGGATCGTACGCAGCTCGCCGGATCGGGCGGCTATGTCATCGAGCGCGCGTCGGGTACGGCGCTCCGCGCCACATATTATCGCGGCATGGGCCAGGACGCGCGCGCTTTCTTCGTGGCCGAAGTTGAGGGCGAGAAACTGTTGCGTTCCGAAATGCTTCCATCACCCGTGCCCCTGACCGCGCGTCAGGCCGAACTGGCGGCGGCGCGGGAGATTGCCGCGAAGATCGCCGTTTCGGAGGGCTACAAGCCTTGCTCGGCAGCGCCGTTCAACACCGTCGTGGTGCCGACCTCCGACGGCCCGATCGGGGTCTATCTCCTCACCGCGCAAACGACGGCGGCAAGCTATCCCATCGGCGGACATTTTCGCGTCGTTGTCGGCCCGGATGGCGAGAAGTGGTCAAGCCGTCCGTTCAGCGCGAGCTGCCTCGATCTGGACCTGCCCAAATTGCCGGCGGGAAGCGAGCCGGTTGCGTTGGTGACCAGCAATCGCCTCGATCCGGTGCCGACCGAAATATTTGTATTCGCGTCCCATTCGCTGGGTTTGCCACTGTATGTGGCCACGAACGATCAACGGCTTTGGAAGGTCGATGGCCGTAAAATCGAACTGCGACCGGACAAAATCAACTGACGTCTGTGTCGATGTCGTGGCTCGCTCGCCGTCGCGGTGGAGGCGGCGTTGCTTGTCAGTTGGTCTTGACCAGCGTCAGCGTCCCCATATCGATCCGGCTCCGGCCATCGAACGCCACACTGTTGCGCGTGTCGGTGATGAACATCAGCTTCCCATCGCCGCCGGTGATCCGCGCCGAGACCGCATAGCTGTGCCGCGGATCGAGCTGGGCGCGATCGACGGTCAATGTGAAGGGTAGCGGCACCTGTTTGCCATCGGCGGCGAACGTCTGGCCCGCGAGGGTGCGGGCGGGCGCATCGGCCAGGCTGACATCGTCGAGCCGCACTTCGAGCTGGGCCGTCGGCGGCAATGCGATGCGCTCGCGATAGGCGATGCTGCCGGTGACGGTGATCGACTGCGCTGCAGGCGGGGTGGCGGCGCAGGCGGCAAGCGACAGGCCCAGGGCTGACACGGCGATGACACGAAGCATGGTCTTCTCCTGAAAATGCTTGTGCCCCTGCGAAGGCAGGGGCCCATCTCCGATCGGCGCGAGATGGAACCGGCAGGTGATGGGTTCCCGCATTCGCGGGGAAACGGCAACTTGGGATATACCCCAAACCGCAGCGGCTTCCTAACCCTCCAGCTCGACATCCCAATACAGCCAGTCGATCCAGCTCGTATGCAGATAGCCGGGCGGGAAGGCGCGGCCATTGTCCTGCAATTGCCAGCTCGTCGGGCGCCACGGCTGGCGATAGATCGGCATCCGCGCCTGTTGCGGCGTCCGCCCGCCTTTTTTCAGGTTGCACGGCGCACAGGCGGTGGTGACATTTTCCCAGGTCGTCCGTCCGCCCAGTCGCCGCGGCACGACATGGTCAAAAGTCAGATCCTTGCCCGACCCGCAATATTGGCACGCAAAGCGGTCACGCAGGAACAGGTTGAAGCGGGTGAACGCCGGGTGCTGCGACGGTTTCACATATTGGCGCAGCGCAATGACGCTGGGGATCGGCATCGTCAGTGTTGCCGAATGAATCTCGCGCTCGTAATTTTCGACGATGGTGACGCGGTCGAGGAAAACCGCCTTGACCGCGGTCTGCCACGGCCACAGGCTCAGGGGATAATAGCTGAGCGGCGTGTAGTCGGCATTCAGGACAAGCGCGGGACAATTATCGGGATGCCGGACGAGATCGGGATGGAACATGGCTTTTGGACACTGCCCCCATTGCTGAGCGCCACCTTGCGAAGTGGATGGCGCGCCACTGCCTTCCCCAAGTGACAAGGTCATTACATGCCGCATCAGATTCTGACGTCAAGGGGGCATCTGCCGCAAGATATGGAAGGAATCGGATGACGTCGGCACAGTATATGGAGTCTTTACCAAGCCGATGCTGACCCGTTTCGCGCCCAGCCCGACCGGCAACCTGCATCTGGGCCATGCCTATAGCGCGGTGCTGGCACATGACGCGGCCCGCGCGGCGGGCGGCCGTTTTCTGATCCGCATCGACGATATCGACGGCAGCCGCTCGCGCGAGGAATTTGTGGCGGCATCGCTTGCCGATCTCGCGTGGCTCGGGCTCGACTGGGGTGGCGAACCGCTGCGCCAGTCGGCGCGGCTCGGCGACTATGCCGCGGCGCTCGACACGCTCCGCGTCCGCGGCCTCGTCTATCCCTGCTTCTGCACCCGCGCCGATATTGCCGCGAGCCTGGCGGCGCCGCACGGGCCGCCCCCTGCGTCGGGCTCGGCGATCTATCCCGGCACCTGCCGCGACCTCCCCGCGACCGAGCGCGACCGGCGCATGGCGACCGAGCCGCATTGCTGGCGTCTCGATACCGCCCGCGCGCTGGCGGTTGCCGGTGACCTTAAGTGGGACGAACAAGGGCAGGGGATGCGCGCTGCCGATCCGGCCGCGCATGGCGACGTCGTCCTCGCGCGCAAGGATGCGCCCGCCAGCTATCATCTCGCCAGCACGCTCGACGATGCGATGATGGGGGTCAGCCATATCATCCGCGGCGCCGACCTGATCGCGTCGACCGATGTCCACCGGCTGCTCCAGGCGCTGCTCGACCTGCCGACCCCGCTCTATCGTCATCATCCGCTCGTCTGCGGTGCCGACGGCCAGCGGCTCGCCAAGCGCGACGCTGCGGCATCGCTCGCCGGGCTGCGCCGCGGCGGCGTCGACGGCAAAGCGCTGGCGGCCGATTTGCTGGTCCAGCGGCTTCCCACTGGATATTCGCTGCAAATGCCCTAAATTGGCGCCATGAACATTCTGCTGATCATCGGCGTCGTCGTGGCGGCCGGCTTCGTCCTCTTCTCGCTCGCGCGGGGGCTCTTCTATTTTTCGCAAGGCCACCAAGCGGTGATCGACGGAAAAGTCGAGGAAAATCAGGTGATGCAGAACAAGA
Source organism: Sphingopyxis sp. BE259 (assembly GCF_031457495.1). Classification (NCBI taxonomy): domain Bacteria; kingdom Pseudomonadati; phylum Pseudomonadota; class Alphaproteobacteria; order Sphingomonadales; family Sphingopyxidaceae; genus Sphingopyxis; species Sphingopyxis sp. BE259. Next base: position 352,595 of record NZ_JAVDWM010000001.1, read on the forward strand.
TGATGATGTCGCGCGTCAAATGGCAGGCGATCACCATCATCCTGATCGTGCTGATCGGCCTGCTCGCGGCGGGCGGCTGATCGCGGCACTGCCGCGGTCCTTCCCATGGTCAAGCTCAACAAAATCTACACGCGCACCGGCGACGACGGCACGACGGGACTGGTCGACGGCTCGCGGATCGCCAAATCGGCGCCGTTGATGGCGGCGATCGGCGACGTCGACGAAGCGAACAGCGCGATCGGCATCGCGGTCGCCGCGCTCCATCCGAACAGCGATGCCACCGCGATGCTGGTGCGGATCCAGAACGAGATGTTCGACCTTGGCGCCGACCTTGCCACGCCCGCCGACGTCCAGTTCGGTTTCGGCCCGCACGACATGGCGCTGCGCATCGTCCCCAGCCAGATCGCGCGGCTGGAGGACGAGATCGACACGATGAACGACGATCTCGAACCGCTGCGCAGCTTCATCCTCCCCGGCGGCACCGACGCCGCGGCGCGGCTGCACCTTGCCCGCGCGGTGACCCGCCGCGCCGAACGCGCCGCGGTCGCGGCGGGTGCGGATCGCGACCTCAACCCGCTGGCGCTGACATACCTCAACCGCCTGTCCGACCATCTGTTCGTGCTGACCCGGCACCTGAATGCCGCGGCGGGCGGCGATGTGCTGTGGAAACCCGGCGCGACGCGCTAGCATATCGTAGCCCCCGCGAAGGCGGGGGCCGCTGGCGGTTTTCGCGGCAATGTAGGGATAGGCCGCTCGCGGCCCCCGCCTTCGCGGGGGCGACGGATAGTGTTCCCTGAATGTTCTAGACATTCCACCGCGCCGTAACCATATTCCTCCCTCCAGCGAAACCGAATCGCACCGCGAGGGATTGTCTCATCATGGCCAGCCAAACCGACGCTTCACCCATCGCGCAAACGGCCCACACGCCCGACCTGCTAGCGCAGCGTTTCGCCGCCACCCGCCGCCTGTCGCTCGACCTTGTCGCGACGCTGTCCGACGCCGACACCAGCGCGCAGTCGATGCCCGACGCCTCGCCCGCCAAATGGCATCTCGCGCACACCACATGGTTCTTCGAAACCTTCATCCTGCGCGATCATGTCTCGGGCTACCGCGCGTTCGACGATCGCTACGCCTATCTGTTCAACAGCTATTATGAGGCCGAAGGGCCGCGTCATGCCCGCCCGCAACGCGGCCTGCTGACCCGCCCCTCACTCAGCGACATCTGCATCTGGCGCGCGCATGTCGACACCGCGGTGCAGACCGCACTGCCCGATCTGCCCCCCGCGGCGCACACACTGATCGAACTCGGCATCCAGCACGAACAGCAGCATCAGGAATTGCTGCTGACCGACCTCAAGCACCTCTTCGCGCAGAACCCGCTCGGCCCGGCGGCGTGGGAAAAAACGGCAATCGCGCGTGAAGCCCCGCAGTTTTCCGCCCTGAAATGGATCGACGGCAATGCGGGCGTGACCCAGGTCGGGCACGGCAGCGACGGTTTCGCCTTCGATTGCGAAGGCCCGCGCCACGATGCCCTCCTCGCCCCGCACGCCCTCGCCAGCCGCCCGGTCAGCAATGGCGAATGGCAGCAATTTATCGCCGACGGCGGTTATCACACCCCCTCGCTGTGGCTCAGCGACGGCTGGGCGTGGGTGCAGGGCGATAATGTCGATGCCCCCGCTTATTGGGATGGCGACCGCCAGTTCACCTTGGCGGGCTGGCAGGCAATCGACCCGGCGGCGCCCGTCACCCACATCAGTTTTTACGAGGCTGATGCCTTCGCCAGCTGGGCGGGCGCACGCCTGCCGACCGAGTTCGAATGGGAGGCCGCGGCGGCGAGCCTCGACCCGGCAACGGGACAGCAGCTTGACGCTGCGGGGCCGGTGCATCCGGCGGCATCCGCGGCCGACATGGACCTGCAACAGATGTTCGGCAGCGTGTGGGAATGGACCGGCAGCGCCTATCGCCCCTATCCCGGCTTTCGCACCGCGCCCGGCGCGGTCGGCGAATATAATGGCAAGTTCATGAACGGCCAGTTCGTGCTGCGCGGCGGCAGCTGCGCGACCCCGCGCGGCCATCTGCGCGCCAGTTACCGCAACTTTTTTTACCCCCACCAGCGCTGGCAGTTCACCGGCGTGCGGTTAGCCAAGGATCTTTGACATGGGCGTTGTTCGCAATCTTCGGCAGGTCGACGCCGATGCCGCCGGGGTCGATATCGCGTTTCGCGCCGACGTCCATGCCGGGCTTGGCCAGACGCAAAAAGCGATTCCCGCGCGCTGGTTCTATGACGCGACCGGATCGGCGTTGTTCGAGGATATCACTGCGCTGCCCGAATATTACCCGACGCGCAGCGAAACCGACCTGCTCACCCGCCATGCCGCTGATCTGGCCGCCGCGATCGGTGCCGGTCGCGCGGTCGTCGAACTCGGCTCGGGCAGCTCGGCCAAGACCCCGCTGCTGCTCGATGCGATTGCGCCTGCCGCCTATGTTCCGGTCGATATTTCGGGCGATTTCCTGCGCGACAGCGCCGCCGCGCTGGCGCCGCGGTTTCCGGGCTTGCCGGTCTATCCCGTCGAGGCTGATTTCACCCAGCGGGTCGAATTGCCGCGCGAGATTGCCGATCTTGCCAAACTCGGCTTTTTTCCGGGCAGCACGATCGGCAACATGGTCGCGCGCACCGCGATTGACCTGCTGCGCCACTGGCGCGGCGCGCTCGGCGACGGGTCGCTGCTGCTGATCGGCATCGACCGGATCAAGGATGTCGGGGTGCTGACACGTGCCTATGACGATCCGGCGGGGGTGACTGCGGCGTTCAATCTCAACCTGCTGGAGCGGATCAACCGCGAGCTGGACGGCGACATTCCGGTCGAAAATTTCACACACCGCGCGGTGTGGGACGATGTTCATGCGCGGATCGAAATGCACCTCGTTGCCGCGTGCGCGATGGATTTCACGATCGACGGACATCGCTATCATATGGCCGCGGGTCAGACGATCCACAGCGAAAACAGCCACAAATACGGTGCCCGCGACGCCAATTTGCTGCTCCGCGCCGGCGGTTGGACCCCGGTGGCGACCTGGGACGACACCGACCCCGCCTTTGCCCTGATCCTCGCCGAAGCGACCGCCTTCCGCTCGGCCCCTTGACGGGCTAGCGCCAGAACGTAGAGCGAGGGACGCTCCCTGACATCCTTTGTCCCGAGCTTGTCGAAGGACCGTCCTTCTTTATTGCGCCGGTCGAAAGACAAGAACGGCCCTTCGACAAGCTCAGGGCGAACGGCGGTGGGGTGTTTTGAAAATATTAGGGGACAGCATATGATCGTCGGCGTCATCGGGGCAGGTCAAATGGGCGCGGGGATCGCCCAGGTATCGGCGGGCGCGGGCCATGATGTGCTGCTTTCGGACATTGACCTCGCGCGCGCCGAAGTCGGCAAGGCGGGCATCGCCAAGGCGCTCGGCCGCCTCGTCGCCAAGGACAAGATGAGCCAGAGCGATGCCGACGCGTTGCTCGCGCGGATCACCCCGGTCGCCGACCACAGCGCCTTCGCCCCCGCCGATCTCGTCATCGAAGCCGCGACCGAGCGCGAGGAAATCAAGCGCGCGATCTTTGCCAGCGTCGGCCAGTATCTGTCGGACACCGCGATTCTGGCCAGCAACACCAGCTCGATCCCGATTACGCGCCTGGCGCAGGCGTCGCCCGACCCGGCGCGCTTCATCGGGGTGCATTTCTTCAATCCGGTGCCGGTGATGGGGCTGATCGAACTGATCCGCGGCCTCGCCACCAGCGACGCGACGCTGCAAACGGTCGAAGCCTTTGGCCGCGGTCTCGGCAAGGAAATCGTCCACGCCAACGACGCGCCGGGTTTCATCGTCAACCGCGTTCTGATGCCGCTGATCAACGAAGCGGTGTTCGCGTTGGGTGAAGGCGTTGCGACGATGCAGGACATCGACGCCGGGTGCCGTCTGGGGCTCAATCATCCGATGGGGCCGATCACGCTTGCCGATTTCATCGGGCTCGACACCTGCCTCGAAATCATCCGCGTCCTGCACAGCGGCACCGGCGATCCCAAATTCCGCCCCGCCCCGCTTCTCGTCCAATATGTCGCGGCGGGTTGGGTCGGCAAAAAGGCGGGCCGCGGCTTTTACGACTGGACGGGAGCCGAACCGGTTCCGACGCGTTAGTCTGGTGGCTGTCAGGGGGCAGCACAGGAGGCACCATATGCACAGGAAAATTCTCGCAGCTTTGTCGGTCGCCGCGCTGGCGGCATCGGCAGCCGCTTATGCCCAGCAGGGCGCGCCCGAAGATTCGACGATCAAGGACACCGCCAATCAGGTGACCGAACCGTTCGACGGCAAAGAAATCCCGCCCAAACTGCTCGCGATCCAGGAAAGGCCCTACTCGCTCGCGGGCCTTGGAAAATGCGCCGCGATCATCGGCGAAATCAACGAACTCGACACCGTGCTGGGTCCCGACGTCAACGAACAGGTCGACAAGGACCGCGCCAAAAAGCGCGAAGAAACCGCGGGCCGGGTGGTCGGCAATGTCGCTGGTTCGATCATTCCCTTTCGCGGGCTGATCGGCGAAGTCACCGGCGCCAATGCCGAACGGCGGCGCTATGCGCTGGCCGTCTATGCCGGAACCGTGCGCCGCGGCTTCCTGAAAGGCGTCGGGCTCGAACGCGGTTGTAAGGCGCCGGCGCGGCCCTGATAAGCGGACGGCAGGGGAGGGATGCCATGGACGTCGCTAATATCTGCAGTTTCGTCGTCGATGTGCCGCAGGCAGCGCTCGATGATCTCAAAGACCGGCTGGCGCGGACGCGCTGGCCGGAGAAGGAAACGGTCGCCGACTGGGATCAGGGCATCCCGCTTGCCTATGCGCAGGAACTCGCGGCCTATTGGCGCGACGAATATGATTGGCGCAGAGTCGAGGCGCGGCTGAACGCGCTGCCCAACTATCTGGCGACGATCGACGGCCTCGACATCCACTTCCTCCACATTCGGTCGGCCAATCCCGCCGCGCGCCCGCTGGTCCTGACCCACGGCTGGCCGGGGTCGGTGCTCGAATTTCTCGACGTCATCGAGCCGTTGTCCGCGGACTATCATCTCGTGATCCCCTCGCTGCCCGGCTACGGCTTTTCGGGCAAGCCGACCGCGGCCAAATGGAGCGTCGAGCATATCGGCGCGGCGTGGGACGCGCTGATGGTCGCGCTCGGCTATGATCGCTATTTCGCGCAGGGCGGCGATTGGGGCAGCGCGGTGACCTGCGCGATCGGGATGAACCACGCCGATCATTGCGCCGGCATCCACGTCAATATGGTGGTCGGCGCGCCGCCGCCCGACCTGATGAGCGATCTGACCGATAACGAAAAACTCTATCTCGCGCGCTTCGCCTGGTATCAGGCCAAGGACAGCGGCTATTCGACCCAGCACGCCACGCGGCCGCAGACGATCGGCTATGCGCTCACCGATTCGCCGGTCGGCCAAATGGCGTGGATCGCCGAAAAATTCCACGGCTGGACCGATTGCGGGCATCAACCGGGAGGCCAGTCGATCGGCGGCCATCCGGAGACTGCACTGTCGAAGGACGCGATGCTCGACACGATCAGCCTCTATTGGCTGACCGCCAGCGCCGCGTCGTCGGCGCGGCTATACTGGCACAGCTTCCGCAATTTCGCCGCGGGCGAAATCCTGGTGCCGACGGGGTGCAGCCTGTTTCCGAACGAGATCATGCGGCTGTCGCGGCGCTGGGCCGAGCGGCGCTACAAGACTATCGTCCACTGGAACGAACTGCCCCGCGGCGGCCATTTTGCCGCGTGGGAGCAGCCCGAACTGTTCGTCGGCGAGGTGCGCGCAGCGCTGGCGAAGATGGCGCTTTGATCGCGCCCTAGCGCGGCACCACCACTTGGCGACAAGTTTCGGGGGCCGAACGCAGCGCGGTGTTCCACATCGCCTCATTCCCTTTGGTATGCAGGCGCCATCCCGCGCGGTTTTCGTAGATCGCGCCGCTGGCAGCGGGGGTGGAGCGCATCGGTTCGGAGCGGCCGCCGTTGACGCTGACCAGCGCCCGGTCGCCCACGAAATCGACTTTCAGCCGGGTGCCGCGGTCGCATTCATAATAGGTGCTGACCCCCGGCCCGCCGACCGACATGCAGGCCGACAGCGCCAGCGCAGCGACGGCGGGCGCGATGAATTTGATCCTTTGCATCGCGTGTCTCCCCTCAATAGCCCGAGCGGACACAGAGCACGTCGGCCAGATAGACGCGGTTATTGACCGTCTCCATATGCTCGCGCGCCGACCCGTTCCAGCCGATCGAACGGCAATAATTGTCGGCGGTCTGCGCCGCGCAGTTCGCCGTTGCCGATCCAGACTGGCAAGCAAGGACACGGCGGTTGTTTTGCGCGGGTTGGGTATGGAATTCGGCGAAATTGCCGCGGGTGACCTGATCATTGGCGGGCGGATTCGGATTCCAGCCGCCGCCCGATCCAACCGGGCGGATCGACTGGATGGACAGCCCGCGTAGCACGTTGTTCAGCATCGGCGTGTCGCGCTCGATCGTGCGGCAGGTGCCGCGATAGCGGGTTTTTTCGCAAAGCTCCCATCGACCGCTGGCGACGCGGATCGAATTGACCGGCCAGGCGAGGCCGAGGTTGGGTTTCGCCTCGCCGATGAACACTGCCGGGCCGCGATAGGCGGCGTCGCGATAGATTGTCGCCTCGGGTGGGCGATACATGCGGTCTTCGGGGGTCTGGGCGCTGGAGGTAGCGAGGACACCCGTTCCAATCGACGCTGCGGCAACGGCGAGGAACGACAAACGATATGCGATTTTCATGGCAAGCTCCCTGTTGGCGATTGCGACCCGGGGATTCGTTTTCCGGCCAAAGAATACGCCAATCGGGGCGGGCTTGCAAATTGCCCCCAAGAGACGCGAGCAGTCGGTTAGGGGGCGTTGGCAGGGGCGGTTTTTGCCGCTTCGGGCGCCGCGGCGGGCGCTTCCGCCGGAACGGTCACCGCCTTTGCGGTGGGCGTCGTGGGCGGCGTTGCGACCGGCGGCGCGATACCCAGCATCAACCCCGCCAAGGCCGCCGACATCAGGTTCGACAGGCTGCCCGCGAGCAGGGCTTTGAGGCCGAGCTTGGCGATCATCGGTCGCTGGTTGGGCGCCAGCCCGCCGGTCACCGCCATCTGGATCGCGATCGAGCTGAAATTGGCGAACCCGCACAGCGCAAAGGTGGCGATCGCGACCGCGGCGAGCGACATGTCGCCTTGCACCTTGCCGAGGTCGATGAAGGCGACGAATTCGTTGAGGACGATCTTGCTGCCGAACAGTCCGCCGACGACCGCGCTTTCGTCCCACGGCACGCCCATCAGCCACATCACCGGGCGGAATAAGGCGCCGATGATCGCCTGAAACGACAGGTCGGGGTAACCCAGCCAGCCGCCGATGCCGCCGAGCAGACCGTTGGCCAGCGCGACGAGCGCCACAAAGGCGAGCACCATCGCGCCGACCGCGACCGCCAGCTTGACCCCGGTCTGGGCGCCCTGCGCCGCGGCCATGATGATATTGGCGGGCTTTTCCTCATCATGGCTCGCCTCGGGCATGATGACCGGTTCGATACCCAGATCCTTGGGATCGTCGGGCATCATGATCTTCGCCATCAGAATGCCGCCCGGCGCGGACATGAAGCTGGCGGCGAGCAGATAGGGCAGCAATTGTTCGCCGATCATGCTTGCATAGGCACCCAATATGGTGCCCGCGACGCCCGCCATGCCGACAGTCATGATCGTGAACAGCTGCGGCGGGGTGAGGCCCGCCAGATAGGGGCGGATGACGAGCGGCGATTCGGACTGGCCGACAAAGATATTCGCCGCCGCGCCCAGGCTTTCGACCTTGGTGATGCCGGTGATTTTCTGGATCGCGCCGCCGACCCATTTGATCACCAGCTGCATGATGCCGAGGTAATAGAGGATCGAGATCAGCGAGGCGAAAAAGACGATAACCGGCAGCGCCGCGATCGCAAAGCTGTTGGCGCCGATTTCGGGCGAAGCGAGTGGGCCGAAGATAAAATCGGTCCCCGCCTTGGCATAGCCGAGCAGGTTCGACACACCGTTCGACATCGCCTGAATGATGTTGCGACCCCACGGGGTGCCGATCACCAGCACCGCGAAACCGGCCTGAAGCAGGAAGGCGGGAATGACGATGCGCAGTCGAATCCAGCGGCGGTTCGACGAAAACAGGACGGCAATCGCCAACAGCGCGACAATGCCAACCAATCCAATCAGGCGTTCCATATCTTCGTGCGTCCCCCGCAAGTTTATTACGTCTGTCTAGCGGGCTTTGACGGTGGGGCAAGTGCCGGTGCCACGCGCATCTTTCCAGCGTCCGCAAAACCGACTATCGCGCGGCATGACCGACACCACATCGACGGCGCTGCCGCGCACCCTCTCGCCCTCCCTGTTCCTGTTCACCATCATCTATGGCGGCATGGTCGTGCTCGCCGGGGTGCTGGGGAACAAACAGGTGGCGCTGGGCGACTGGCTGGCGGTCGAGGCGGGGATTTTCCCGTTTTTGCTGCTCGTGGCGCTGTCGAGCACGGTGTCCGAACTTCATGGCCAGTCGACCGCGAACAAGCTGGTGCTGTGGGGCTTTGTGCCGCTGGTGCTGTCGATCATGCTGATCTCGCTCGTCCTGGCGCTGCCTGCCTCGGCGGAGATGCAGCCCGAACGGCTCGCCGCGTTCGACCTGATTCTGGGGCAGGGACCACGGCTGATGGCGGCGGGCATCGTCGCCTATGGCACTTCGCAATTTCTGAACGTCACGATTTTCAGCAAGTTGCGCGGACGCGAGGGCGCCGGGACCGGCACCACCTGGCTGGCGATCCGCGGCGCGATCGCGAGCGCGCTCAGTCAGATCGTCGATACGTTACTGTTCGTCACCATCGCCTTTTACGGGGTGTTCCCGATCGCCAATCTGATGGGCGGGCAGATGCTGGCGAAGGTCGCGCTGTCGGTGCTGGTCATCCCGTTCGTGATCACCGGACTGGTCGCGCTCGGCCGTAATCTCGACGCCAAGAACGGCGGATGATCGTGATGACTGACGCGCCCGAAATGCCCGACCTGCTCGCCAAGGCCGAAACGCTGGTCGAGGCGCTGCCCTATTTGCAGCGTTATGCCGGTGAGACGTTCGTGATCAAATATGGCGGCCATGCCATGGGCGATCCCGAGGCGCAGCGTGATTTTGCCGAGGACATCGTGCTGCTCAAAGCGGTCGGCATCAACCCGGTCGTTGTCCATGGCGGCGGGCCGCAAATCGGCGCGATGCTGAAAAAGCTCGGCATCGAATCGTCCTTTGTCGGCGGCCTGCGCGTCACCGACGCGGCGACCGCCGAGGTTGCCGAGATGGTGCTGGCGGGCAAGATCAACAAGGAAATCGTCAGCTGGCTTGCCGCGCTCGGCGGCCGTGCGGTCGGGATTTCGGGCAAGGACGCCAATCTGGTGCTCGCCGAAAAGGTTAGCCGGACCCAGCCCGACCCCAATTCGGGGATCGAGCGCCACGTTGACCTGGGCTTTGTCGGCGAACCGGTGGCGGTCGATCCGACGATCCTGATCAACCTGACCAAGGACAATTTCATTCCCATCGTCGCCCCGGTCGCGCTGGGTGCCGACGGTGCGACCTACAACATCAACGCCGACACGATGGCGGGCGCGATCGCCGGGGCGCTGGGCGCCAAGCGGTTTTTCCTGCTGACCGACGTTGCCGGGGTGCTCGACAAGGACAAGAATCTGCTGACCGACCTCGACCGCGCGGCGATCGACGCGCTCAAGGCGGATGACACGATCACCGGCGGCATGATCCCGAAGGTTGAAACATGCGTCGCCGCGGTCGATGCGGGGGTCGAGGCGGCGGTCATCCTCGACGGGCGCATTCCGCACGCGATGCTGCTCGAAATTTTCACCGCAAGGGGTGCGGGGACGCTCATTCACCGCTAAGAGACGCGGCAAGATCCTTTTTCGGAGAAATCGCCTTGGTTCTCATGCTCCTCCAGATCGTCCACATCATCCTGACGGTCCTGTGGTGGTTCATCATCGCGCAGGCGGTGATGTCGTGGCTGATCGCGTTCAACGTGATCAACACGCACAATGATTTCGTCAACCAGCTGTGGACGGTGCTCGATCGGATTACCGAGCCGCTATATCGGCCCTTCCGCCGCATCATGCCCGATTTCGGCGGGCTCGACCTGACCCCGATGCTGGTGCTGATCATCATCATCATTCTCGACGGGCCGGTGCTCGGTTATCTGGCGCGGCTGGCCTATGCCAACGGCATGGCGTGACGATGGCTGACACCGCGGCGCAGGTGATCGACGGCAAGGCGTTTGCCGCTGGCCTGCGCGCCCGGATTGCCGATGCGGTTCCCGCCTTTGTCGCCGCAACCGGCCGCGCGCCCGGCCTTGCCGTTGTGCTGGTCGGCGACGACCCGGCAAGCGCGGTCTATGTCGGGTCCAAGGGCAAGGCGACGATCGCCGCGGGCATGGCCAGCTTCGAACACCGCCTGCCCGCCACCGCGACGCAGGCCGAGGTTGAGGCGTTGCTTGCAGAGCTTAATGCCGACGATGCGGTCGATGGCATCCTGCTGCAACTCCCGCTCCCCGGCCACCTTGACGAACAGGCTGCGGTCGCGACGATCGATCCCGACAAGGATGTCGACGGGCTGACCCCGGTCAGCGCCGGTCGGCTGGCGCTGGGCATCCCGGGGATGGTGCCCTGCACCCCCTATGGCTGCCTGCTGCTGCTGCAGGATCGGCTCGGCGACCTGTCGGGCAAGGACGCGATTGTCGTCGGGCGTTCGATCCTGGTCGGCAAGCCGATGGGGCAATTGCTGCTCGGGGCCAATGCCACGGTGACGATGGCGCATAGCCGCACCAAAGATCTGCCCGCGCTTGTGCGCCGCGCCGACATCGTCGTCGCGGCGGTCGGGCGCGCCGAGATGGTCAAGGGCGACTGGATCAAGCCTGGTGCAATCGTCATCGATGTCGGCATCAACCGCCTGCCGCCTGCCGAAGGCGTCGCCAAGGGGCGGCTGGTCGGCGACGTCGATTATGCCGAGGTCATAGCGGTCGCCGATGCGATCACCCCCGTTCCCGGCGGGGTCGGGCCGATGACGATCGCCTGCTTGCTTCGCAACACCCTCGTCGCCGCGCACCGCCGCGCGGGGCTTGCCGATCCGGAAGGCTTTTGATGCGTCACCTCCTGCTTCCTGCGCTTGCGCTGTCCTTGCTCGCCGGATGCGCCGGCAACCCCGACGATCTTCGCAATCGGCCGCTCGGTCCGAACCCCAGCGCCTTTGTCGCTGCCGAGATCGGCTTTGCGCGGCTGGCGCAGGACAAGGGCCAGTGGACCGCGTTTCGCGAAACCTCGCACCCCGACGCGGTCATGTTCGTGCCGCAGCGGGTGAAGGCGCGCGATTGGCTGAAAACCCAGACCGATCCTGCCGAGGCGGTGAAGTGGCAGCCGCACGCGGTCTATGTCAGCTGCGACGGCAACGCCGGGGTAACGACGGGCGCGTGGCAAAAGGGACCGGCGAACGGTTTCTTCAGCACCGTCTGGCTGCGCGATCCCAAAAGCGGCAAGACCAACTGGATCCTCGACCATGGCGATGCGCTGGCCGCCCCGCGCGAGGCGCCCGAATTCATCGAATCGAAGCAGGCGGTGTGCGGATCGCGCCCCGCCGTCCCCATCGAAGCGGGCGCTGAGGGTGACGATATGGCGGTCGGCCTGTCGCCCGACCAGACGCTCAGTTGGACGTCGACGGTGCGGCCCGACCGGTCGCGCCGTGTCACCATCCGGCTGTGGGACGGCAGTGCGATGGCGACGGTGATCGACGATCAGGTCGCGGCGCCGAAACAGCCATGATCGACCTGTTCATCTCGGCCTTTGTCACGCTGTTCGTGGTCATCGACCCACCCGGCTGCGCGCCGATCTATGCCAGCCTGACGACGGGTGCCAGCGCGGCGCAGCGCCGGTCGATGGCGATACGCGCGACGGTGATCGCCGGGTTGATTCTGGTCTTTTTCGCGATGTTCGGCGAGGCCCTGCTCAGCTTCCTGCACATCGACCTCGACAGTTTCCGCATCGCGGGCGGCATCATGCTGTTCATCATTGCGATCGACATGGTGTTCGAAAAGCGCACCGAACGCCGGGAGCAGCGCGCCGAAAAACTGATCGCGACGCCCGAGATCGAGGATGTGTCGGTGTTCCCGATGGCGATGCCGATGCTGGCCGGACCGGGCTCGATCGCATCGGTGATGCTGCTGGTCGCGCAGAACAACGGCCTGGACCGGGCGTTCGTGATCTTTGGCGCGCTGCTGCTCGTGCTGCTGCTGACGCTGGGCGCGCTGCTCGCGGCGGGGCCGCTGATGCGGCTGATCGGTAACAAGGGCGAGGCGGTGATCACCCGCCTGCTCGGGGTGCTGCTCGCCGCGCTGGCGGCGCAGTTCGTCATCGACGGTTTGAAGGCGAGTTTTCCGTCGCTCGCCTGATTGCCGGTCTTGGCGCCTGGACTTATGTCCTTGGAGTTGGCGATGAATGAGGGCATCGTCGGTGGCGCGGGATCGAAACGCACCGCCGTGACGTTCTGATCTCAGTCAGGTAGCAGGGAGCAGCAAAATGAAGATTGGTTCGGGCCGGAAACGGGCGATTGCCCCCGCATTGGTTACCGCCGGGGCGCTCGCGCTCGCCGGATGCGCCGGGATGGGGAAACAGGCGGCGACGACACTCCCGGTCGCCGATGCCCATGCCCAGCTTTATGATGCGAAGGGCGCCGACCGCGGGCGCGCTGATTTCTATCGCGACACCACCGGGCTGCGGGTCGAGCTGGTCGCACGGGGTTTTGCCCCCAGCACCTATGGCATGCACGTCCATGCCGTCGGCCGCTGCGACGGGCCCAAATTCACGACGGCGGGGCCGCACTGGAACCCGACCAATGCCCAGCACGGCCGCGACAATCCGCTGGGCGCCCATCATGGCGATCTGCCCAATCTGGTGGTGGAGCCGGAGACAATCGGCCGCGCGACGCTGACCCTCGTCGGCACGCGGCTGACCGGTGAAGGCGGAATGCTCGACGGCGACGGCGCCGCCTTTGTCATTCATGCCGGGCCCGACGACATGAAGACCGACCCGAGCGGCAATAGCGGCGATCGCGTAGCCTGCGGCGTGATCGTTATGGGCGGCGGCTAAAGCCAGGCCTAAGCCGAGTCGGCCCGTTCGACGATCGTCGCTTCAGCTGCCGGCACGGCGCGATAGGCATAGAGCAGCAGCACCAGCGCGATCGGCGCGACCCCGATCAGCGACAGGATGCCGGTGCGCAGATCGCCGACCGGCTGGCCATCGACTATCGTTCCCGCCAGATCGGAAATCTGTCCGACCATATAGGGACCGAAGGACAGGCCGACCAAAGTCGTGCCCAGGAAGAAGGCGGCGGTCGCGGTGCCGCGCATCCGCGGCAGCACCAGATCCTGCGTCGTCGCCGCCGCCGCGCCAAGCGCAGTGGCGCCGAACATCCCGGCAAGGAAGTTCATCGTATAAAATAGCGCCGCATTTTCGGTGGTGTAGCCGATCCAGATCGGCACGATCGGCGCGATGACGCCAAAGATGATCATCAGGACGCGTCCCGCCGGGTTCTTGGCGCGCAAGGCATCGGCGATCCGGCCCCCGACGATCACCCCGATAAAGCCACTGACCGCGCCATTGGCGCCCAGGATGAACGCCAATTCCTGCTTGGGCAGCCCGAGCACGGTTTCGGCATAAGGCGCCGACCAGAAGGCGAGGGCATAGGCGGCAAGGCTGACCATGCCATAGCCCAGCGTCGTGCAGATGAACGCCGGGGTGCCCCAGATCAGGCGAAAGGTCGCGCTGTCGCGGGCGCGTAGCGTGCAGGCCCAGGAAAAGACGGCGTAATAGCCCAGGCCGACGGCCGACCATTGCGGGAAATTGCCGGTCAGGCCGATCATCCACCACGCGAAGGCCGCGATGCCGATCGCAAAGCCGATGTTGATTGCCAGCGCGGTCGGCCCGCGCTGCCACGCGCCAATCAGCGTGAACGGCGGCACGATCGTCGACAGATCCTGCGCGAACTGGCGAAACGGGGTCGGCGAGCTGGGGCTGGTGACCCCGTCCATCGCACCGCGCACCGGCTCGCGCAGCGTCGCCACCCACAGCGCGACGATCAGTCCCGGGATGCCGACCGCCAGGAACGCTGCCTGCCAACCGACCAGGTCCAGCGGGCCGCCGCCCGGATAGGCGTCATTCCACGCCTTGACGATCCATGCGCCGATGAACAGCGAGATACCGCCGCCCAGATACAGGCCCGACGAATAGACCGCGAGCGCAGTCGCGCGCTGTTTCTTCGGGAAATAGTCGGAGATCAGCGAGTAGGCCGTGGGGCTGGCGGTCGCCTCGCCGATCCCCACCCCCATGCGGGCAAAGGTCAGCGTGATCTGATCGCGGGCAAATCCCGACAGCGCCGTCATCGTCGACCATAAAGCCAACCCGATCGACAGCAGCTTCACTCGGCTCCAATTGTCGGCCAGCCGCCCGAGCGGAATCCCGAACAGCGCGTAAAACACCGCAAAGGCGGCGCCCCCCAGAAAGCCCAGATCGGCGTCAGTCAGCCCCAGATCGGCCTTGATATCGACCGCGAGGATGCTCAAGATCTGGCGGTCGATGAAATTGAGGATATAGACGACGACCAGCACCGACAGCACATACCAGCTATAGCCGGTGGCCTTCGGTTCGGGCGCAACCGGCGCTTCGGCCGCAATCGTTTCGCTGGCGGTTTCAGCCATCTGGCAACCCTCTCCCTGACCCATTATCTGTTATGGACACTGGCTAGCAGAGCCGACGCATCGCGCAAGTTGAAAGTCGGTTCACCTTTGGCGCGAGAGGAGCAATATGACCAGAAATAGCCCCGGTCGGCCCACCATCCTGTTTCTCTGCCTTGGCAATATCTGCCGCTCGCCGCTGGCCGAGGGCGCGGCGCGCGCGGCCTTCGCCGCCGCCGGGATCGATGCGACGCTCGATTCGGCGGGCACCGGCGATTGGCATGTCGGCCACCCGCCCGACCGCCGCGCACAGGCCGAAGCACGGCGGCGCGGCGCCGATATTTCGGACCTGCGCGCCCGTCAA
Organism: Sphingopyxis sp. BE259; assembly: GCF_031457495.1. Lineage (NCBI taxonomy): Bacteria > Pseudomonadati > Pseudomonadota > Alphaproteobacteria > Sphingomonadales > Sphingopyxidaceae > Sphingopyxis > Sphingopyxis sp. BE259. The sequence continues at coordinate 367,773 of NZ_JAVDWM010000001.1, forward strand.
CTGGCGCCGGACGATTTCTATCGTTTCGACCTGATTCTCGCGGCGGATACCGCCAATTTACGCGAGGCCCGCGCGCTGGCCCCGTCCGACGCGACGGCGCGGATCCGATTGATGCTCGACCTGGTGCCGGGACGGCAAGGCGATAGCGTGACCGATCCCTATTATGGCGACGACGGCGGTTTCGCCGCAACATGGGACGATGTCAGCGCGGTGGCCGCGGCGCTGGTTGCCGAGGCGTCGCCCGAAACGTCACCCGGGACGTCAAGCGGGTAGCGCGCGACCGGATGATAGCGCGACCCGCCATGCCCCATTTCGCTTTCATAGAGGACGACATGGGTGAAATCGAATGGTGGGCTGGCGAGATTGCTGTTCTGCGTCAGAAACGCCGCAACCGGACCGGCGCTGCGGTTCAGGCGAGCCAGCGTGATATGCGGTATAAAGGCGCGCGTTTCTGCCGCGACCCCGACCCGCGCCAGCAGCTGATCGACCTTGCGGTGCAGCCCGGCGAGCGCCGCGAGCGGTTCGACCCCGGCCCAGATGGTATGCGGCCAGCCCTTGCGTTCGAACAGGCCGACCCCGGCGATCCGCGCCGTAATCGCCGCGGCGTGCAGCCCGCCGAGCGCTGCGGCGATGTCTTCGGCGCGGTGATGATCAACCTCGCCGATGAAGCGGAGGGTCAGGTGGAGCTGGTCGTCATCCTGCCAACGGGCCGCCGAAATCCCGTGCATAGCGGCGCGCAGCCGGGCGCGGATCGGCGGCGGCGGCCGCAGCGCGACGAACAGGCGGTGGCTCGACATGGTCGGATCAGCATAACCGCTTGCCGCTGCGCAACCACCGAAACTTGCACGATGTCCGGTTTCGCTTGAAAGCCGGTGAGAAAATCACGATATTGCCCCCTACGGCCGGTATGGGCTGGCCGGTGATGGAGTAATGACAATGGCGAATTGGAACGACCCCAATATGGCGGCTTCCGGTTTTGGGACCGGCGCGAACGCAATGGACCAGGCCGTCGATGCCGGCCTGCGGTCGTACATGCTGTCGGTTTACAACTATATGGCTTCGGGCGTGCTGTTGACCGGCATCGTCGCGTTGCTGGCGTTTAACAGCGGTTTCACGCAGTCGCTGATCGGCAGCCCGCTGATGTGGGTGGTGGCGCTCGCGCCGCTGGCCTTCGTCCTGGTGCTCAGCTTCGGGATCAACAAGCTGTCGACGACGGCGGCTCAGGCGCTGTTCTGGACCTTCGCCGCGGTGATGGGTCTGTCGATGTCGACGATTTTCCTGCGCTTTACCGACGCGTCGATCGCGCAGACTTTCTTCGCGACCGCTGCGGCCTTCGTCGGCCTCAGCCTCTACGGCTACACGACCAAGAAGGATCTTTCGGGCTTTGGCACCTTCCTGATCATGGGCGTGTTTGGCATCCTGATCGCGATGTTGCTCAACGCCTTCGTGTTCCAGTCGGGCGCGCTGACGCTGGCGATCAGTGTCATCGGCGTGCTGATCTTTGCGGGCCTGACCGCCTATGACACGCAGAAGATCAAGAGCATGTATTTCTATGTCCGCGGGACCGACTTTGTCGGCAAGTCGGTGGTGATGGGCGCGCTGACGCTCTACCTCGACTTCGTCAACATGTTCACCTTCCTGCTCAATCTGCTGGGCAGCCGCGAATAAGCGGGTCGGACATCGAACGAAACAAGGGAGCCCGGCGAAGCGATTCGCCGGGCTCTTTCTTTTGAGGGGACGCGGGCGACGATGAGGTGGATATGGGGTGCGGTTGGCGGCGCGGCGATGCTGGCTGTGGTCCCCGTGGCGGCGAGGACAAGCGACGACTGCCCGGTCGCGCGACCCGCCGATGGCGACCTCACAGCCTTTGCCAGTCGCTACTTCCCCGCGGCAAATGATGCCGCGCTCGATGCGCTGATCGCGTGCCTCGGCGCAAGCGATCCCGCCGTCCGTGATGACTTCGCTTTCGCGCTGTGGAGCGCCGGGCTGCGCGGCAAGCATCTGAAGCCGGACGGGATGCGCCACGCGGTCGCGCGACTTACACGGACCCTCGCCGCGCCCGAGGACAAGGCAGGGTTTCGCCGCCCCTTCGCCGCGCTCGCGCTATCTGAAGTCGCGCGCGCCGACCGGATCGAACCGTTTCTGACCGAGGCCGAATTGCACGATCTGTCCGCTATCGGCGCGACCTATCTGCGCGGCGTCACCGATTATCGCGGCTTTATCGCGGGCGAGGGCTGGCGGCACGGCGTCGCGCATGGCGCCGATCTGGCGATGCAAATCGCGCTCAATCCGCGGCTGACGCGCGCCGACGCCGACCTGCTGCTCGGCGCGATTGCGGCGCAGGTCGCGCCAGCGGGGCCGCACGCCTATGTCCATGGCGAGGCGAGGCGGCTGGCGCGGCCGCTGCTGTTCCTGGCGAAGCGCCCCGACATCGACGACGCTGCGTGGGCGGCATGGTTTCAGGCGCTCCACCCCGATGCCGCGGCGCGTTGGCAAGCGCCCTACGCTAGCACGGCGGGGCTGGCGGCAGTCCACAACAGCAGCGCCTTTGGCGACGCCGTCTATGTTGCGGCCAGCGAATCGCAGGATCCGCAGGTCCGGCGGCTCGCGCCGCTGGCTGCGGGATTGCTGAAGGCGCTGCCCTAGTAACGGCGAGCGAATTACCAAACAGCCTCGTCATTGCGACGACCCCGGGCTTGATCCGGGGGACGCGGCAATCCAGAGCTTGCGTAAACCGCTCTGGATTGCTTCGCTTCGCTCGCAATGACGACTCAGAAAGTCCAGCTTTAAGCGGGATTCGCCGCCTGCATCTCGGCAATCAACGCATTGTCGATGTCCTTCGCGCGCCGATATGCCGCCCGCTCGCGTAATGGCGCGACATAGGCCTCGAACGCCGGGCGCGACGCGATCGTGCCGAATTGCAGCCCCCAGTCGATCTGGCTGCCGACATACACATCGGCGGCGCTGAAACGGTCCCCCGCCACAAACGCCTTGCCCGCCACCGCGCTTTCCAGCGCGTCGAGCGCGGCGGCAAGCGAACCAAAGCCTGCCATCCGTTGCTGGTCGGCATCGGGCTCGACGCCGAAATGCTTGGCGGTGATCGCCTGTTCGACCGGCCCCGAAGTGAAAAACAGCCAGCGATAATAATCGGCGCGGTCAGCGGGTGACGGCGCGAGGCCGGCCTGCGGAAACGCATCGGCCAGATAGGCGCAGATCGCGGCGCATTCGGTCACCACCTGGCCATCATGCACGATCGCCGGAACCTTGCCCATCGGATTGACCGCCAGATAGGTGGCGTCCTTCATCGTCGTGCCATAATCCAGGACGCGCGGTTCATAGGGCACGCCAACCTCTTCGAGCATCCAGCGGACAATCTGGCCGCGCGACATCGGGTTGGTGTAGAAAATCAGTGCTTCGGCCATCGCGGCTCTCCCTTGCGCATTGCGAATCGAGATTGAACATAACAAGAACAAATGTAGAGGTCCACCGGACTTGTTTTGTCATGGCGTCCGGTTATGGCAAGGTGATGAACGACGAACGGATCTGGACAGCCGCCGTGCTGGTGATCGGCGACGAGATTCTCTCGGGCCGCACCCAGGACAAGAATATCGCGCAGATCGCGACCTGGCTCGATGCCCAAGGTATCCGGCTGCGCGAAGTGCGCGTCGTTCCCGATGTCGAGGACGAGATCGTCGCCGCATTGAACGCGGTGCGCGCGCGCTACGACTATGTCTTTACCACCGGCGGCATCGGTCCGACCCATGACGACATCACCGTCGATGCGGTCGCGAAGGCGCTGGGCGTCGGCGTGATCGTCCACCCCGACGCGCGCGCGATCCTCGAACGTTATTATGGCGGCCGCGGGCTCGAACTGACCGAAGCGCGGCTACGCATGGCGCGGACCCCCGATGGCGCCGAACTGATCCCCAACCGGATGTCCGGCGCGCCGGGCATCCGCATCGGCAATCTGTTCGTCATGGCCGGGGTGCCGCACATCACGGCGGGCATGCTCGACGCGCTGACCGGCGAGCTGGAGGGCGGCGCGCCGCTGATCGCCCACACGATCGGCGCTTGGTCACCCGAAAGCGAGGTCGCCGACCTACTGCGCCAGGGCGAAAAGGATCATCCCGGCGTCGTGATCGGCAGCTATCCCTTTTTCCGTGATGGCAAGGTCGGCGCCAATTTCGTGATCCGATCGACGTCGGCAGGCGATGTTGCCGCCTGCGCCGCGATGCTGACCGCGGGGCTGGAAGCCGCGGGCTATGCGGTGACCGACGGCGGCATCTGATCGGGCGTATCGCCGCTGGTCCGCGTGACGCGGGGCAGGCGCCGCAGCATCAGGATCGCGAGCAGGCCAAAGATCGCCGACACGATGAAGGCGGCGCCCGGAAAATGCACCGGCGCTTTATCCGCCGTAAAATAGGCCATGGTGCCGGTCAGCACGATCGGCGCGACGAGTTGGCCCAGCCCCATCGCCATCGCCGAAATCCCCTGCACCTCGCCCTGCGTTTCGGCGGTGGCGCGCCGCGACATCAGCGCGTTGAGCGACGGCTGCACCGGCGCCTGCAACGCGATCGGCAGCAACAACAGGAACGCGCCCCAGGTCGAGGTGACAAAGGCAAAGCCCAGATAATTGGCGACCGCGATAAAAATGCCGATCGTCGCGGCATCGCGCTCGCCAAAGCGCGCGACCATCGGCCCAACGACAAACGCTTGCCCCAGCGCGATCATCACCCCGACCGCGGCCAGGCTGGCGCCGATCATCCCGGGGGTCCAGCCGAGCTGCGCGATGCAGTAAAAGCTCCACGTCATCGGATAGACCAGGCTGGCGATCTGCCACAACGTCAGCACGCTCGCGACGCCGCCCATGCCGGGCAGGCCGCGCATCGTCTTGAGCGCGCCCAGCGGATTGGCGCGCCGCCAGTCAAAGGCGCGGCGGCGCTCGGGCGGCAGCGTTTCGGGGAAGATGAACAGACCATAGAGCATGTTGGCGGCAGCGAGGATCGCGGCGGCGACGAACGGCGCGCGTGGGCCGATCTCACCCAGGAAACCGCCGATCGCCGGACCCGCGACAAAACCGACCCCGAACGCCGCGCCGACAAAGCCGAAGTTGCGCGCGCGTTCTTCGGGTTTGGTGATGTCGGCGATCGCCGCCTGCGCGGCGGCATAACTGCCACCGAATACCCCTGACAAAGCGCGCGCCACGAAAAGCCAGGGCAGCGTCTGAACAATCGTCAGCAACGCATAATCGATCGCCAGACCGCCCAGCGACAACAGCAGCACGCGTCGCCGCCCGAACCGATCGGACAGATTACCCAGCACCGGCGACGCCAGAAAGGTCGCGACCGCCATCACCAGCCCGATCCACGCCCCGACCTCGATCGCCTGGGGCAAGTCGATGCGCCCGACCTCCATCACCAGCTGCGGCAACACCGGCATGATGATGCCGAAACCGACCGCGTCGATAAAAATCGTCGCGACGATGAAGGGAATGGTACGCGATGCGGTCACAAGATTTCCCGACGGAGAAGGGTTTGGCGGCTCATACCGCGACGGCGCCGAATCGCACCAATGCTTTTCAGTTGTGCCGCGGTTTTTATCACCCTAGCGGCACCGATCCCGCTTTGGAGCGTTAGCAGCCGATGAAACTCGAAATCACCGCCGCGCTCGACTATCGCCTGGGCGATCCGGTCGACCTGATGCTGCACATCGAAGCCGCAGCAATCCCCGAACAGCTGATCCTGAACGCCGTGCTCGACGTTGGCGATTGTGAATATTTCGCCCGCGTTCCGGCGCAGGACATGATCGGCGACCGCATCTGGCTGCGCCGCGGCGGCGAGCTGAATGTCCGCTATCGCACGACGGTCGAAATCCAGCGCGACGTGATCGATTACCGCACGCTGGACAAGGTGCCGATGCACCGGCTGCCCGGCGAGACGGTCCAATATCTCAACGAATCGCGCTATTGCCCCGCCAACAAATTCATCCACTTCGTCCAGGACGAGTTCGGCGATGTCGAGGGCGGCGCCAAGATCGGCCGGATGCGCGACTGGATCGAGGCGCATTTCACTTATGTATCGGGGTCGAGCGATGCCGAAACCGGCGCGCTTGACAGCTTTGTCGAACGGCAGGGGGTGTGCCGCGACTATGCCCATGTGATGGTCAGCCTGGCGCGCGCGGCGGCGATCCCGGCGCGCATCGTCAGCGTCTATGCGCTGGGCGTCGAACCGCAGGATTTCCACGCGGTGGCAGAAGTATTCCTCGGCGGCGCCTGGCATCTGGTCGATGCGACCGGCATGGCGAAGGCGGGCGAGATGGCCAAGATTGCGGTCGGCCGCGACGCCGCCGACATCAGCTTCCTGACCGCTTACGGCGAGATATCGATGCTGAACCAGCGGGTGACGGTGGAGGCGGTGACCTAAGATGGTCTGGCGCGGCAAAGCCGCGCCGTCAGTCCCGCTGCGCGGGCTGGCCGAACTTTCGCTGATCGCGCTTTAGCGTCGCCAAATCGCTGCGAAAGTTGGAGCGGGTGAAGGGAATCGAACCCTCGTCACTTGCTTGGGAAGCAAAAGCTCTACCATTGAGCTACACCCGCTTGCGGCAGCGCGATTGGCACAGCTGTGCGCGGCGGTCAATCCTCGCGTCAGCGCGCCGTTTCGCTGATCGTTTCCATCGCGACGAAGGTCGAGGTGCTGGCGACATGCGGCAGGCTGGAGATTTTTTCGCCCAGCACGATGCGATAGCGGCGAATGTCGATGGTGCGGACCTTGAGCAGATAATCGAAGCTGCTGGCGATCATATGGCACTCCTCGACCTCGGGGATCGCGCGCACCGCGGCGTTGAACTGCTTCAATGCCGCTTCGCGCGTGTCGGACAGTTTCACCTCGGCAAAGGCGACATGATCGAGCCCGACCTTGGCCGGATCGACGATCGCCGCAAAGCCGGTGATCACGCCCTTGTCGATCAGGCGCCGGACGCGTTGCTGGCAGGGCGTTTTCGACAGGCCGACATGCTGCGCCAGATCGGTGAAGGTCATGCGACCGTCCCGGCGTAGAATCGCCAGGATTTTCCGGTCAAAATCGTCCAGATCGACTGCAATAGGCACATCATTCATGATATTCGCCTAAAACCGATCCAATAATAGGTCAAAAGATAAATCTAAGCGCCGATAATTGGTCGGATCGCCGGGCCGTCCTGCGATATGCTGCGCGTATGACCCAGCCCAACGATCGCGCCGCCCTCCGCGTCCCCCTTCGCACTCTGGCCCGTCGCAGCGAAGCCGACATCGTCGCCGACCTGCGCGCGGCGCTTGCGACGTCGCCCGCCAGCGTCGAGGCGGTGACCCGGCGCGGGCTCGACCTGATCCGCAAGGCAAAAGCCGAAGGCGACCGCGAGACGCTCGTCGCGCAGCTGATGAACCGCTACCGGCTGTCGACCGAAGAGGGCGTCGTGCTGATGTGCCTCGCCGAGGCGCTGCTGCGCGTCCCCGACAGCGCGACCGCCAATGCGCTGATTCGCGACAAGATCGCCGGACGCCATTGGAAGGAAGGCGACGACGAGGATAGCCCGCTGATCGTCGCCTTGTCGGCGCGCGGCCTGTCGCTGGGGTCGGCGACCTTGATGCTCGATGCGATGGGCAGCAAGGCGAACCCGCTCACCTTGCTCAAATCGATGGTGCGCCGTTCGGGCGAGCCGGTGATCCGCCAGGCGGCGCTCGCGGCGATGAAGCTGCTCGGCCAGCAATTCGTGATGGGCGAGACGATCGACGCCGCGGTCAAGCGCGCCGATAAGGAAAAGTCGGAGCTTGCCAGCTTCGACATGCTCGGCGAAGCGGCGCGCACCGCGGAGGACGCGGCGCGCTATTACGACAGCTACGCCGACGCCATTACGCGCATTGGCCGCGACGCGAAGCCCGGTGATCCGCACGCCAACCACGGGATTTCGATCAAGCTGTCGGCGCTCCATCCGCGCTACGAATATCTTCAGCGCGACCGGGTGATCGGCGAACTGGTGCCGCGGGTGATCGAACTCGCCCGCGCGGCCCGCGCGGTCAACATCCCGCTGATGATCGATGCCGAGGAAAGCGACCGGCTGGAACCGCATATGGATGTGTTTGCGGCGCTGATCGACGCCGGTGTCGCCGATGGCTGGACCGGGCTTGGTATCGTGATCCAGGCGTATCAGAAGCGCGCGCCAGCGGTGATCGAATGGCTTGCCGATTGCGCCCGCGCGCGCGGCGTGAAGCTGTCGATGCGGCTCGTCAAGGGCGCCTATTGGGACACCGAGATCAAGCGCGCGCAGACGCTGGGCTTAAGCGATTTTCCGGTGTTCACCGCGAAACTGCACACCGATCTCAACTATATGCGCTGCGCCCAGCTGCTGCGGGACGCGCAGGATTGCATTTATCCGGCGTTCGCCAGCCACAATGCGATGACGCTGGCGTTTGTGGCCGAACTGTTCGCGGGCGCCGATTACGAGCTCCAGCGGCTGCACGGGATGGGCGAAGGCGCGCATGATGCGCTGGTCGCGCTGTTCCCGCCGCCGCGCCCGGTGCGCGTCTATGCGCCGGTGGGGACGCATCGCGACCTGCTGGCCTACCTCGTCCGCCGTCTGCTCGAAAATGGCGCTAACTCCAGCTTCGTGCACCAGTTTTCGGATCCCGACGTCAGCGCCGAACAGCTCGCGGTCGATCCGCGCAGCGTCGCTAGCGCGGCGGTGCCGACGATCGCGACCGGCGCCGCGCTGTTCGATCCGGTGCGGCGTAATTCGCGTGGTTATGACCTCGGCGACCCCGGTATCCCCGAAGCCTTGGTCGCCGCAATCGGCGCGGCGCGGCGCAGCGACCGGGTTGCCGCGCCGATCATTGGCGGCGTAGCGCGCGACGGGGCGGGTGAGCCGGTCCACAACCCGGCGACGGGCGCGGTCATCGGGCAGGTCATCGAAGCCGACCGGGCCATGGTCGATGCCGCGGTCGCCGCGGCGCGCTCGGCACAGACCAACTGGAGTCTGGCCGGTGGCACGTTCCGCGCCGAGCGGCTTGAACGCGCGGCCGATCTGCTCGAAGAGCATGATGCGCTGTTCCTGGGCCTCGCGATCGACGAGGCCGGCAAGACGCTGATCGATGCGATTGCCGAGGTGCGCGAGGCGGTCGATTTCCTGCGCTATTATGCGGGGCAAGCGCGCGCCGATTTCACCTACCCCGTGGCGCTGCCCGGCCCGACCGGCGAACGCAACGAGCTGATGCTCGAGGGCAAGGGGGTGTTCGTCGCGATCAGCCCGTGGAATTTCCCGCTCGCGATCTTCCTTGGCCAGGTGGCGGCGGCGCTTGCGGCAGGGAACAGTGTCCTAGCCAAGCCTGCCGAGCAGACCCCGCTGATCGCGCACGTCGCGGTCGAACTGCTGCTCGAAGCGGGCGTTCCCGGCGATGTATTGCATTACCTCCCCGGTCGCGGCGAGACCGTCGGTGCGGCGCTGACCGGTCATCCCGACATCAGCGGCGTCGCCTTCACCGGCTCGACCGAGGTCGCGCGCGCGATCAATCGCGGACTGGCGATGCGCGACGGCCCGATCGCGACGCTGATTGCGGAGACTGGCGGCGCCAACGCGATGATCGTCGATTCGACTGCACTGCCCGAACAGGTCGCGCGCGATGCCGTTGCCAGTGCATTCCAGTCGGCAGGCCAGCGCTGTTCGGCGCTGCGCCTGCTGTGCGTACAGGAAGATGTCGCCGACACGATGATCGCCATGGTCGCGGGGGCGATGGCCGAACTGAATGTCGGCGATCCGGCGCTGCTATCGACCGATGTCGGCCCGATCATCGACGACGAGGCGCAGGCGAATATCGCCGCTTATGTCGCCGCGGCGCGCGCCGAAGGCCGGGTGATCGCCGAAGCAGAACGGACTACCCTGCCCGCGAGCGGCCATTTTGTGCCGCCGGTGGTGATCCGCCTGGATCGTGTCACCGATCTGAAGCGCGAGATTTTCGGCCCGGTGCTGCATGTCGCGACGTGGAAAGGCGGCGAACTCGATGCGCTGATCGATGCGATCAATGCGTCGGGTTACGGTCTGACGCTAGGCGTCCATACCCGCATCGACGGGGTCGCAGCGCATATCGCGGCGCGCGCGGCGGTCGGCAACGTCTATGTCAACCGCAACCAGATCGGCGCGATCGTCGGCTCGCAGCCGTTCGGCGGCCGCGGGCTGTCGGGGACGGGTCCAAAGGCCGGCGGCCCGCATTATCTGCACCGCTTCGCCGAGGAAAAGACGATCAGCACCGACATCACCGCAGCGGGCGGCAATGCGGCGCTGATGGCGGGCTGACGCGCCGCTGTCCCCAGGCTAGTTCGCGCGCCCGTCGGCGGCAGCCAGCGTATCGGCAAGCGCGCGCGCCCGGCGCAGCTGAACCGCGACGCTGTTTGCTTTCGCGGGATCGTCATAGGAATAGACGAACAGCATCTTGCCGCCGACGATGGTGCCGCAACCGCCGACCGCGATCGGATAGGTCGCAATGGCGCTCGCCACCTTGATCTCGCCGCCCATATAGATGCAGACATTGTCGTTGCCGCGCGGTCTGATCTCGCCGCTCAGGTCGACTTTTGTTCCCATTGCATCGGACAATCCCTCTTCCGCGCTGCCCAGCGCGACAGTGCCGTCCTTGTAGATCGGCAGCGCGAGTTCCTTGACCATCATCGCGATGAAATCGGCCCGCGTCATCGCCGGAAATTCGGCCCGCGGCGACTTGATCAGATAATAGTCGTATTTGAGGTCCTTGGCGCTGTCGCGATGTTCGCAGCGGATCAGCATGGCGGGCGTCTCATTCTCCAGATCGCCTTTGGCCAGCAAATCGGCAGCCTGCTTTGCCTGACCGGTGGGCAGGCAATAGCCATCGGGCCCGCGGCCGGTGATCGCGACATCGTCGATGGTAAAATTCAGCGGGCTTGCCGCGAGCGCACTGCTGGCCGCCGCGGTCGCCGTCACCGCGATCAGGGCTTTCAGTCCTATGGCCGTTGCATTCTTCATTCCATTCCCCCTTGATTGAAACTCAAGCCCCCGGAACACCCAGAAGCTGCGCTTGTGCCTTCAATCGCCTCGCGGCGGCCGGATTGGCGGCAATCCCGTCCTTCAGCGCCTGTGCGGCCTTTGCTGATTCGCCCAGCGTCATCCGGCTACGCATCAGCATGATCCAGCGGTCGACGTCGGCGGGATTGGCCTTCAGCTTCGCCTCCAGCCCATCGACCATGCCCTTGATCATCTGATCCTGCTGCCCCTTGGGCAATTGCGATGCTGCTTCCATATCCGACCGGCTCGGTCCCGGGATCGCGCGCGCCGCGACCGGCATTTCGTCGGCGGTCAGCGGGCGCGCCTGGGTGCTGGCGAGGCGGCTGGCGACGTCGATCTTGTGGATCGCGCCAACTTGCTCGATCGTGCGGCGCAGGTCCGCCTCCCACGGCGCGCCCTGCGGCGTGTCGGCGAGCAGCGCGAACCAGTCGTCGATCGCGCCGCGATGGTCGCCGCCAATATCTTTTTTGACCGCCAGGAAATAGCGCGCTCGCGGATCCTTGGCATCGAGCGCGATCGCCTTGTCGAACGCGGACAGGGCGGCGGTGGGCATCGGGTCGCTGTCGCTGCCCATCACCCGCGCCTCACCCAGCGCCGACCATAGCCCCGCCGACTCGGGCGACAGCGCCGTCGCTTTTTCATACGCCGCCGCGGCCCCGGCAAAATCGCTGAGGTCGAATCGCGCCGCGCCGAGCGCCGTCCACGCCTCGGCGCTGTTCGGCTCGCTTTGGGTGCGGGCTTCGAGGGCGGCGAGTTGGTCGGACGGCGCAGTGCCGCTCCGTGCGATCGGATCGGCGGTCGCTGGGGCTGAGTCGCGCCAGATCGCATAGCCGATCGCCGCCGCGAGCAGCACGCAGGCGGCAATCAATATCGCCCGGTTGGTGCCGGTCATGCCCCGGTTGGCGTCCGCCCTCATGCCGTTGGTCTCGTTCATTTTTGCCCCTGTGCGTGGTCCCGCGAAAAATTGCCGCCTGTGCGCGCTGTCATATTGCCTTTGTTTGGCGATGGTGTAGCCTTTGACATACAAGGTCGGTCAACGATTAAAATATCGTCGGGGTCGCACCGGCTTTCCCAGTCATTCAGGGGAGGGGTGCATGGCAGTTTCGGATCACGTCGATTTTGCGACGTTCATGGAAGGCGTGAAAAAGCGGAACCCGGGGCAACCCGAGTTCGTCCAAGCGGTGCAGGAGGTGTCGGAGGACATCTTCGATTTCATCGCCGACAAGGAAGAATATCACGCGCAGCAGATTTTGCGGCGCATCGCCGAACCTGACCGGGTGGTGTCGTTCCGCGTCTGCTGGGAGGACGACAACGGCAATATCCGTGTCCAGCGCGGCTGGCGCGTCCAGAACAACAATGCCATCGGCCCGTACAAGGGCGGCATCCGTTTCCACCCGTCGGTCACCGAATCGGTGCTCAAATTCCTGGCGTTCGAACAGACGTTCAAAAATGCGCTGACCGGGCTGCCGATGGGCGGCGGCAAGGGCGGATCGAATTTCAATCCCAAGGGCAAGAGCGTGCGCGAGATCATGCGCTTTTGCCAGAGCTTCATGACCGAACTCTATCGCCACATCGGCGCCGACATCGACGTTCCGGCGGGCGACATCGGCGTCGGCGGGCGCGAAATCGGCTTCATGTTCGGCCAGTACAAACGGATCACCAACGAATTTACCGGGGTGCTGACCGGCAAGGGGCTCGAATGGGGCGGCTCGCTGATCCGCACCGAAGCGACGGGTTATGGCGCGGTGTATTTCCTCGCCAATATGCTCGCCGCCAAAGGGCAGGATCTGACCGGCAAGACCGCGGTCATCTCGGGCTCGGGCAATGTCGCGACCCATGCGGCGGAAAAGATCGTCCAGCTCGGCGGCAAGGTGCTGACCCTGTCCGATTCGGGCGGCTTCATTCACGACCCTGACGGCATCGATCAGGAAAAGATCAATTGGGTCAAAACGCACAAGACCCACCGCCGCGGCCGGATCGAGGACTATTGCGACGAGTATAAGGGTGCGAGCTTTACCGCGGGCAAGACGCCGTGGGGGGTCAAATGCGACGTTGCGCTGCCATGTGCGACCCAGAACGAGCTGCTCGGCGACGACGCGCGCGAACTGGTGAAGAACGGCTGTATTGCGGTGAGCGAAGGCGCCAACATGCCGACCAACCTGGAGGGCGTGCACGTCTTCAAGGACGCGAAGATCATGTTCGCACCGGGCAAGGCCGCCAACGCCGGCGGGGTCGCGGTGTCGGGACTGGAAATGAGCCAGAACAGCGGCCGCCGCAGCTGGAGCGAGCCTGAGTTGCAGCAGATGCTGAAAGACATCATGGACGGCATCCACAAAAGCTGCATCACCTATGGCGATCAGGGCGGCGGCTATATCGATTATGTAAAGGGCGCAAATATCGGCGGTTTCAAGAAAGTAGCTGACGCGATGCTGGCGTTCGGGGTGGTTTAGGCGCAAAAGCGTTCAGCCAGAAAATAAGGGGACTCTGGGCATGACGACCGACGCGATTTCGGGGCGCGGCGCGCGACCGTGGGCGGCCATATCGGCGTTCGCGGTGCTGCTGCTTGCGCTCGCGATCGCGGCGTTCGTCTTTGCTGCACCCGCGCAGTCGCAGGTTGAGCCCGCCGCGCGCTACACCGGGGTCGCCTCGTGCGCTGGATCGACCTGTCACGGCCGCATGGAGGGCGATGGCGCCGTCGTTCGCCAGGACGAGTTGATGAAATGGCAAGAGCCCTCGACCCCCGGCGGCGCGCACAGCCGTGCCTGGGCGGTGCTCAGCAACAACCGCAGCCAGTTCATCGCGCGCAACCTCGGCATCAGCGATCCCGCCACCGCGCAGATGTGCATTGGCTGTCACGCGACGGCCGGGGCGGTCGCCGCCAAGGGCGCGATGCGCGGGAGCGTGCCGACCGAGGACGGCGTCGGCTGCGAATCGTGCCACGGCCCCGCGGGGGGCTGGCTCGCGAGCCATTATGCCGGGGTCGGCACCAGCGCCAATCCCGACGCCGAAATGCGCGACAAACATCTCGCCAACCTGTCGGCGGGGCTGAAAAAGCTCGAAGATCCGGTGGTCCGCGCCGGGGTGTGCGTCGATTGCCATTTCGGATCGGCCAGCGACGGGCAATTCGTCACCCACCGCATCATGGCGGCGGGCCATCCGCGCATTGCGTTCGAGCTCGACCTCTTCTCGTCGCTGCAAGCGCATCATCAGGAGGATGCCGATTATGGCTGGCGCAAGTTCGGCGCCGCCAATGGGCGTACCGACCATGTCCAGATGTGGGCGGTGGGGCAGGCGACGGCGATCGAACGCAGCCTGACGCTGTTCCAGTCGCGGCGCGGGACCGAGGGGATGTTCCCCGAATTCTATTTCCTCGATTGCCACAGCTGTCACCGCCGCATCTTCGATCAGGCAAAGCCGGTGCGCACCGGGGTCGATAATCCGGGGCGCCAGATTCCCGAAGGCATGCCGCCCTATAATGACGAAAACCTGATCATGCTCGCAGCCGCCGCCCGCATGGCGTCGCCCGCGCTGGCCGACCAGCTCGCAGCGCGCACCGCGGCGTTCCACAAGGCGATGGCAACCGACCGGGCGAGCGCGGTGGCGGCGGCGGCGCAACTGGCGCAGACGGTGGCGGCGCTCAAAAGCGCGTTCGCGGCGCGCAGCTTTTCCGGCGCCGATGCCTTTGCGATGGTAGACGCGATTTCGGCGAAAGCGATCGGCGACCGCTTCACCGACTATTCGGGGTCGCAGCAGGCGGTGATGGGGGTCGATACTTTGCTCAACGCGATGGTGTCGTCGGGCCGCGTCACTGTCGGCGCGGCGGCGGGCATCCGCAGCGATATCGACCGCGCCTATGCCGCGGTGAAGGATCCCAATGCGTATAAGCCCGCCGAATTCCAGGCTTCGCTGGGTAGTGCGGTGCGCGCAATCCGGGCGCTGCGGTAAGGTCATGCAGGGCAAGGCCCATCTCTTCCGCTCGGCGGCCTTTGCGGCGATGGGGGCGTTGCTGCTGACATCGTGCGGCGGTGGTGGGGGCGGCAGCAGTACGCCAACCCCCAGCCCGGCGCCCGCACCGACGCCGACCCCGACCGGCGGTCTCTATACCCCGCCCGCCGCCGAGGCGCTGACCGTCGCCGATGTCGAGCGCGTGCTGGCGCAGGCCATATCGGAAGCGCAGGCGCGCAGCCTCCCGTCGGTGATCGCGGTGACCGACCGCGTCGGCAATGTGCTTGGCG
Organism: Sphingopyxis sp. BE259; assembly: GCF_031457495.1. Taxonomy (NCBI): domain Bacteria; kingdom Pseudomonadati; phylum Pseudomonadota; class Alphaproteobacteria; order Sphingomonadales; family Sphingopyxidaceae; genus Sphingopyxis; species Sphingopyxis sp. BE259. Next base: position 383,066 of record NZ_JAVDWM010000001.1, read on the forward strand.
TGTTCCGCATGACCGGCGCGCGCGCGACCGCGACGACATCGGCGGCGCCCAATGGCGTCCATATCGACGCGCAGAATGTGACATTTCCCGCCGAGGGTGGCGCGATCGCCAAGGCGGTGACCGGCGCTTATCTGTCGAGCGGCGGCAATGCGTTTTCGACCCGCACCGCCAGCCAGATCGTCCAGGAACATTTCCCGCCCGCGCCGACGACGGTCGGGCTGGAGAGCGGTCCGTTGTTCGGCGTGCAGTTCAGCCAGCTGCCGTGCAGCGACCTGTCGGCGCGCTTTGGCGCGGTGGGCAGTGCGGCGCTGATCGGCCCCAAACGCTCGCCGCTCGGCCTCGCCGCCGATCCGGGCGGACTGCCGCTCTATAAAAACGGGGTTCTCGTCGGCGGCATCGGGGTGATGGGCGACGGCGTCTATGGCAGCGACCCCAATATCCTCGACATCGACAATGATCCCGAAGAATTCATCGCGCTGGCGGGGACGCGCGGGTTCGAGGCACCGTCGGCGATCACCGCCGACAAGATCACCGTTGACGGGACCAGCCTGCGCTTTTCCGACGCGACCTTTGCCGGGGTGATGACCAGCGGCAGTGCCAGCTTTGCCAGCGTCAATGGCACCGCGGGCAATCTGGTCGCGGTGATCGGCTATGCCAATGCCGCGGTGACTGCCGGTATCGCTTATGGCAGCGAAGCGTCGGGAATCCGCGCCGCGACCACTGCCGAGTTTTCGAACCGCGATGCCTTTGTTCTGACCAATGGCAGCGGCACCAATCGCTATCCGCTGCGCGCCGGTGCCGACGGCGCCACCAACAGCGCCCCGCTGACGCTGGCCGAAGCGCGCGCGGTGCTGGAGGAAGCGTTCACGGTGATGAGCCGCGCCCGCGCGCAGATCCGCCGCCCGCTCGACAGCCGCGCGCAGGTGACGATCAGCATCGTCGATACCCACGGGTCTGTGCTCGGCATCGTGCGCTCACCCGACGCGCCGATTTTCGGCACCGACGTCAGCTTGCAGAAGGCGCGCACCGCGGCGTTTTTCTCGAGCGCGCAAGCCGGAACCGAGCTGAACGCCAATGCCAGCGCCGACATCCGCCAGTTCGTTCCGGCAACGCGCAGTTTTCTGAACGATCCGGCGGCGCTGACCGGCAATGTCGCCTACGCCGATCGCGCGATCGGCAACCTTGCGCGGCCCTATTTCCCCGATGGCGAGGTCGGGCGTCCGAACGGCCCGCTGTCGCGCCCGATTGCCCAGTTCAATCCTTTCTCGACCGGGCTGCAATCGGCGCTGATCATTGGCAATCTCGGCGCGCATCTGGGATTTGTGTCGGGCGCCAGTCCGACGGATACGCCGCAACGCTGCACGACTCTGCCCGATGTCGCGGCGGGGCAGAACCGGCTACAGAACGGCATCCAGATATTCCCCGGTTCGGTCCCGATCTATCGCGGCAATCAACTGGTCGGCGCGATCGGGGTGTCGGGCGACGGCATCGATCAGGACGATATGATCAGCTTTCTGGGCGCGCACAATGGCGGCGCGCGCGTCGGCGGCATCGGAAATGCGCCCAAACCGCTGCGGTCGGACAATGTCGTCGTCAGCGTCGGCGCCGGGGTGCGGCTGCGCTACATCAGCTGCCCGTTTGCGCCGTTCCTCGACAGCGCGGCGCAAAATGTCTGCGACGGGCTGTAGGCGATGATGACGGGGGGCAGCCTGTGGCCGATCATCGCAACGCTCGCGGCGCAGGGCGCGCCGGGGGGTGAGGTGACGCCGCCGCCCTTACCGGACGATCCCGCGGTCGCCGCGAATGCCGCGACCGCGCCAGAGCCCGCCGACGAACTGACCCCGCCGCCGCCGCCCGTCGACTGGCAGGACATGATCAAGGACGATCTGGTCACCCAGATCATCGACGGGCGTCGCCGCCCCGGTTACCGCCCCGACCTGCCCGACGCTTTGACGCAGGACAATGTCGGCGCGCTCCGCCCGCCGCCGCCGCAGGCATTTCCGGGGATGGAGGACCAGTTGCCGGTTCCCGACCGCTGGCGCCTGATCGAGAGTCTGGGGGTGGTCAAGGAACGCTGGTTCGACCCCTATCACCAGAACACCTACAAGGGCGACCGCGCGATCGACCGCAGCAAGGTGCCGTGGCTGCCGATCAAGGGCGACGACTGGTTCATCGTCGCCAATGCGGTATCCGACACAGTGTTCGAGCCGCGCACCTTCCCGATCCCGGTCGGGGTCCAGACCACCGAACGCCCCGGCAGTCTCGACGTGTTCGGCAAGGACCGCAGCTTTGTTTTCGCGCAGACCTTCATCGTCGGCGCGGCGCTGATCAAGGGATCGACCGCGTTCAAGCCGCCCGACATCGAATATCGCGTGACGCTCGCCTATCAGGCCAATTATGTCGACGTTCCCGAACGGCGCGTGCTCGACGTGCGACCGTCGAAGGCGAGCCATCGCTACGACTCGTTCCTTGGCGTGCAGGAATTGTTCGTCGACAAGCATCTCGGCAACACGTCCGACCGCTATGATTTCTACTCGGTGCGGCTCGGCATCCAGCCGTTCCAGAGCGATTTTCGCGGCTTCCTGTTCAACGACAGCCAGCTGGGCATTCGCCTGTTCGGCAACCGCGACAACAACCGTTTCCAGTATAATTTCGCGGCCTTCTGGCGACTCGAAAAGGACACCAATTCGGGTCTCAACGACATCACCCAGACCCCGCGCGACGACTTCATTCTGACCGCCAACCTCTATCGCCAGGATTTCCCGTTCGTCGGGCTGACCAGCCAGGTCAGCGTGACCTATAATATGAACCGCGAAAAGAACGACGTGCAGATCGACCATAACGGCTTTCCGGTGCGTCCGGCGCTGCTCGGCGACCTGCGTGGGCGCGAATATGACGTCGTATATCTGGGCTATAGCGCCGATGGGCGGATCGGGCGGATCAACCTGACCGCCAGCTTCTATGCGGCGCTGGGTGAGGACCGGAACAGTTTCTTCACCAGCAAACCAGCGCAAATCCGTGCCGGTTTCGGTGCGGTCGAGCTCAGTTATGACTATGACTGGATGCGCTTCCGCCTGTCGGGGCTCTACGCCACCGGCGACGGCGATCCCTATAATAACACCGAAGGCGGCTTCGACGCGATCTTTGAAAACCCGATCTTCGGCGGCGCCGATACCAGCTACTGGATCCGCCAGACGATCCCCTTCGCGGGCGGCGGGCGCGTCATCTCGATCAACGGCCGCAACGGCATCCTGAACTCACTGCGCTCGTCGAAGGAGGAGGGGCAATCGAACTTCAACAATCCCGGCACGGTGTTTGTCGGCGTCGGCGCCGATTTCGATCTGACCCCCGAATTTCGCGTCAGCGCCAATGCCAATCATCTGTGGTTCGCCGACACGTCGAGCCTGCAGGCGCTGCGCACCGAAGGGTCGATCCCCAAGGATATCGGCTTCGACCTGTCGGTCGCGACGATCTGGCGGCCAAAGGCGACGCAGAACATCGTCGGGCGCCTCAGCGGCGCAGTGCTGCTGCCGGGCAAGGGGTTCAAGGATCTGTTCGACAACAAGCAGAAGAACGACGCCTATGTGTCGATCCTCGCCAATGTGATTTTGAGTTTTTGATGATGATGCGCAAACTCTTTGCCCTGCTGGCCTTCCTCGCGATGTGCGCCGCCTTTGGCGCCAGCGTCGGGCGCGCTGCGGAAGAAGAGAAGCCGCTCAAGATCACCTATCGCTTCACCCCGCCCGCACCGCGCGAGCAGAGCGAGGCGGATGTCGCCGCGAAGTCGGAGGGCTGCTACAGCTGCCACACCCGCACCGACCAGCCGTCGATGCACGCGACCCCCGCAGTGCGATTGGGCTGCACCGATTGCCACGGCGGCGACGCGAGCCAGGTCGGCACCCCGTCGCTCGGCTATAAACATCCGACGAACAAGGCGGTGATGGCGCTTGCGCATCCGCAGCCGACCTTGCCCGGCGCCTGGCACGACAGCTCGGCCAATCCGCAGCGCAGCTACACCTTGCTCAACAAGGAATCGCCCGAATTCATCCGCTTCGTGAATCCCAGCGATTACCGCGTCGCGCGCGAGGCGTGCGGCGCGTGCCACCTCGAAGTGATCGAGGCGACCGAACGCTCGCTGATGTCGACGTCGGCGATGCTGTGGGGCGGTGCGGCCTATAACAATGGCATCGTGCCGTATAAAAATTACGTGTTCGGCGAGGCTTATACGCGCGACGGCAAGCCCGCATGCATCCTCTCGCCCTCGTCGCGGCTGACGAAGGAAGAATATGCCGAGGCGTGCAAGCCAGGCTTCGGCTTCGACAAGATCCTGACCGATGACGAGAAAAAGCGTGGCGCGCTCGCAAAGATGTATCCGCTGCCGCGCTGGAGCGTCATCCCGCCCGGCGATGTCTTCCGCGTCTTCGAACGCGGCGGACGTAACATCAACACCCAATTCCCCGAAATCGGCTTGCCCAATCCGACCGGCAGCATCCAGCGGCTCGAGGAGCCGGGGCGTCCCGACCTCAAACAATCGAACCGCGGTCCTGGCACCGGGCTGCGCGTTGCGATCCCGGTGCTCAACATCCACAAGACGCGCCTCAACGATCCGCTGATGTGGTTCATGGGCACCAACGACCAGCCGGGCGATTATCGCCACTCGGGCTGTTCGGGCTGCCATGTCGTTTATGCCAACGACCGCGAGCCGCGGCATAGTCTGACCTATGCCAAGTTCGGCCGCGACGGCGAGACCGACACCGTCGATCCGACGATCCGCGAAAAACTATGGGCGGGCGATGCGCATGGCGGCGACAAGAAGCCCGCGGGCGGCGGTCATGCCGATGCCTCGCATATGGCCCCCGACGACGGCTTTGTCGGCGGGACCGGACATGGCGGGTTGATCGACCCCGCCGCCGTAACCGCCGGCGCGCCGCAGCGCGAGCCGCGCCCGCGCCGCGAATCGGGGCACCCGATCAGCCACGCCTTCACCCGCGCCATCCCGACATCGCAGTGCATGACGTGTCACATGCACCAGCCGAACATCTTCCTGAACTCGTACCTCGGCTACACGATGTGGGATTATGAATCCGACGCGCCGCAAATGTGGCCCGGCCCCGACAACACGGCGCCGCGCCCGCCGGGGATGAGCGACGCGGAATATCAGAAGACATACAAGCAGCAGCGCTATCCGACCGCCGCCGAGGCGCACAAGGTGCTCGAACGCAACCCCGAGGCTGCCGCCACGCGCGGGCTGTGGGCCGATGTCGAGTTCCTGCGCGACGTCTATGACGTCAACGACAGCAACAAGGACACCCAGTTCGCCGACTATCATGGCCACGGCTGGAACTTTCGCGGCATCTTCAAGCGCGACCGGAGCGGCAATCTGCTGACCGCCGACGGCAACATGTCGACCTATGGCACCGACACCGCGAACATCATCGACCCGAAGGATCCCGAAAAATGGCGCAAAAGCTGTAGTCATTATACCGATTCCAAGGAGCGCGACCTCTGCTTGTCGAGCGCCGATCCGGGCAAGCCGGGGGTCGAGGGCAAGTTCGTGCCGCCGGGCATCAACCCCGGCAAGTCGGTCCATATGATGGACATCCACGCCGAAAAGGGGATGCAGTGCGCCGACTGCCATTTTGCGCAGGACAGCCATGGCAATGGCTATATCCAGGGCGAGGTCGCCAATGCGGTCGAGATCAGCTGCAAGGATTGCCACGGCACCGCCGATGCGTTCCCCAACCTGCTCACGTCGAACGTCGCGGCGCGGCCGCAGGGCAATAATCTCGCGCTGCTGCGCAATCCCGACGGGCGGCGGCGCTTTGAATTCCAGTATAACGACGACGCCGAAGTGATCGGGTTGATCCAGCGCTCGATTGTCGATCCCAAGCTCGAATGGCAGGTCAGTCTGGTCAAGCAGGCGGTGGCCCCGGGGCCGCATTTCAACGCCAAGGCGGCGCGCGCGAAGCTGATGGCGCGGGCGGGGAGCGACGACGGCAAGTTTGAGTGGGGACCGGGGGTCGCGAAGGAAGATCGCGCCCATGGCGATGACAAGCTGACCTGCTTCACCTGCCACCTGTCATGGACGACCAGCTGCGGCGGGTGCCATTTGCCGATCGAGGCGAACTGGAAAACCAAGATGCACCATTTCGAGGGGGAGGAGACGCGCAACTTCGCGACCTACAACCCACAGGTGGCGCGCGACGAGATGTTCCAGCTTGGCCGCCACCAACTGACCAAACCCGGCGAACCCGGCCCGAACGGCGAGGTGCGCGGCATCATCACCCCGGTGCGCTCCACGTCGGCGCTGATCCTGTCGTCGACCAACATCAACCGCGAACGCATCTATGTGCAGCAGCCGCCGATCTCGTCGGCGGGCTATTCCAGCCAGGCCTTCGCCCCGCATTTCCCGCACACGGTGCGCCGCCAGGAAACCAAGCAGTGCAGCGACTGCCATGTGTCGGCGAACGACGACAATAATGCGATCATGGCGCAGCTGAACCTGCTCGGCACCAACTTCGTCAACTTCGTCGGCTTGAACATCTGGTCGGGGATGGAGGATGGCTTCCAGGCGACCCGCGTCACCGAATGGGACGAGCCGCAGGCGGTGATCGGCAGCTACCTCCACAAATATAGCTACCCCGATTACTGGAAGCTGCACGTCGACCAGAACGGTCGCGAGCTGAAAAAATGGGTGCGCGGCAAGATTTTCGACAAAAAGGGATCGGGCGAAACGCAGGCGCTCGAAGAGTTTGAGAATATCGTTCAGGACACCAGCGGCCGCGTCAACTGTCTGCAACAGCGCGGCGAATATATGTTCGTCGCCGAAGGGCGCGGCGGTTTCCGCATCTATGACGTTGCCTCGATCGGCAACAAGGGTTTCTCCGAACGGATCATCCGTTCGCCCTTCTCGGCGCTTGGCCATGACACGCATGTGAAGACGAAGAACGCGACGTGCATGGCGATCGCGACGACCCAGCCGATCAGCGTCAGCCGCAACGAGAATATCGTCAAGAATTTCCCCGAGAACCACGAGCAGGTGATGCACGACATCTATCGCTATGCGGTGATCACCGACAGCGTCGAGGGGCTGGTGCTGGTCGATATCGACACGATGGCCGACGGCGAATTCCGCAACAACAAGCTGACCCGCGCGCTGACCTGGAATGAGGGCAATGTGCTGGCGGGCGCGCGGCATGTGACGCTCGCGGGCAGCATGGCCTATATCACCACCGATGCGGGGCTGGTCGTGCTCGACCTGACGGTGCCGCTCCAGCCCAAGGTCACCGCGCAGTTGCCGCTGACCGATGCGCGCGCATCTGCGGTGCAGTTTCGCTACCTCTGGGTCACCGATGCCGAGGGGGTGAAGCTGTTCGATGTCACCAATCTGGCGGTGCCGGTCGCGGTGCCCGCGGGAACGGTGCGGCTGGCCAATGCGCGCAAAATCTATCTCGCGCGCACCTATATGTATGTCGCGGCGAAGCAGGACGGGCTGGTGATCGTCGACGTGACGCGCCCCGCGGCGCCGATCGTCTGGCCGGGGCTGACCTTTGGCGGCACGATGGCCGATGCGGAGGATGTCATCGTCGCCTCGACCAACGCGTCGCTGTTCGGCTATGTCGCTGACGGGCGCGGCGGCATCAAGGTGATCCAGCTGACCAGCCCCGACAATCCCGGCCTCTACGGCTTCTCGCCCAAACCGACGCCCGAACTGATCGCCTGGGCCAAGACGCCGTCGCCAGCTCTGGCGCTGTCGAAGGGGCTCGATCGCGACCGGGCGGTCGACGAAACCGGCGGCCAGATGGCGGTGTTCGGGCGGCTCGGTTCGCGCCCGTTCACCCGGCCCGAGATGGAGAAGCTGTTCCTGAACAGCAGAGGGCTGGTCTACAAGGTCCGCGACGAGGTCGATCAGAGCGGCTGGCGGCCGCCGCTGCTTTACGCAAATTGAGGGCAGGGTCCGCTAGCGACCGGAAGCGGACATAAACTTTCGTCATCCCGGACTTGATCCGGGATCCATCCGCCCTCTCAAGATTCCCACGGCGCAAGGGGTCTTGGACCCCGGATCAAGTCCGGGGTGACGAGGGTGGGGAATGGCAGCTCCCCACCCCATAGCGGACACGAGTCTTCAAATAGGCCTTTCCTACATTTTTCCCCTGTGCCAGCCTTCATCCCGGCTCTTTCATTCGGTGGATAAGCGCGGTTGCAACGCCGCTGGTGGGAGCAGCCACGGTCTGACGAGTCCAGCACGCCGCGACTTCCAAAACGGCGGCGCGTAAGGCTGAACTTTCCTGAACTTTGGAATTTGCGAAAGCGGACGCAGCGCCTACTGCCGCTCGGCCTGCACCACGCTGTCCGACGCGCGCAAGGCGGACAAAATCCGCATCACATGGTGGACATCGCGCACTTCGACGACGACGTCATAGGTGTGGAAACCGCCTTCGCGGTTCGACAGGCGCAAATTGGTGATGTTCGCTGAATTGGCGGCGAGGATGCCCGACATTTCGGCGAGCGTGCCGGGTTCGTTCAGGATGACGATGCACAGCCGCGCATTGCCGCCCTCGCTGTCTTCCTGCCAGCGCAGGTCGATCCAGTCGGCATCGACCCCGTCGGCCAAGCTGGGGCAGTCGATGACATGCACTTCGATCCCCTCGTCCGCGCGGGCGAGGCCGACGATACGGTCGCCGGGCACGGGGTGGCAGCAGTCGGCGAGCTGATAGGCGACGCCGGGGGTCAGCCCCGCGATCGACACCGCAGCGCCCTGCCCGAACTTGCCCGGCTTCGCCTTGATCTCTGCCGTGATGCCGGGGACCAAGGCTTCGAGCACCATATTGTCGGTCAGCCGCTGCTTGGCGATTGCCACATAGAGCGCGCTGTCGCTGTCGAGTTTGAGCCGAGTGAGCGCCGCGGCGCGCGCCTTGTCGCCCACCTTGTTCGGCAGGCGCAGCGCGATCTCGTCGTACATCTTGCGCCCCAGTGCGGCGAGCTCGACCTTTTCCTTTGATCGCACATGGCGGCGGATCGCGGCGCGCGCCTTGCCGGTGACGGCAAAGCCCAGCCAGGCGGGCTGCGGCGTCTGCTTGTCGGACGACAGGATTTCGACCGTATCGCCATTGTTGAGCTGGGTGCGCAGCGGCACCAACCGCCCATTGACCTTGGCGCCGACGGTGCGGTCGCCCAGCCCGGTGTGAACGGCATAGGCGAAATCGACCGGGGTCGCCCCCTTCGGCAACTGATGCAGGCTGCCCTTTGGGGTGAAGGCGAAGATGCGATCCTGATACATCGCGATCCGCGTGTTTTCGAGAAACTCCTCAGGATCGTGCGTTTGTTCGAGGATTTCGATGAGGTCACGGATCCACCCCGCCTGCCCGTCGGGCGCGGCGCCGCCCTGTTTATACGCCCAGTGCGCAGCAAAGCCGAATTCGGACTGCTGATGCATCCCCAGGCTGCGAATCTGGATTTCGATCCGCATATTCTGTTGGTGCATGATCGTAGTGTGCAGCGACTTGTAACCGTTGCGTTTCGGCGTCGAGATATAGTCCTTGAACCGTCCGGGGACCATTTTCCACTTGCGGTGGAGCAGGCCGAGCGCCGCGTAGCAATCGGCATCGGTCGGGGTGATGATGCGAAACGCGATGATGTCGGTGACCTGTTCGAAACTGACGTGGCGTTCCTGCATCTTGCGCCAGATCGAATAGGGATGCTTCTCGCGCCCCGACACATCGGCCTCGATGCCGTGCTTGGCCAGCAGCTCTTTGAACTCGCGGCTGATCGCCGCGACCTTGTCCTTGCCGCCCGCGGTCAGCTTGGCGAGGCGGCCGGTGATCGTCGCATAGGCTTCGGGCTCCAGCTCGCTGAACGCCAGCAGCTGCATCTCGCGCATATATTCATACATGCCGATCCGCTCGGCAAGCGGGGCATAGATGTCCATCGTCTCCTTGGCGATGCGGCGGCGCTTTTCCGGATTCTGGATGAAATGCAGCGTGCGCATATTGTGCAGCCGGTCGGCGAGCTTGACCAGCAGCACCCGGATGTCGTCGGACATCGCGAGCAGGAATTTGCGCAGATTTTCGGCGGCGCGCTCGTTCTCGGTCTGCGCCTCGATCTTCGACAGCTTGGTCACCCCGTCAACCAGCCGCCCGACGTCGGCGCCGAACAACCGCTCGATCTCTTCCGGGGTGGTCAGCGTATCTTCGAGCGTGTCATGGAGCAGCGCGGTGACGATCGTCTCGCTGTCGAGATGCAGGTCGGTCAAAATCCCCGCAACCTCGACCGGATGACTGAAATAGGGATCGCCCGACGCGCGCTTCTGGCTGCCATGCTTCTGCACCGTGAACACATAGGCGCGATTGAGCAGCGCCTCGTCGACGTCGGGATCATAAGCGCGGACGCGCTCGACAAGTTCATATTGGCGCAGCATCGCGTCCAATGTCGTTCATGTTGCCCCAATTGCAATGCGAAATTTGATTGCGCCGCTCCCCAAGGCGTTAGCAACTTTGGTAAAGGCGATTGGAAGCATCGTTCGCGCGGAGTAGGGCTGGGCATTGATGGGGACCGAAGCTCTCGATTCGACCGCGCCGCCGCGGGTGTCGATGGTGATGCCCGTGCACAACGGTGCACGCTGGCTGGCCGACGCCATTGATTCGGTGCTGGCCCAGGACTTCGCCGATTTCGAACTGATCCTGGTCGATGATGCGTCGCGCGACGCCTCGCCGGCGATCATGGCCCAAGCCGCAGCGCGCGATCCGCGGGTCCGGTTGCTGCGGCTCGACGCCAATGTCGGGCTGCCCGCGGCGCTCAATCATGGCTTCGCCGCGGCGCGCGGCGACCTGCACAGCTGGACGTCGGACGACAATATCCTGCGCCCGGCAATGCTTCGCCGCCTCGTCGCGACGCTGGACACGCATCCCGACGCCGATGTCGCCCACGCCGATTTCATGCTGATCGACGAAGCCGGGAGCGACCTCGGCCGGTCGCGGGTCGGGCCGATCGATCGGCTGCTCTATGGCAACAATATCGGCGCCTGCTTCCTCTACCGCGCCCGGGTGACCGAAGCCCTCGGTGGCTATGATACTCAGTTGTTCGGGGTCGAGGATTATGATTTCTGGCTCCGCGCCGCGCAGCGGTTCACTTTCGTCGCGCTGCACGAGGATCTGTATCTGTATCGCAAGCATGGCGGCAGCCTGACCAGCCAGCGTGCCGAGCAGATTCAGGCGCTGACCGCCAAGGTCGTCGAACGCGCGCTGCCCGCCGCGCTGCCCGCGCGCAGCCGCAGCGAAATCCTGCTGGGTCTGGCTCTTCGCAGCAGTCGCCGCTGGCGGCTGGACCTGGTGCGCCGTGCCTTTCGCGCCGACCCGTGGCATGTCGCGGCGCGATTGCCCGCGCTGGCGCGCTGGTCGCTCGTGGTCGCGCGCAACCGGATGGCGACCTGACGCCTGCATCCGCGCGGAATGTCTGCCCAGCCATCGGTTGCGAAATGCAACGCAGGCTCTATATTTTTTTAGCACGGGGGTCGATTTTACGTTAGGGCTTGGGTCATGACAAAATTACGCGAGCTGCTGAACGACATGGATGGGGGCAATTGCGCCCTGCCGCTGGCGCTGGAAGCGATGGGCGAACGCTGGTCGTTCATGATCCTGCGCGCCGCCTTTAACGGCGTCCATCATTTCGAGGAATTTCAGCAGGAACTGAACATCGCCCGCAATATCCTGTCGAACCGGCTGTCGCGGCTGGTCGATCATGGCATCATGGCGCGCGAAGTCATGACCGAAGACCGCCGCAAGGTGCGGTATCAGCTGACCGAAAAGGGCATCGAGCTGCTGCCCGCGATGATCGCGCTGCGCCAATGGGGCGAAAAATGGGGCGCCGGCGTGCCGTCGACTCCGGTGCTGGTCGATGCCCGCGACGAACAGCCGATCGGGCCGGTGACGCTGACCGCGCACGATGGGCGGGTGATCAATTACAAGGAATTGTTGTGGAAGCACCGCGCCGAACTCCAGCCGCTCGGCCAAGCGCGCGTCCGTGCCGACGCCGGACTGGCGCCGGTGGCTGCCGAATGACGAGCGGCGTCAGGTTCCGGCCCCGCCCGCACGGCCGCTGACCATCGCACCCCACCGCACCCCGATGCCGCTGTTTCGCCTGTCCTCGCCCGGCCCGTTTTTCGACAACAAGGTCCGCGCTTTCTGGAACTTGCAACTGTTGGGCTGGGCCGCGTGGCTCGGCCTGCGCGGCGTGTCGGGACTTGCCTATGGCCAGCCGTTCACTTTTTTGATCCCGCAGACGATTTCGGCGATCACCGGCTTCTCTCTCACGCTGATTCTGGCCGTATGCTATCGCGCGTTGATCAGCCGCCGTCCCTTGTTGATGTGGGGCGTCAGCTTCGGCCTCGCCGGCTTTGCAACGGCGCTCTGGGCATTCATCGACGCCTGGGTCGCGCAAATTCAGAACCCGGCGGGCGAGACCGGCTTCACCAGCCTGCTGCTCGGCGCGATGTATATCAACGCGACCTCCCTCGCCGCATGGTCGGCGCTATATTTCGCGATCAACTATTTCCTTCAGCTCGAAGAACAGAATGACCGCGTTCTGCGGCTCGAAGCGCAGGCGGCGTCGGCGCAGCTGGCGATGCTGCGTTATCAGCTCAACCCGCATTTCCTGTTCAACACGCTGAACAGCATTTCGACGCTGGTGCTGCTCAAACAGTCCGAACCCGCCAACGCCATGCTGTCGCGGCTGTCGGCGTTCCTGCGCTACACGCTGGCCAATGAACCCACCGCGCAGGTCACGCTGGCGCAGGAGATCGAGACGCTGAAGCTGTATCTCGACATCGAAAAAATGCGCTTCGAGGAGCGGCTGCGGCCGCATTTCGCGATCGATCCGCAGGTGGCGCGGGCGCGTTTGCCCTCGCTGCTGCTGCAACCCTTGGTCGAAAACGCCATCAAATATGCGGTCACGCCGCAGGAGGACGGCGCCGACATCACGCTTTCGGCGCAACTGGCCGGTCAAAATGTTCGGATTACCGTGTCCGACACCGGCGCGGGATTGCCAGTCGATGGCACGGCCCCCACCACGGGCCTTGCAACGGAATCGACCGGCGTGGGTTTAGCCAATATCAGGGACCGTCTGGCGCAGGCTTTTGGCGACCAGCACCGGTTCGATGCCCAACGCGGCGCTGATGGCGGATTCACGGTGATTATCGAGTTTCCGTTTCAGCCCGATGGGCAAATGACGATTGGAACCGAACCGACATGACGATCAGAACCATCCTGGTGGATGATGAAAAACTGGCCACCCAAGGCCTGCAACTACGGCTGGAGCCGCATGCGGACGTCGAAATCGTCGATACCGCGCAAAATGGCCGCGAGGCGATCCGCAAGATCAAGACCCACAAACCCGACCTGGTATTTCTGGACATCCAGATGCCGGGATTTGACGGCTTTTCGGTGATTCAGGGATTGATGGAGGTCGAACCGCCGCTGGTGGTGTTCGTCACCGCCTATTCCGACCATGCGATCCGCGCCTTCGAGGCGCAGGCGGTCGATTATCTGGTCAAGCCGGTCGAGCCCGAACGGCTTGCCGACGCACTTGATCGGGTGCGCCAGCGGCTCACCGAAAAACGCGGGGCGGCTGAGGTCGAACGCTTGAAAACGGTGCTGGCCGAAGTCGCGCCCGATGCCGCCGACGATTATGGTAGCGAAAATGCGCCCGACGCGCATGCCGCCGACCGCTACGAAAAGATGATCAACATCAAGGATCGCGGCCAGATTTTCCGCGTCGACGTCGATAGCATCGAACGCATCGATGCTGCGGGCGACTACATGTGTATCTACACCGCCGACAACAGCCTGATCCTGCGCGAGACGATGAAAGATCTGGAAAAGCGGCTCGACCCGCGCAATTTCCAGCGCGTCCACCGCTCGACGATCGTCAACCTGTCACAGGTCAAGCAGGTCAAGCCGCACACCAATGGCGAATGTTTCCTGGTGCTGGGTTCCGGCGCGCAGGTGAAGGTCAGCCGCAGCTATCGCGACGTGGTGGCGCGGTTCGTGCATTAAATAAACGTCGCCCCCGCCTTCGCGGGGGCGACGCGTAATCAGAGCTGGTGCCCGGTCCGGTCGCGCTTCGTTGCAAGATATTGTTCGTTAAACTTGTTCGTCGGCAGCGCCAGCGGCAGTCGCTCAACCACCGCGACGCCCTCCCTTTCCAAACGCGCGACCTTTTCGGGATTGTTGGTCATCAGCCGGATGCGCGGGATATTGAGCAATTCCAACATCCGCCCGGCGATCGCAAAGTCGCGCGCCTCGACCGGAAAGCCCAGCCGCAGATTGGCATCGACGGTGTCATAGCCTTGGTCCTGTAGCGCATAGGCGCGCAGCTTGTTGACCAGCCCGATGCCGCGCCCCTCCTGTCGCAGATAGAGCAACACCCCCCACGGGGCGTCCGCCATCGCGTGAAGCGCCGCATGGAGCTGCGGTCCACAATCGCATTTGAGGCTACCGAGCACGTCGCCGGTCAGGCATTCGCTGTGCAGTCGCACCACCGGCGGGTTGCCGTCGCGTTGGCCGATGACCAGCGCGACATGATCCGACGCCTCTTCGGGTGAGCGAAAAGCGATGATTTCTGCGCTCTCGCTCGCCGCGACCGGCAGGCGCGCGCGCGCGGCAATCGTCAGCCGGGTCGGATCAAGCAAAGTCGCGACATCGTCGGCCGCGCACGATGTTTCGGTTTCACCGGCCGCCTCGCGAACGAAAAACGCGGGCAGCAGCCCGGCGTGGCGCGCCATCGTCATCGCGGCGGCAGCGGCCGTCTCGCCGCCGGTCGCCAAAGTGCGAAACGGCCCTTTGAGCGGATGGGCCAGGTCGAGCGCGGGATCGGCGATGGCCAGCGCTGCCGCAACACTGTCAGCGGCATTGGTCAAGCGAACTGCGCCGGGTGCGGCGGCGGCGCGCTGGTTGGTCAGCTTGAGTGTCACCGCCCGCTCGCCGGAGAGCAGGACGTCAGCGGCACCAAATTCCGCGAGCGTGGTATCGCTGGCGCTTTCGACGGCCAGCAGGTCGAGCGTGCCGTCGCTGGCCGCGACGCGAAACGGCCAACCGCGGCGCAGCGCGTCGATCGCACGCGCCGCCTGACGGGCGCCCCGATGGTTGACCTCGCTCAAAAAGCGAATTCCGTCACCAAAGGGATATGATCCGATGGCCGTTCCCAGTTGCGCGCGGGCTGGACGACGCGGTGTGACACCGCTTTTTCCAACAGGTCGGGGGTCACCCACATATGGTCGAGGCGGCGGCCGCGGTTCGACGCCTCCCAATCCTTGGCGCGGTAACTCCACCAGGTGAACAAAGGCGTGGGCGCCGCGATGAAGTGGCGGCCGAGGTCGACCCAGTTCGATGCCGCCTGCAACCGCGCGAGCGTCTCGACCTCAACCGGCGTATGGCTGACGACGTCGAGCAACGCCTTGTGGTTCCACACATCGCTCTCCAGCGGCGCGACGTTGAAATCGCCGGTGAGGACGGTCGGGACGCCGTTCAGCGCCCCCGACCATTCGGTCATGCGGCCAAAGAAATCGAGCTTCTGGCCGAATTTGGGGTTGAGATTGCGGTCGGGAATGTCGCCGCCCGCGGGGATATAGACATTGTCGAGCCGCACCCCCGACGGCAGGGTCACGCCGACGTGGCGCGCCTCGCCATTCGCTTGCCAGTCATATTTGCGGACGTCGGTCAGCGGCACCTTGCTGACGATCGCGACGCCATGGTGCATCCGCTGGCCATGGGTAACAATATGGGTGTAGCCCAGTGCCCGGAACATATCGGGCGGAAAAGTGCCGCATTCGACCTTGGTTTCCTGCAGGCAGAGGATGTCGGGCGCTTCTTCGTGCAGGAATTTTTCGACGATGCCGATGCGGGCGCGGACGCTGTTGATATTCCACGAAGCGATGCTGGTGCGAGTCATCCGGTGGCTCTATCGGCGCGGCGCGCGCGGTGCAACGGCGATACGGAAGGCGCGAGTCCCGGGAATCATAAACCCCCGTTCCAGGGGCGGTGGAACGGGGGTTCAAGGTCAGCGTTCGTCACGCTCTTGAATGAAGACACCGGGCAATCCGGGTGGGGCAACAGGGGGAAACCCAAATCCGGGGCCGTGTTGGCGTCTTCGAGAGTTGAAATAGCCGGGCTTCCCTGTCGCCAAGCTGAACGAAAATCGGCGGTTCACCGCCAGTTTTGCAGTTCGTCGATGCTGGGCGGCGGTTGGGCGGAAAAAGGCCGGAGATTTCTGACAAAAAATCCCCGGCCCGATATTTTTCGTTCAGCTTGGTTCAGCGACCGCGCTTTGTCGGCCGCGGATCGGTCCAACGGAACGCCGAATCGGCGACCGCGACGTTGAATTTCTGGTTGCTGAGATCGATCCGCGTCCGGTTGTTCTGCGAATCGAGCGCCACCCAGCCGCGCAGGCGAAGGCCGGCGGGCGCGGACCCATCGCGCACGAACACCATGGTGATCGTGCCATATTCGGGGCGTTTCGTATCCTTGACCTCGACGCTCAGCACGTCGTTGCTGCCGGTGGGGATCACTTTGGCATATCTGGCCAGATCGCGGTCGGGGTCGAGCAGCGCGCCGAGCGGCGAATTCTTGACCGGCCAGCGCTGCACCTGGCGCACTTCATAATCGATCATCGTCAGCGAGCTGCCGTCGCCGACGATCAGCAGCGGCACACCCTTTTGATACTGAAAGCGGATCTTGCCGGGGCGCTTGAGGGTGAGTTTACCCGACAGCCGCTGGCCGTTGCGGTCGGTCTGGACAAAGTCGGCGGTCATCGACCCGGTCGATTTCAGGTGCGACTGCACCGATGCAAGGGTGGTCGACGACTGGGCGACGGCGGGAACGCCGATCGCCAGCCCGGCGACGGCCATAGGCGCGAGCGCCCAGGCGGCAAGGTGAGTCAGGGGGCGGGGTTTTTTCCAGTTCATCGGGCTCTCAATTTCATTGTCGCTCATAGGGGGGTGATGGTGGCCGGGCATTGAACATGCGCTGAACCCGGGAGTCAGAAGTCATTCAAAGCCTAAAGGTCGGATTGGGTTCCCACGCCGTTCGTCCTGAGGAGCCGTTGAGCTTGTCGAAATGGCATCTCGAAGGACCGCCCTGTGCTGACCCTTCGAGACGGGTCTTCGACTTCGCTCAGCCCCTCCTCAGGGCGAACGGTTTATGGATGCCACTTTACCGCTGCTGGCCATATTGGTCGGTCAGCACGTCGCGGCGGCCGACATGATTGGGCGGGCTGACCAGCCCCTCCTCTTCCATGCGTTCGATCATCCGCGCCGCGCTGTTGTAGCCGATGCGCAGCTGGCGTTGCAGCCAGCTGGTCGAGGCTTTCTGGCTTTCGACGACGATCTGGCAGGCCTTGGCATACATGCGGTCCTCGGCGCTGTCGCCGCCCGCGGGGGCGCCCTCCATCGCAAAGCCGCCGTCCTCGGGATCTTCGGTGACGCTCTCGACATAGTCGGGG
This sequence comes from Sphingopyxis sp. BE259, assembly GCF_031457495.1. Lineage (NCBI taxonomy): Bacteria > Pseudomonadati > Pseudomonadota > Alphaproteobacteria > Sphingomonadales > Sphingopyxidaceae > Sphingopyxis > Sphingopyxis sp. BE259. The sequence continues at coordinate 400,556 of NZ_JAVDWM010000001.1, forward strand.
CGTCCTTGCCCGCGCCAGTGGTCGGCGACGGCGCGGACCTCGTCGTCGGACACGAAGGGGCCGTGAATACGCGTGATCTGCTTGCCGCCGGGGACATAGAGCATGTCGCCCTTGCCGAGCAGCTGTTCGGCGCCCGCTTCGCCCAAAATGGTGCGGCTGTCGATTTTCGAGGTGACGTTGAAGCTGATCCGCGTCGGCAGATTCGCCTTGATCACGCCGGTGATGACGTCGACCGACGGGCGCTGCGTGGCAAGGATCAGGTGGATGCCCGCCGCGCGTGCCTTTTGCGCGAGCCGCTGGATCAGGAATTCGACCTCCTTGCCCGCGGTCATCATCAAATCGGCAAGTTCGTCAACAACGACGACGATTTGCGGCAGCGGCGCATAATCGAGCGTCTCTTCTTCATACACCGGCTGGCCGGTGTCGGGGTCGTAACCGGTCTGGACGCGGCGGCCGAGCGATTTGCCCTTCGACAACGCGCCGCGCACCTTGTCGTTGTAGCTCGCCAGATTGCGCACCGACAGCGACGACATCATCCGGTAGCGGTCCTCCATCTGCTCAACCGCCCATTTCAGCGCCCGGATCGCCTTTTTGGGTTCGGTCACGACGGGCGCGAGCAGGTGTGGGATGTCGTCATAGACGCTGAGCTCCAGCATCTTGGGATCGATCATGATCATCTTCACCTGATCGGGACCCAGGCGATAGAGCAAAGACAGGATCATCGCGTTGAGCCCAACCGACTTACCCGACCCCGTCGTCCCCGCGATCAGCAGATGCGGCATCGGGGCGAGGTCGGCGATCATCGGGTCGCCGCTGATATTCTTGCCCAGGATGATCGGCAGCGCACCGGTCTGATCCTGAAACAGGGCGCTGCCGATAATTTCATGCAGCACCACCGACTCGCGATTCGCATTCGGCAGCTCGATGCCGATCACGGTACGGCCCGGAATCGGGGCGATGCGCGCCGACAGCGCCGACATGTTGCGCGCAATATCGTCGGCCAGGTTCGACACCCGGCTGGCCTTGGTGCCGGGCGCGGGTTCGAGTTCGTACATGGTGACGACGGGACCGGGGCGGACGGCGGTGACGACGCCTTTGACCTGAAAATCCTCGAGCACCGATTCGAGCAGGCGGGCGTTGCGCTCCAGCCCCGCCTTGTCGATTTGTCCGGTCGGCCCCGGCGGCGGCGGTGCGAGTAGGTCGATCGAGGGCAGTTGGTAGTTGGTGAACAGCTCGGTCTGCGGTTTGGGCCGGGGTTTCGACGGCGCGGTGCGCTGCGCCGGGTCGGCAATCTCGGGCGGGGCGCGGTCGCTCGGCTCGGCGATCGCGCGCGGACGCACGACGCGCTCCATCAGGTTCGGTGCCCGGACGCCATCGTCAGCGGGGCGCACCGGTTCGGCGACGCGGCTGCGCTCGACGGCGGGCAAACGGAAGCGCGACGCCCACCCCTTTTCCAGCCGCAGCGCGCGCCACGCCAGCCACAGCCCGGCGGTGACGAGTAGCAGGATGGTGGCAATGCGGATCAGCGCAGCGGCGGGTTCGCCTGCGGCGGCGAACAGCGGCGTAATCGCGCCGCCGATCAGCAGCGCAATGATGCCGCCCCAGCCCGCGGGCATCGGCGCGCTGGTTGCCGGCGCCCACAGCTCGGCGCCCAGACCCACCAGCAGGATACCGACAAAACTGTAGGCGAGCTGGCGCGGCCAATAAGGCTGCGGCTCGCCCCGCCACAGCCGCCACGCCAGCAGGCCTAGCAAGGGCAAGAGCAGCGCAATCCCGACGCCGCCAATCGATAGACCCAGATCGGCGAACCACGCGCCGATGCTGCCCATCCAGTTGGCGGCGGTGCCGTCGGCGGCGGTGTTGAGCGCCGCATCGGTGCTGTCATAAGTCGCCAGCGCGAGGGACAGGAACAGCGTGAACAGCCCGAGCGCCGCCGCCGCGCCGATCACCAGCGATCGCTCGATGCTTTGGCGGAAAACGGTGCGCCAATCGGCCTTTACCGGTGCGCCCTTGCGGCTAGCCATGCTGAAAACGGTCCCTATCAATTAACCACGGCGATATGCACATGGCGCGGACTCGCCGTCAAGCGCGCGGCCGTGGGCGTCCACAGCCTTTCCAAGCCTCGCGCCGCGCGCTAGGGCGGTTTCATGAGTGAAACCCTGCGCAGCGATGTCCTGATCTCGGGGGGCGGCCTCGTCGGCCAGGCGCTCGCCCTTGCCCTGTCGCACCACGGTCTGTCGGTCCAGATCGTCGATCCCGCCGATCCGGTGACGACGATCGCGCCGGGTTTCGATGGCCGCGCGTCGGCGATCGCCAGCGCGACGTGGCAGATGTTCGAAGTGCTGGGGATCGCCGACCGACTGGCCGGTCACGGTTGCCCGATCCGCGCGATCAAGGTGGGCGATGGCGCCCCTGATAGCGGGCGCGGCGGCGACCTCGACTTCGTCACCGCCGATGGCGATCCGCCGCTCGGCACGATGGTCGAAAACCGCCAGCTTCGCCTCGCGCTCGCGGCGGCGCTCGCCGATGCGCCGCTCGTGCGGCTGCACATGCCGGCGAGCGTCACCGCGCGCGACGTAGGCGACCATCGCGTCACGCTGACCCTCGCCGACGGCACCATGCTCGCCGCGCCGCTGCTGATCGTCGCCGAGGGCCGCCGTTCGCCCACCCGCGACGCCGCGGGGTTCAGCATCGCCAACTGGTCCTATCGTCATCACGCGCTGATCGGCGCGGTGGCGCACGAACGACCGCACGGCAATGTCGCGCACGAAATCTTCTACCCGTCCGGCCCCTTCGCGCTGCTGCCGCTGATCGACGATGCCAAAGGGCGGCACCGCTCGGCATTCGTGTGGACGGTCTCCGAAAAGGATGGCCCCGGCTTCGCCAAGCTGGGGGAACGGGGCTTTGTCGCCGAACTCGAAAAGCGTGCGGGCGGCGTGCTCGGCGCGATGCAGCTCGTCGCGCCGCGGATGACCTATCCGCTCGGCTTCCATCATAGCGCGTCGATCGTGGCGGAGCGCATCGCGCTGGTCGGCGACGCCGCGCACGGCATCCATCCGATCGCCGGGCAGGGGCTGAACCTCGGCCTGCGCGATGTCGCGGCGCTGACTGAAGTGCTGGTCGAGGGTGCGCGGCTTGGCCTCGACCTTGGCGATGCGGCTTTGCTGGCGCGCTATCAACGCTGGCGTGGGCTCGACAATATGATGGTCAGCTTGGCCACCGACGGGCTGACCCGTCTGTTCGGTATCCCCGGCCGCACCGCCGCCGCGGTGCGTCGCACCGGGCTGGGCGCGGTGCAGCGGCTGCCGATGCTCAAGCGCTTCTTCATGGATGAAGCGCGCGGCGAAGCGGGCGATTTGCCGAGGTTGCTGGCCGGGGCGGAAGTCTAAAGTCTGTCCTGCTCAGACAGAATCATATCACCGTAGCTCTGAGCCTGTCGAAGGGCGCCTATCGCCGATAAGCGTCCTTCGACGGGCTCAGAGCTGCGGTTCCGTTTGACCAGGACAGGCGCTAAGCGGTTTTGTTCATCCGTCATCCCGGCCTGCGCCGGGATGACTTAGTTCAGACGCATGGCTCATCCGCGATACGTATTTCTACCTATCCCCTCATCAGCCCGCTGCTCATCATGATTGCCTATCCCTGTCGCTGCGGCACCCTCGCCGTGGCACGATGGGGACAGGACCATGTCGGCAAAAAGCGACGCGCTCGAAGCAGCGGTGACGGACTATATCCAGGCGCGAACCGCGCTCGATGCAGCGCCGGGGGCGCGAACAGGCGCGCTCGCCGATCGGGCGTTCGCCAGACTTGCGGCCTTGGCGGCACCGCGCATCCGCTATTTCACGCGCAGCTATGGGCTGAGCGATGTCGCCGAGGACGCGGCGCAGGTGTGCGCGATTGCACTCCACCGCGCCGCCGAACGCTATGATCCGGCGCGGGCGCGTTTCACCACCTATGTGAACTGGCAGCTGCGCGCCGAATTGCAGGCGCTGCGCCTCCGCCTGCACGGCGACCAGCGTTCGGCGGGACGGCGTCATGTCACCGCAACGCTGTCGCTCGACGCGCTACCGGCCGATGGCGCCAACGACTGGCTGGTCGACCCCTCCGCCGAGACCGCGACCGAAGAACGTGCCGCCGACCGGCTGGCCGCACTGGCCGCCGATCGCCTGGTTGCCGATTGGGCCATCCGCCGCCGCACCGGATTGCTGCGGATGGCGCGGGGCGAGCGCGACCGGGTCGAAGCGCGCGTCGCCGCCGAGCAGGCGCTGGTGCGCCACCAGTTGACGGTGAGCGAGGCGAGTGAACGGCTTTGCGAAAGCGACCGCCATATCGTGCGCCGCGCGCTCGCCGACATCACGCGCCACGCGGCGCTGCGCAAGCTGAACTAAGCGCCGCCTATTGCAGCGTGGCGCGGCCGTCGTCGTTGTCGTAACGGCCAAAAAATTGCATCAGCTGGACGACCAGCTCGGCGCGTGCGTCGATCGGCGTCGCTTCCAGCAGCGCCTGTTTCGCGGCGGCATCGAAAGGCGCGACCTGCGCGATGCCGTTGACCAGCGTCGCGTCGTCGAGCTGTCCAACCGAATCCCAATCGACGACATAGCCCTGCCGCGCCGCAAAGCGCTTCGCCTCGCGCTCGAGGCTGGCGCGCTCGACGCTCGACAGCACCGCATCATCCTCGATCTCGGTTTCGATCTCGGCTTCGACTTGCCGAAACGGGGTGATGACGTCGAGCTCGCGGCGGACGCGAAAGCGCGCGACGCCTTCGAGCACGAGGTTGAAACGTCCTTCGTCGAGTGCCTCGACATCGACGATCCGCCCGACACAGCCGACGTCATACAGCGCCGGGGGCTCGCGGCTTTCTTCGCCGGGCAGCATACGCGGCTGGATCATCCCGATCTGGCGGTCGCGCACCAGCACTTCCTGCACCATCGCCGAATAGCGCGGCTCGAAAATATGCAGCGGCAGGTGCAGCCCGGGGAACAGCACTGCGCCGGGTAGCGGAAAAATCGCGATCCGCTGAATGGTCAGGGGCGCGGTGTCGCCCATCAGCCGAACAGGATAAGCGACAGCCGGCGGCGCTGCGCCGCGACCCACGGATCTTCCAGCCCGACGGCTTCGAACAGCGACAGCAGTTTGGCGCGCGCAGCATCTTCCTGCCATTCGCGATCGGCGGCAACGATGTGGAGCAGATTGTCGGCGGCGGCGTCGCGCTGGCCCGCGCCGATCTGCGCGCTCGCGAGGTCGAAGCGCGCCTGATGGTCATCGGGATTGGCGGCGACCGCGGCTTCGAACGCGGCCAGTTCGCCTGCGTCGGGCGCATCGGCAGCGAGCGCGAGCGCGCTCTTTGCCTGTGCGATCGCCGGGTCATCGGCGATCTCGGCAGGGATCATGTCGAGCACGCGCTGCGCACTGGTCAGGTCACCTGCCAGCACAAAGGCGCGGATCAACCCGCCATGCGCCGCGGCATTGTCGGGCGCCATCTCGAGGATCTGCCCGAAGATGCTGGCGGCCCGTTCGCCGTCGCCTTCGGCCAGGACGGACTCGCCCATGTCGATCAGCGGCGCGATCTCGACCGCGCGCGCCGTCGCTTCGCTTTCGATCGGCAGCTGCGCGAGCAGCTGGTCGAGCATCGTCTTCAACTGGCTTTCGGTGCGCGCGTTGGTCAGATTGGCGACCGGCTGCCCCTGAAAAATCGCATAGACGGTCGGGATCGACTGGACCTGGAACTGGCCGGCGATGAAACGATTCGCATCGACGTCGATCTTGGCGAGCAGCACGCCCTTGTCGGCATAATCGGCGGCGACCTTTTCCAGGATCGGGGTCAACTGCTTGCACGGCCCGCACCATTCGGCCCAGAAATCCAGGATCACAAGGCTGGTCATCGACGGTTCGACGACGTCGCGGCGGAACGCTTCGACGGCTTCCTTCTCGGTGGGGTTCAGACCCAAAGTGGCCACGCGTCATGCTCCTGTTCAAAATGCCGGACCATCTATGTGGGAATTGCGGCGAATATGCCAACCCTTCGCCCGCGATAAGATGCGAAAAGCATGAAGAGGGGTTGCCGACTCAAAAACCCGATGCTAAGCGCCCGCCTCACCCGCTGGAACCGACCGGTTTCAGCCGCCAGAGCGGGCGTAGCTCAGGGGTAGAGCACAACCTTGCCAAGGTTGGGGTCGAGGGTTCGAATCCCTTCGCCCGCTCCAGTTTTCCATTATATTACAGAACATTGGCCCAAAGTCGCTTGAGGACTGTGATCACGGGGTAATGCTCGGGTAACGCCGCCGTGTTTATAGCGCTTATCGGAAGCAAATGCGCCAAGCTGGCTACGAAGGCCTCGCTATTGCCGCAAGAAAGCCAGCTCGATCATCGTCAACGTCTGTTTGCGCGGCTCGGCACCACCGCCATACCCTAACCTTCCTTCCCCTATCCTTTACCATTACAAGAGGCACCACAATTTGGGGATGTTCCTATGGTGGCTTAGTGTCTCAGTTTGAATATTGAATCCGCCGCTGGTGGCAATCCGGCCGCGATCACCCTATATGCTTAGCGGAGAGCATAGGAGGCGACGATGGGCCAACATAAGCACGAAATGGAAAAAGCGAGCGAGAACTGGCGGCGGACCGGCGCGACTTGTGCGGTTTGCGCTCAACCCGTCCCGGTCGAAGAGAAAGAATCATACTTTGAGACGGGTATGTGCGGATATTGTCGGCATCAGGCCGAAAAGGACGATTGATGCCTAAGGGGCCCCGTGGAGAGAAGCGCCCCGCCGACGCCATCGGCCTTGCCGTCATGGTCGGGAAGATCGCGACCGGCGAGATCGAGAACGATCGCGACGACTTTAAAAGCGACGCCGCTTCGCTTGGGAGCAAGGGAGGCAAGGCGCGGGCCGTATCGTTGCCCAAAGAGCGCTGAACCGAAATCGCTAGCGCTGCTGCAAAGGCAAGATGGTCGAAAGGGAAGCATCCTCAAGAGGGATGAGCTTATCCCTAACTCCCATCATTACAACCAACGGTTGGAGCATGGGGTTAGCAAAGCGATATTGATAACGCTTCGGCTTGCCCGTTTTCAGCAAGGCCGGGCCTCGGCCATCGCTACAGAATTCGCTTAAATGCGTAGCGTAATGCGCGATATCCATTTTTCGGCCGCGGATTTTGGAGTAAGGCTCACGGACGTTGCCAGCATAAAAAAGACCAAGCTCGTTTGTCTCCGCAAGCGCACAGGCGAGAAGAACCTCTTTATAAAGGTGGTCCTTCGCAGGGCTGTCCACGGCGGTATAATATTCCTGCCTTGTGCCGTAATCAGCCTTATCTAGTGCCGCGTCGAGTGCCGCACGTAAGTGACGTTCTTCGATGAGCAGGGACTTTTCCATCAACGCCGATTTGGCTGCAAGTTGCCCTAGCAAGTGAACATAGCCGGGAAGCGCTTGAGAAAGTTTGACGACAGCATCGACTACGCGCTGCTCGATCTGCATTCCCAATTTTGGCAGGCGCTCATTGAGAATGTCCTCCAGCTCTCGTGGCGACATGCGCTGCATTCTGATTTGGGTGCAACACCTTGAGATCGACTCATGGCTCGAAAACAGATCGATTAGCGTATCGCCGACGCCGACTATAAGTATAGTCAACGTAGTTGGATTATTTGAGAAGTGTTTTATCAGATCCGCCATCATAGTGGTCGTCTGACTATTTTTTATTCTATCAAATTCATCAAATATAAACAGATGATATCTTGAAGAGTCCAAGCTCTCAAGAATCTTGTATACAACAAATGGGTTCTTTTCATTCTTCAAAATTGCCGGAACAGGCTTTCCATCCCATTGGTAATCATGAAGAATGTTCGACCATAGCTGAAAAAAGCTGTCGCCAGGTGAACAAGAAACCTTGAGGCTTTTTACGGAGCTAATGACAGATATAACTCTTTGGTCGATTATATTGGCCAGCGATGTTTTTCCTACACCTCGCTCCCCAAAAATGACCGCGTGCCCTCCCTCTTCCCAAACAACATCCAGAACGTCTTGAATCTGCTTAATACGACCAGAAAACAACTTTCCATTGTCAATTGGAGCTTTGGGTTTGAACAACGTCTGGTTGGCCGCGAGCAAAATATCCCAGTCCGCATCGTCGGTCGGGACGATTGTCTCTTTAAGAAGATCGTCAAAATTCAGCTGGAAGCCCTTCGTCAAGTTTTCGCTCCTACCTAGGTCGTTGGGTCTAAGTTATGAGCACTACCTGAGTCAAGCCCAAGCTTCTTATCGAGGCTGGCGAAGCGTGCCTTGCCCTTCATGACTAACACGTTCGCAACGTGAAAGCCCCGCCCATCCAATGCGACGAGATTTGGTCGTTCTGCTATGCGAAGCAAAAGAACGTCGCTGACGCCAAGGCTGCTCCGGCGGGCGCTGGCGACGTTTGGACGTGGACCGCTATCGACAGCGACACAAAGCTGATGGTGTCCTATTTCGTCGGCGACCGTGGCGCGGAAAGCGCGATGATCCTGATGGACGACCTTCGCGACCGTATCGCCAATCGGGTCCAACTAACCACGGACGGCCACAAGGCATCCCCTGAAGCGATTGAAGGCGCTTTCGGCGCTGACGTCGATTATGCGCAACTCGTGAAGCTCTACGGCGGTGAGGGCGACAAGGGTCCGGAAGTCCGCTACAGCCCCGCGGAATGCACCGGGATCAAGAAGCGCCGCGTCGAAGGCAACCCCGATACTGCCCACGTCAGCACGTCGCACGTAGAGCGTATGATTCTCTCAATCCGTATGCAGAACCGCCGATTTACCCGGCTGACCAACGCCTTCTCAAAGACGCTCGACAATCACATTCACGCACTGGCGCTGTATTTCGCGTTCTACAATTTCTGCCGCATCCATAAGACGCTTCGCATATCGCCCGCGATGGCCGCTGGCATCACCGACCGTCTATGGTCGCTTGAGGACGTCGTGGCCAAGATCGACGAATTGGCACCGGCCCCCGCAAAACGCGGCCCCTACAAAAAGCGCGGCGAGGAAAATTCAAACTGAGACACTACCATTTACCGGCGAAAGCCAATGAAAAGTAGTCCTTGCTCGGTGCGCATGCTGCATAGTGCCCGAATTCACATAGAGATTGAATACTCGGTAACCATGATCGCCGACACGGGTCTTGTCACTTGCTAAGTGACCACTGCTCCACCTAATGTCGCCCTGCTTCCTGTGAAAGCCAGGAGGTGGGGCGTGGAAACCTCAAACGCTAAACTCGGTTGCCGATCTTCGGGGGCCGGGTGGCATGCGCGCATGTCCAGCCGGTAACGGTAAAGGCGCATGCGCCTGCACTAGCGTTCAGGTTTCCAACATCCGGCTTCGGCCGTCGCCCCGAGGAGGACATAGGGGCGGCGATGGAAGCAAAGCGTCGCCAACGGGAGGGTAACGCTTGAAAGCTCTAAAATGTATTGCCGTTAGCATCACGGCGGCAAGCGCATTGTTTCTGACAGCCTGCGAAAGCGCGGTGGAGCGTGAACAAACTAGTGAGGATGCTGTTCATTCTACCGATGAGGTGACGGAGACAGCGGCGGATGTTTCTGCCCGAGCTTCAAATTTGACAGGCGAAACTTCAGTTCAGCGCACCGACAGGCTGCGCGAGCAGGCGAAAACCGACCCAGTCGGGGCAGACGCAGCGGCGATTGACAATATGTCGGGTAGTGACGTGGTAGCGACGGCAATCAATAGTGCTGGCTATTTATGCGCTAAAGTCACTCAGATGTACCCCAGCCGTGGTGCGATAATCGTCCACTGTGTTGAGTATCGGAATGGTTCTGGCAGGGTTAAATATCGCGTGGACGCGCAAGCGGCTACCGTGGAGCCGATGTAATGACTGGTCGAATTTCCGCTGGCATCCTTGGACTGGGAATGACCGTGTTGTTGAGCGGCTGTGATGCGCTTCCAGCAAGCACGCAGACGGAAACCGCATTTCGTGCTTGCGAGGAGGTTATAAAGCCAAAGTTGGCTGCGCCCTCTACGTATACGAGGCTGTGGGCTGACCTTACCGCGCGTGGACCCATCACTAAGGACGAATACGTCCTGCGCCTTGAACGCGTTATGGATGAGATCAAGCCAAAAGCTGACTCTGGCGACCTTGGGACACAACTCGCGCTGTATACGATCAAGAAGCAACATCGGTGCGCCAAGACTGGTAATGGGTGTCAGGAATTTGAACGTGCTAAACCAGTGCCTGGCGAAGAGCCGGTGGCCGAGGCGGAAGGAGAAAGCGGCAATCAGCTGACGTATGAAGGCTCCTCCGAATCCAAAGCTCGCGACACTTTGTTTGTGCTACTCGAGTATAGGGCCAACAACGAATTTAATGCCCCAATACGAGCATATCATTTTTGCAGGATGTTGGACGCATCGAGCCCATATCTGGATGGTGAAATTCCATTGGCTGAGGGTGACGCAGCCAAAAAACTATATAAAAAACTCTGATGAGCCTGCCGTGCTCGAATGCGCTAATTCGAAATCGAAATTTTCTGCGCGGTAACCGACGCGCCAGATGACCCGGGGGGAGGGGGTGGGTCGCGGGACCCCCTTTGTTAATTCTGCCATCACTTGCGTAATCCGAAGAATGCAGCATCGATCGACGCTGGCAGCAAGGGGTAGCGCAATGCAAAGTTATGATCGCGGCACCAATTCCGCTAACGTTGATCGTCGGGAAAAACGCGGTCCGCGCCTAGTCGCGTATATGCGTGTTAGTACGGCGAAACAGGGACAGTCGGGTCTAGGGCTTGCCGCCCAGCGAACGACGGTGAAAACGTTTGCCCACCGCAGCAACCAAGCAATCGTCGCCGAATTCGTAGAGGTGGAGAGCGGCGGTAAATCCGATCGACCGCAGTTGGCATTGGCCCTAGCGGCTTGCCGAATACATCGTGCTACCTTGGTAATCGCAAAACTGGACCGCTTGGCGCGCAATGTGGCGTTCATCGCTAATCTGATGGATGGCGGTGTCGATTTTGTCGCTTGTGACATTCCTCAGGCTAATCGACTTACCCTGCACATTATGGCTGCGATGGCAGAGTATGAGCGGCGTGCTATAAGCGATCGGACGAAGGCGGCATTAGCGGCCGCAAAAATGCGCGGGGCTAAGATCGGCAATCCAAACGGCGCGGCGCACTTGCTAGCGGGTTGCAAAGCGGCAGCAGCGGCAAGCGCCGAAGCGCGGCGTAAGAAAGCAGTATTGATGTCGTTGGCGATGAAACCGTTCTTCGACGATCTTCACCGACAAGGCTTCGTTTCAGCTTCCAGTATTGCGACGCGACTGAACAAACGCGGCATTCCGGCCGTGGGCGGTGGACACTGGCACGCATCACAGGTTCGCCGGGTTCAGCAGCGACTTAAAGAATTTTCGGAAATCTCGTAGAAAAATCACGAACCCAATCGGTGGATTGGGTTCGTGTTAAAAGCAAATTTTGTCCCCTTCGCGAAAAAATTCGAAAGTCCGATGTTCAGGCCTAAATCGAACCTATTCACTAACGCACGCTGGTTACCCTGTTACCGATTGGTCAACCGGCTCGCGTCGCGTGCACTCTTCAATCTTTCTGCCAATCAACCAAAAGGTAGGTCTTGCTCCGGTAACAGGGTAACGCGCCTTAATCTTCGATTTCCCGCGGAATTTCTATGCCTGAGGCTCGTTCGAACAGTTTTCGGGCTTCCTCGAGAGGAGGAAAAGGGTACGCCTTGTAGGGCTTATTCGAAGTATCACCTCGTTCTCCGCGCAGCGTTTTCGATGCAAAACCTTTCGGCATGTATCGCGCCAAACCCAACGAAAGCTGCCTGCCGGTGGCTTTAAGACCATTCTTTTCAGCGAATGCATGAAAGTCCTGAGCCAGTACCCGAGCCGGCACCATCACGGTTTCGTGCAAGCTCCATTCATAAATCGGCACGTCCCTACCTTCGTGGCCAGTGATGCAAATGCCGTCCGTCAGACGATCGCTGAGGTACATTTGAACCGGGTCATTCAGCAAGCTCAGCAGCTTTTGCTGTTTAAGTGCGTCCGTTTCGGGGATGGACTCCGGGTTCCAATGTGCAATGTCGCGATTCAGAAGCTCTCCCAACATCGCCTCGTATCCGCCATTCTCCATTTGCTCGATGATCTGACCAAAATACCGGCGGCGCTCAACCGGGTCAGATTGATGAGGATTGGTCACTTCGAAAACCGCGTACCTCCGTTCCGAGCCATCAGCGCGAACAACATGTTCGTTATTCGACGTGATGATGACCCGCAGATAATTGGGTGCACTCCAAACCCCGAAAAACTTCCCCTCCAGCCGAAGAGTCGTTCTCGTGAGCAGGTCCTTCAAAACCCCGTCAGCCGACCGGTTACCGGGTGCAACCGCCTCCTCAAGCCCGAGCAGAGATGTAATTTCAAGCTTGTCATTGAAACGTCCCAGTACATCATCCATCCGTGAGGTGACAAACGCATGCTGTCCAAACAGTCGCCCGAAAATTTCGGTGATGATGCTCTTTCCCGCACCTTTCTTCCCAATCAGGACGAGCGCTGTGCCGACCGGCTTATCGAGATGCTGAACGGCGAATGCCATCCAATCCAATAGGTAGCGATAGCTCGCCTCATCTCCGTTCGCGACGTGGTCAAACAAGTGTTGCTTCAGCCGCGACCAGCCATCAGGGTCATCAGCGGCATTGACGGCGAAACCTTGCCAGAGATTTAGAAACTTTGCGCTGAGTTGCTTACCCGGCGCAAAGATCACGTCATCATATGACCTGCGTCGAGTGGACCCGAACCATGCGGCCCCGCGCGATATCCGCTTAACCTTCTTAGTATCCCCTTCCTCGTCATCCCGCGGAACGGCTAACTGCCGGACGTGCCTGTCAACGAAGTCCCTTTTGGAAAGATATGTTTGCGTATAGCGCCCGAAGCGAGGGTCAAAATGCTCCCAGAGCACAGCGGCCTTTCCACCCCGGATTACGATAGCGTGGCTTTCGTTAAGATGCTCTATTGATGCCAACCAAATTGCGTCAGAATTGAGCGTAACGTTCGGCTTTGCCTGATGCCCTGGATCTTCGTGGCGTGCCTTGATGGTCGCCGCCGCTTGGTCGAACAGCCAAAACAGGGGATCAGCACGGAAATTCGGTTCGTTCGAAAAGTCTGCCCAGAGTTTCGCCGGCTCACCCTCGCGATACTTATCCGTGCTGCTCTTCGACCAATCGTCGAAAATCTCCAATCCAGCTTCGCCATACGCATAAAATACCGCTCTCGCGACACGGATCCACGCATTTCGGTGCATATTGGGATCTAGAACATTCAACGCTGTTGTGGCTTCGGCGATGTCCACGCGGCTGTAGCCGGGCTTATGGCCGAGCAGCCTTCGCGGCTCAGCATTCACCGTCATATCATCTGCAAGGTGAGCGACCTCGCTAGGAGAAATGTTGCGTGCGGTACGGATGAGGGCGTTGAAGGGGAATGCCGTCGCCACGTCAGCGGGTAATTCGTCGGCTAGATCCCATTTCTCGCCAAATTCGTTCGGCACATCGACCATTGAGATTGACGCAGCTCCAGCGCGAAACGCAAATGCGGCGAACTTCCGCATCGCTTTGCGGCCGGGCTCGTCGTTGTCGGGCCAGAGGGTGATATTCCGCCCGGCAAGATCGACCATCTCGGCGCGGTGAACACTGCTCGCGCCGGACATCCAAGTGATAGTCACATGTTCAGGAAACAACTTCGCTGCTGCATCTGCTGCCTTTTCGCCTTCGACTATAAGGACCGGCGCCATCGGACGGGCGGCTAGACGGTCAAGCCCATAGAGGGGGCGCTGACCATCAATTGCCGTCATCCAGAAAATTGACCCCCCGTTTTTGGATTTTCCCAAATAGCGTAGCGGCCTGATTTCCTTCGGCTCTGTAGGGTGGTCAAATCGCAACACCGCTTGAATGATCTCGCCACCAGACGAGCGATATTCATAAATGGTCGGCTCGTATCCAGCCCTAATGAGACGTTCAATTGTTTGCCGCTCTCGACCTAATTGGGCGTACAGAATTTGGTTTCCGCTGAGGCCCGGAGGAAAAGGGACAATCGCGCCGTTGGCGTGAGAGCCGATCTCCCTGCCCTTTTCAACGCGCTCTGCGATAGTGGCGGGCGGAGCTTCGCTTGAATTTGACGAGGTGAATTCAGTTTCTTCGGACATGGTTCTTCTCCGGACGCCCGCTGAAAGCCCGACGGCGCCTGCATGATTATGTTGATGTTTGTGGTGTGAGGGTCTGGTGGGCTACAAGTCGGCCGTCGGGCGCTCGGCGAGCCATTTGACTACGGCGCTTCGTCGCCATCCGACGCGGCCAGGACCCAATCGCAACGGACGCGGGAAGCGCTCTTCTCGGATCATTCGGTAAATCTGACTGACGCTGTACGACACAGCGGCTCGCACTTCGCCGACCTTTAGGATCGGATCGATTTCTTCGCTTTTGTTTGCCATGGAAATTCTCCGTCGCGTTGATGACGGATGACCAAGTATGGGATTCCGGGGCGCAATGCCAAGTGTTCGGCAGCGAGGGTTTTAGCCGTTACCACGGACAACTGTCGCCGCATTTTGGCTAGACAAGTCCTTCAGAGGGTACTGAGACTTGACCAAAGAGCTTGGGCTCTCGCAAATTCCGACCTTTGAATCGGTTAATTCGCTTGAGGGATGAACGAATTACCGACCCATGATAAAGGCTGAGCCGAACAGATTCGGGGGTAGGATGGCGGAGCCGGGATTCATAGCATTTGAGCTGGACCTGATGGGTGCAGTGATGGGCCAAATCATTCCGACGCTGGATGCGCTTAGCAGCGCCCCGCTCACTGTAGAGAATGCCTCAGGACTACCCGAAGCTCAAGGCGTCTATCTGCTCCTTCACGGTGGCGAAATCCGATACGTGGGAAAAACCGATGCTGAGGCCGGGTTGAGAACTAGGATAGCTCGACACGCTCGGAAGTTTGAGCAGCGGCGGAATGTGCAGCCGCACGATGTGTGCTTTAAGGCCGCGCAAATTCTCGTTCTTACGGCTATGGATATCGAGTCTAAGGTTATTGCCCACTATGGTTCTGAGTGGAACGGTTCTGGCTTTGGTTCGAACGATCCGGGGCGTGAGCGTGAGACTACAAACAAACCCGAGCAGGGTTTTGATGCTCAATTCCCGATAGACATCGACATTCCGTTGGAGATTTTGAAGCCGGGAACAATGAGCGTTCATCAGGCACTCATTTTGCTCAAGGCAGCTCTTCCTTACACCTTGCGCTATGAAGTTAGGTTGCCTGCGGGGAGAACGAAAGCGGGCAGCCATGATTATCGTCTGAATCCTCATCCAGACATGGTCGCTGCTCAGCTCGCCGTAAGCGCGCCGAGCATGACAGTCAGGGAAACGATGAGACTGATTGTTAGTGCTTTGCCGCAGGGCTGGCAGGCTACCTACTTTGTGAGCCACGTCATTCTATACAAAGAAGATCGAACGTATCTTCACGGCGTGCCTGTGTAGAAAAAGGGTATCTCCCAAGGACGCGGAGCTCTGAGTTTATGGCCGACACCCTGTCTCCGCACGAGCGCAGCGTTCGGATGGGGCTAATCAAGGAACGGAACACTAAGCCAGAGATGGCGGTCCGAAGGCTTCTTCATGCGAAAGGTTTTCGGTATCGCCTTCACGCGAACGAACTTCCCGGCAAGCCTGACATCGTGTTTCGACGTCGACGGAAAGCGATTTTTGTCCATGGATGTTTTTGGCATCGTCATACCGACCCCGAATGCAATCTTGCTCGCTTTCCGAAAAGTCGTGCCGAATTTTGGAGGGCTAAGTTCGAAGCCAATCAGGCGCGTGATGCCGAGAATTGTCGCATGCTGCGGGAAATGGGATGGAATGTTTTGGTCGTGTGGGAATGCGAGTTGCGCGACGCAGAACAATTAGGCAACAAGCTCGAAAGGTTTGTCAGGGGGTAAGCATGAACGCGATCGAACTTTTTGCCGGTGCCGGGGGCCTTGGGCTTGGAGTCACGCGCGCAGGGTTCAAAACCGTTGATGTTGTCGAATGGGATAGATGGTGCTGCGATACCATCCGGCAAAACCGCGCTCGTGGGTCAGCGGGAATGGGATTATGGCCGGAGCCGCGCGAAGGCGATATTCGCCAATTTTCATTCGCCGAATTTGAAGGCAAGGTTGAGCTGGTCACTGGGGGGCCGCCCTGTCAGCCCTTCTCGCTCGGTGGTCGACATCGGGCACACCAGGATGACCGTGATATGTGGTCGGAGGCGGTGCGAGTAGTACGTGAAACGAAGCCGCAAGCCTTTATATTTGAGAACGTAAAGGGGCTTACACGGGCGACGTTCGAAACATATTTCACGTACATATTCCTCCAGCTCTCTTACCCGGAGATCGCGATTCGGCAGGGCGAAAGCTGGCTTGATCATCGCGCTCGTCTGGAACAGCACCACAGTTCAAACGGAAATTCGGCGCTGTCGTATCAGGTGCTTCCGCCGAAGGTTTTGAACGCAGCAAACTTTGGAGTGCCGCAAAAGCGCGAGCGCGTCTTCTTTGTGGGTTTCCGCGCGGATATGGGCATACATTGGTCTTGGCCGCGAGAGACTCATTCTCGCGAGGCAATGATCTGGGATCAATTGCGCGGTGACTATTGGGATCGTCACAAAGTTGTGCGTAAAGATCGGATCGCTGCACCTTCAATCCTGAGGGGCCTACCCATAGACTCTCCTGAACTTCAGCCGTGGCGCACTACCCGTGACGCGATTGAAGACCTTCCTGACCCAGAACTCTCACCTCGCTCCAAGTCTAGGTTTGAGGACCATCGTCATCAGCCGGGCGCACGCAGCTATCCGGGGCATACTGGAAGCCCGCTCGATGAGCCGGCGAAGACTTTGAAGGCGGGCGTGCATGGCGTTCCTGGAGGCGAAAACATGTTACGCCGCCCGGACGGTTCGGTGCGTTATTTTACCATCCGAGAAAGTGCTCGGCTGCAAACTTTTCCTGATGAACTCGTGTTCCATGGATCGTGGTCAGAGACGATGAGGCAACTCGGCAACGCCGTTCCAGTTGATTTAGCTCATGTCGTGGCGGAATCCGTCGCGAAACACCTCCGCTCAACTTCAGCCCGCTCCGGCCGTGTGTGATCCTTTGGTTTTGTTGTCGCGTGCACGGGTTCGATAGTTCCTGTCGACCGCGTCCCACGCGCTCGCCAAGTCCGAAAGATTGAACCGAAGTCCGGCCACGCGCAGCACATCGACAACGAATCTCTCGCACGAGCCCTTTAACGTCGCGTCATCATTGTCGTCGCGAACCTCCCTAACCTTCAAGGAGGACATCGACCATGAACGGCCTTCGCATTTTACCCAATGGCTGCGGCAGCGCTCGACTGCCTTTTGGAGAACGAGGTTTGGGACGGGGCCTCGCGCTAGCGCTGCCTTCACTGGTAACCCCGTCAAAGCCTGAAGCCGGGCGTCGATGCTTTCCCACAAAAATGGCGGACACGGTTGCACCGCGTCTGCGACGGAGGGCTGTTCAGGTAGCGAAGGCACAGGGGTTAGGGCCAAATCGGTCTCGTCGTAGAATGCCGTTTGGAGAATGTTCAGCTGCGCTGGCAAAAAGAGTTCGTCGGGGTCACCGATGTTCACGTCGAATATTTCTTCCAACAAGGCTGGATGAAAGCGGACCGCCGCATGGAAGTCTTTGTAAGCACCATAGAGTTTTTCGAGGTGGACCAACATTTGCGTCGCCTCCGCCTGCATCCGTTTTGCAAGGCGAAAGCCCTCGCTGCGGCGTGAAGCCATTTGCCGCGGATCGTTGTATCGTTCCTCTTGGTCTCGGCAGGAGAGGCCGAAAATCTGATCGACTAGCAGTTCCAGCCCTGCGCTGGGCAGCAATCCATTCCGCGCGGCAATCTCAGCAGACTCCTTCGCCAGTCCGGGCATGCTAATAGTGGGTTCGCTCAGGAGCGGACAATCGTTAAAAGCCTCTTCTCCCACTTAACCAACGCCTCCCGCTTTTCTTTTGCATAATCGTGCCGGTTGTAGATGCGGTCAACTTTGCCGTCTTCGTGATTTAGCACCTTTCGCGCGACCTCGCGTGGGATGCGCAGTTCCGCCAATTTGCTCCTTACGGTGCGGCGGATGTCATGAATTGTCCACCCGGCCGTCCCGGAAAGTCGATCCAGCTCGCGCTTCACTTTTGCAAAATTACTGCTTGCGGACATGCCGCCCGTGGTCGTGAAAACAAATGCTTCGCGACCGAATTGAGGTAGTGAGGCAAGTACGGCCTGCGCTGTCGTAGTCAGCGGCACGGCGTGCGCGCGATCTTTCTTTACCTTTTCCCGGGGGATCGTCCATGTTCGTCCGCTTATCTCGCACCAACGCATTGTCGCCACCTCGCTTCGGCGTTGGCCGGTAAGCAAAAACATGCGGTACATCTGCCCATAGGGATCTGTAAGTTGGAACGACGCATGCCAAATTGCCGCTATTTCTTGATCTGAAAGAATACGGTCGCGCTCGCGCGTGCGAGCAGGCGGTCTTATCCGTTCGAATTGGTTGGCAACCACCATGTCGCGATCCGCTGCCCAATTGAACAGCATCTTGATATACCTTAGCAGATTTACGGCAGCTTGCGGTGTGCCGTCTTCCATGATGCGATCAATAACCGCCACCACGTCCGCCTTACTGATCTGCCCGGCTTGCTTCGTATGAAGGTGGGATAACCGTGATGGCCGCTTTGCCGAACCTAGCAGCGCGGCCTGAATATTTTTCCATGATCGGGCATTCGGCCTCAAATGCCGTTCTACGTAGCTATCTATCATCTGCCGAAGGGTTAGGCTTTGCTGTCGCGTGGTCGCGGCATGAAGATCAGCGCCTTGATCAACTTCACGCATTTTCGCCAACGCTGCTTCTCGAGCGTCGTGCAAGGCTAGCAGCGGATACTTGCCCAAGGTGGTGCGGACCAGCTTGCCCCTGACCCGAAACATCACCGAGAAAGTTCGAGTGCCTTTGGAGGTCACTCGCAAATGCAGTCCCGGGCAAACTGCATCGACGAACTCGGCGCGTCCGTGCGTAGGCCTCGTACCAAGAGACTGAAGCCATCTGTCGGTAAATCGGTGAATTGCCATCTGTGGCCCCCTCTTTGTGAACGAGGGCAGCTCAATAAGGCGACAAAATCATATCCCGCAACACCGAATTTTCCACGGTATGACAAGCAGAAGGCGGAGATTCTCCTGTATGGGCCGACATGATTTCGAGCAAAAAGTTTAAGGCTTCGCGGGGTAACGTGTGGGGTAACGTGCGACCGCGTACGGGTGATTGTGGATGAGCGGGCATGACAGCGGGGGCAGCCGGAATTTGAGGAGTTCCGGTCGATATGATCTCACCTGCGTACCGCTTGCACCAAATTGCCAAGGTTGGGGTCGAGGGTTCGAATCCCTTCGCCCGCTCCAGTTTTCCTAACAATTTCCGACACTTACGCCGAATGGCGGCGTAATATGCGTCGTTACGCGGGCTCGATTTTTGCCTCGCGTAATAAGGACGTAATATGATGAGAGCGAGCTGTCGGGTGCCTCTAGGGCAGGATCGGCGACGTTGTTCGCAGAGGTTCGAACATTAATCCGCCGATCCGAGACGCCTCACATGCTCTAGCCTCTCTGCTGTTTGGTCTCTTGGCGGGCGTCGCGGAGGATTTCGATCCCGCCCTTGATAGCGATCAGCGCAGTCGCAAATCCAACCAGAAGGTCCGGCCAGTTCGTACCGAGCCACCAGACGAGGACACCCGCGATCAGGATGCCGCCGTTCGAGATGAAGTCGTTGTAGCTGAAGGTTGTCGCGGCTCTGAGGTTGACGTCCGGATCCTGAATGCGTTGCAAGAGCTTCAGGCAAGCATAGTTCACCACCGCAGCGACCGCCGACATGATCATCATCGTCGGACCGATCGGTTCGCTGCCTTCGAAATAGCGGCGTCCCACATCGAACAGGACGCCGGCCGCGAAGACCAGCAGCATGACGCCCGATGCCGTGGCAGCACGGGTTTTCCATTTCAGGCCGTGGCTGAGCGCAACGAGGCTCAAGGCATAGACCGCGGCGTCGGACAGATTGTCGAGCCCATTGGCGATGAGCGCGCTCGAATCGCCGAGCCCGCCGGTCACGAGGAAGGCGATCGCGATAGCCGCGTTCAGGACGAGAACGATCTGGAGCGTTCGCTTTTCGCGTTCGCTCCCGGATGCTTTTTCATTCATTGCAAGTTCCTCAATCCTCACCATCCCTAAGAGGAGGCGGAACCCTTTTGGGTTCCGTCCCAGTCAGCACTTCCGGTTGCCGTCGACAGGGGGGAGTGACGGCCATCCGGGAAGGTCTCAGCCTGCAGGGCTGGACACGCCGCTCGGGCGCGTCAATTCTTCCTCTTCGGCCTTCGCGGTCCGTCGATGGACCAAGAGGTAAAGCGCAGGCAGCACCAGCAGCGTCAGGATCGTCGATGAGATGATCCCGCCGATGACCACGGTCGCCAGCGGCCGTTGCACCTCGGATCCAGCCCCGACATTGAGCGCCATCGGTACGAACCCGAGCGACGCAACCAGCGCGGTCATCATCACCGGCCTGAGGCGGGTCAGCGCGCCCTGGCGGATTGCATCGACGAGCGCCTTTCCGCGTTCGCGAAGATCCTTGATGAAGGATAGCATCACCACGCCGTTGAGCACCGCGACCCCGGAGAGTGCGATGAACCCGACGCCCGCCGAGATGGAGAGCGGAATGTCGCGAAGCGCCAGCGCCGCGACCCCTCCCGTCAGCGCCAGCGGCACGCCCGAGAAGACGATGGCCGCGTCGCGAACCGACCCGAACAGCATGAACAAGAGGCCGAAGATCAGCAGCAGAACGAGCGGCACCACGATCTGGAGGCGCTCGGTCGCCGACTGGAGCTGCTCGAACGTCCCGCCATATTCGATATAATAGCCGTCGGGCAGCACGACATCGGCTTCGACCTTCTGGGTCAGCTCGTCGATGAATGAGCCGAGATCGCGACCACGGACATTCGCCGTGATCACCGCGCGGCGCTTGCCGTTCTCGCGGCTGATCTGGTTCGGCCCAGCCGCGAGCGATATCTCCGCCAGCTCCGAAAGCGGCACGAAGCCGCCGGCCGGAAGCGCAACGGGGAGATTGCCGAGCGACGCGAGGTCGGTGCGAATGGCCTCGGGAAGCCGGACAATGACGTCGAAACGCCGGTCGCCCTTGAAGAGCTCGCCCGCCTGCCGCCCGCCAGTCGCGGTCGAAACCGCATCCTGGACCGTCTCGATGCTCACGCCATAGCGCGCAAGCTTGTCGCGATCGGGCGTGACCGAAAGCATCGGCAGGCCGGTGACCTGTTCGAGCTTCACGTCCCGCGCGCCCGCGATCCCGCCGGCTACCTCCTCGATCGCCTGCCCCGATTCGAGCAGTTGATCGAGATCGTCGCCGAACAGCTTGATCGCAACGTCGGCGCGAACGCCGGCGATCAGCTCATTCATCCGCATCTTCACCGGCTGGGTGAACTCATAATTATTCCCCGGCACTTCGTTCACCGCCTTGTTGAGCTCGGCGACGAGCTGGTCGCGCGGCTTTCTGGGGTCGGGCCACTCCTTCCGGTCCTTGAGCATGATGAAATTGTCGGCGACCGACGGCGGCATCGGATCGGTCGCGACCTCGGGCGTGCCGATCTTCGCGAACACCCGCTCGACTTCGGGGAACTGCCTGATTCTCTTCTCCAGCGCCTCCTGCATCGCGATCGACTGGGTCAGGCTCGTTCCGGGAATGCGCATCGCGTGCATCGCGATATCGCCTTCGTCGAGGTCCGGGATGAACTCGGACCCGAGACTGGTCGCCGCCACGCCGCTCAGCGCGACAAGCACCAAAGCACCAGCCAGTGCAGCCTTCGGCCAATTGAGGACGCGGTCGAGCATCGGGCGATAGCCCTTGCCGAGACCGCGCATCAGCCAGTTCTCCTTTTCCTCGACCTTGCCGGTCACGAACAGCGCCACCGCGGCCGGAACCAGGGTGAGCGACAGCAGAAGTGCGGCGGTAAGCGCGAGGACGACGGTGATCGCCATCGGATGGAAGGTTTTGCCCTCGATGCCTTCGAGCGCGAAGATCGGCAGATAGACCGCGGTGATGATGATGATGCCGAAGATGCTCGGCTTGATTACCTCCGCGCTGGCCGAGGCGACGAGCCCGAAGCGTTCGTCGCGATCGAGCAGGCGCCCGAGCCTGTGCTGGGCCTCGCCGAGCCGGCGGAGGCAGTTCTCGACGATGATGACGGCCCCGTCGACAATGAGGCCGAAGTCGAGCGCCCCGAGGCTCATGAGGTTCGCCGATGTCCGCGTCTGGAGCATGCCCGTCAGCGTCATCAGCATCGCGACCGGAATGACCGCCGCCGTGATCAGCGCCGCCCGGAAATTGCCGAGCAGGAGGAACAGGATCACGATGACGAGGAGCGCGCCTTCGGCCAAGTTCTTCTGCACCGTCGAGATCGTCCGCTCGACGAGCGCGGTGCGATCGTAGAGCGGCTTGGCAACGACGCCCTTCGGAAGGGCACGCGAGGCCTCGACGAGACGTTCGGCCGAGGCCTGCGCGACCACGCGCGGATTCTCGCCGATCAGCATCGAGACCGTGGCAAGGACGACTTCCTTGCCATTTTCCGTCGCGGCGCCTGTGCGGAGCCCCGAACCGATCGCGACATCGGCGACGTCGGCGATCCGGATCGGAACCCCGCCGCGAGTGGTGACGATGATCTGCGACAGGTCGCGCTCATTATTGGCCTGACCCGGCACGCGGATCAGAATCTGTTCGCCGCTGCGCTCGACATAACCGGCGCCGCGGTTGGCATTATTGGCCTCGAGTGCGGTGACGACATCGTTGAGCGAGAGATTGAGCGAGGCGAGCGAGGCCGGGTTGGGGGTCACATGATATTGGCGGGCGTAGCCGCCGATCGTGTTGATCTCGGCGACCCCCGGGATCGTGCGCATCTGCGGCCGGATGACCCAGTCGGACATCGTCCGGAGGTCTTCCGCCGTATAAGGCGAACCGTCGGGTTTTCGCGCGCCCGGTTCCGCCTCGATCGAGAACATGAAGATCTCGCCGAGACCCGTCGAGATCGGGCCCATTTCGGGCTCCATCCCGGGTGGAAGCTGGCCGCGCGCGGCCTGGAGCCGCTCGTTGACCTGCTGGCGCGCGAAATAGATGTCAGTCCCGTCCTCGAAGACAACGGTGACCTGGCTGAGCCCGTAGCGCGAGATCGATCTGGTGTAGTTGAGGTTCGGAATGCCCGCGATCGCGGTCTCGATCGGATAGGTGATGCGCTGCTCGGATTCGAGCGGCGAATAGCCTTCCGCCTTGGTGTTGATCTGGACCTGGACGTTGGTGATGTCGGGAACGGCGTCGATGGGCAATTTGGTCGCGCTCCACGCGCCGATCGCGCAGAGGAGCGCGACGACCGCGAGGACGAGCCATCGTTGCCGGATCGAAAAGCCTATGGTTCTGGCTAGCATGTTATCCTGCCCCCCGATCAATGGTCGTGGCCCGCGCCGGACTTTTCGATGTCGGCGCGAACGAGGAAACTGCCCTTGGTAACATAGGCGGTGCCGGGCTTGATGCCCGACAGGACCTCGGTCCATTCGGGCGACGAACGGCCGAGCTTCAACATCCGGACCTCATAGTCCTGCCCGAAATTGGCATAGACCACCTTGAAGTCGCGGAAGGGCTGGATTGCCTCGGTGCGCACGGCGAGCGGCACGGTGACGGGGTTGACCATCACGCGGCCGCGCAAGGCCATGCCCGGGCGGAGCGTTCCCGAGCGGTTCGGGATGGTCGCGCGGATGAGCGCAGTGCCCGCCTCGACATTGCCGTCGGGCAGGAACTGCCCGAGCGGCGCGGTCGCGATTTCGGCGCCGTCCTGCGTCTCCACCGTTACCCGCATGCCCGGACGGATAATCGCGAGGTCGCGAGGGAAGATGTTGAAGACGACCGTGGTCTGCGCCGGGTCGGTGACCACATAGAGGGCGCGCCCGTCGGTGACGTCGCCGGGGTTGGCGTTGCGCTCGGCGATCACGCCGCCGACGGTCGCATATACCGGATAGACCTGGAGGCTCTCGCTCGACTCGATGCGCGCGAGAAGCTCTCCGCGCCGGACGCTGTCGCCCAACGCCTTGGTCACCGAGACGACGCGGCCGGGGAATTGGCCGCGAATTTCGGAGCGGGCGGTCGGCGACAGTTGGACGGTGCCGTAGAGTTCGCGCATCTCGCCCACCGTCGCCGGTCCGACGACCGCGGTTTCGATGCCGCCGGCCTTGGCGGCGTCGGCCGCGATCCGCGTGCGCCCTTCGGGGTTCGCATATTTCCAGACGTGCCGCTTGCCGCCCACGACCGCGACGACCTCGACATCGAAGCTGTGCGGTTCGGTGACGACACCTTGCCCTGCGAGGAATTTGCCCTGCGGACGGAAGGTGAAGCGATGGACGTCGCCGCCAAGCCGCGTGAGGGTGATGGCGAGCTGGACATCCTTCGGGTCGACCGGTTTGCCGTCCCGCGTTGCGAAAACGCGGAATTGCGGCTCCGTGCCATTCTCGAAGATCGTGACCTCGACCGCGAAATCGCCATTCTTGAGCAATTTGCCACCGTTCGGGCCTTTGGCATCTTCCTCGCCTTCGCCCTCGGCGTGGCTTTCGCCTTCTTCATGCTTGTCTTCGCCCTCGGCTCCGCCGCCGCAGGCAGCGAGAGGCACGGCAAGGAACAGCGCCGCAGCCGCGGCGGGAAATGGAAACTTCTTCATGGAATATTCTCCGCAAGGGGAGCCGCATCGAAGCGGCCGGTCAGGCGATCGATCTCCGCGAGCAAATCGCGGTAACTCGTCATGGCATCGGCCCACTGACCCTGGATTTGGATGATGACGTCGGCTGCGTCCTGTACGTCGGCGAACAGGAAACCGCCGCGGGCATAGCCTTCGCGCACCTGCGCGAGTGTCTTCACCGCCTTGGGATAGACGGTGTTCATGATGCCCTCGGCGCGCACCCGGGCTGCATCGGCATCCGCCCGAAGCGAGGCGAGACGCCGCAAGCGCTCGAGACGGTTGGCCTCGGACTGATATTCGAGCTGCCGCCGCTCCGCTTGTGCCCGCGCGATATTGCCCTGATTGCGGTCGAACCTTCCGAGCGGGATCGAGATGCCGCCGAGGACGGCGACATCATTGGTCTCTCGAAGGAAACGGGTCCCCCCCGATACCGTATAATCCTGATGCGCACGGCTCTGCTCGACGACGACCTGTGCCCGGGCGCGATCGACGGCAGCATCGAAGACTGCGGCGTCGGCTTCGGCCAGCGGCGGGTCACGCGGATCGGGCTTCTCGATCCCTTCCGCGATAACGAGGCTGTCGGGAGCGCCGCCCCAGAAGGACGTGAGCAGAGCGCGTGCCGATTGGCGTTTCGCCTGGACTTCCTTCAGGGCCAGCTCGGCTTCGAGAATGCGGGCATCGGCCCTTGTTTCGACAAACAGCGGGTCCTTGTAGCCGCGCACCCGCCGGATGGCCTCGGCGCGTATCTCCTTTTCGAGTTTGACGCGGTCTTCGGCGATCCAGACCATCTGTTCGGCGATCTGGACGTTGATGTAGGCGCGCTGGACCTGTTGGGCGATATCGAGCCGGACAATCCGCCATTGCGCTTCGGCCAGCACGACGCCGCGCTCGGCAAGCGCCATGCGCGCCTCACGCTTGCCGCCGCGTTCGAGCGGCTGCGAATAGGTGACGGTCAACTCGGACTGCCGGAACAGGCCATAGCCGCCTGTCCCGACGCCATTGTCCATATCGACCGAAACGGTCGGATTGGGACGGACACGGGCTTGCAGCTGATCGCCGCGCGCAGCGTCGACCCCCGCTTCGCCCGCTCTAAGCTCGGGCGATGCGGCGATGGCCCGCTCGACCGCCTGGTCGAGCGTTAGCGGCTGGGCCCAAACGGACCCCGCCAGCAGCGCAGCCCCGGCCAACAGGGCGGCGCGCATATGGATATGCATAAATTCTCACTCCTGAACGAGACGACTGAGCGCAGGCCGGAAAGGGCCGCGCGGCAGGCGTGGTTCAGGCGAGGGGAGGGTTCAGGGGGGGAGCAAGAGCGCGCGAAGCGAGGCGCGTCGCGGGCAGCACAAAGAGGAGGCCGCCGGAAAAACAGGACAGATCGTCATGGCCTGCGAGGGCCTGGTCGGATGCGACCGGGCAATTATGGTGACTGCCGTGGATGTCGGCATCCTGCTGACCGTTGGACGAATCCTTGCCCGAGGCATGACCCGATTCCGCATGGTGAGCGAGATGCGAATCGGTGGCATGGTGCGTCATGCCCGCCGCCGCCGGCGCAGCATTGTGGAGCCCGCTCAGAAGCAGGATAACCACAAGCAGAAGGCGTAAAGGAGCGCCGGACATCGGTGCGCCCCTAACAGCGAATGGATTGTTCCGAAAGTCCAAATCGGGCGCAACCGGTGCTGCGAGCCCATCGCATGCATGATGCACGTGGCAATGGACTTCCGCTTCGCGCTTGCGTTCAGCCCGGGCGCAGAGGACGGGGTTCCGAACCCGATTGGCGTCCATTCTGCCTGCCATCTCCTCGAACCGACTTAGCAATCTATAGTAGATATAGGATCGGCGGCTCATGTCGCAGGCCGGTACGTAGCGCGGTCCGTTCCAATCTCACGCGATGAACCAGAGTCCTGTGGAACCTATTGGTCTGCAATAGTCTCGGGCCCATGCTATGGTTTCATAGGAATATGAAGCATTCTCCCAAAAATATTCTAATTGTGACGATGATATTCGATGAGTGCTTTGATTTGGCTCGGGTTCTAATAAGTATCAAAATATTCAATACATGAATTTTGGCTTGATAATGTGATAACATTACAGATAGCGTTGGGCGGCCAGCAGGGTGTCTCGAAGTAGATTGAAAATCTTCTACTTTTCATCCTGCCGTTTCGATGCTAGGGGCCTGTTCCAATGCGACGGGTGATCCTCTTCCTGCTGACCATTCTCCTTGCATCCGGAACGGTTGCTGGGTCGCTCGCGCATGCGAGTGAGGAACGGGCCGAGACGAGCTTCCTGGTCGCCGCGATCGAAGCCGGCTGTGTCGCCGCGCCGGCAACCGAAAGCGCCGAAACCGACAAGAAGAAGTCGTCTTCTGGCGAACAGCAGCCGCTCCCGGCTGCCCCTCACGGCTGCCATGGGCATCACTCGGGTGTACCGGCGGAGACGCTGACCGCATCGACCGAAGTGCCTTGCAGCCAGTCGCACGCGCTCGTGCCCGCGGCCACGTTGCCGCCCGTCGCCTACATCGGGACATTCCGCCCTCCAATCGCCTGACGCTCTAGGTTTGCGCGCGCCCTCTGCGCGCGCCTCTCCCTGGAAACGTCAGGAGTCTCCTTTTCATGAAATCCATAGTTGTCGCCGCGACTTTCGCGGCGCTCGTTGCAGGCGCAAATGCCGCGCCCGTTGCTGCCCAATTGGCAGGAACGGAGCTCGTGGGTCCGCCTTCTTCATCCGACGAGGCGGTCCGCACCGGCCCGCTTCCCGCCCGATTGTCCCTCGCCCAGGCGATGGAGGAAGCCGACGCGCGGTCGCCGCGCGTGGTTGCCGCCCAGGCTGAAGTGGAGGCCGCGCGCGGCCGCCAGCGCCAAGCGGGCTATCGCTACAACCCGACGCTGAACGTCGACGTCGAGAATTTTGCCGGAACGGGTCCCTATTCGGGGCTCAATGGCCTCGAAACGACCGTGTCGGTCAACCAGCGGCTCGACATAGGCGGGCGCCGCCGCGCCCGCATGACGCTCGCCGACGCGGAGTTTCTGGCCGCGCAATATCGACTGGAAATTGCCCGCGCGGACCTCGCGTTCGACGTGCGCAATCAGTTCGCGACGGCGACCGCGGCCCGCGACAATCTGGCGCTTGCGCGCGAGAACGAAGCCCGAGCCCGCGAACTTGTTCGCGTCGCGCAGGCGATGGTCGACACGGGAAACGAGCCGCCGCTGCGGGCCTTCCGCGCCAATGCGGCCCTTGTGCAGGCGACCGCTGAATTGCGCACAGCCGAGGCCGAAGAGCGGACCGCACGCCGCTCGCTCGCGGCTCTCCTCGGCAGCTCGGTCCCGCCGGCCGAACTGGTTGATGGCGATTTGTGGGTGACACCGGCGACGGTGGACTCGCTCGCAACGCTCGACGTCCGACTTGCCGAAACCGAGAAGCTCATTGCCGAGGCGCGGCTCCAGGGGCAGCGGGCCGACGGCCGGCTCGACCCATCGGTCGGGTTCGGAGTGCGCCAGCTTCGCGAGACCGGCGATCGCGCGCTCGTCGCCAACGTCTCGGTACCGCTACCGGTCTTCGATCGCAATCGCGGCAACATCTCGGCTGCCAAGTCCGATGTCGCCGCCGCGATCGCTCGGCGCGAAAATGCCGTGGTCAACGCCCAGGCGGAAATCGCGAATGCGCAAGCCGAACTCGAGGCGGCCGAAGCGCGTCTCGCGGCGCTCGAAGGCAGCGGCATCGAGCAGGCGCGCGAAGGGGTCCGGCTTGCCGAGCTCAGCTACCGCGCCGGCAAGTCCTCGCTCGTCGAATATATCGACGCACAGCAGGCCTATGCGGCGACGCAGGCCGAACTGATCGCCGCGAGGCAAGCCCGGGCCGCGGCCCGTGCGATCCTTTCGCGCCAGGCGGCCGCCGATGGCGATGCGGACCATCAGCCATGAGCGCGCCGATCCTTCCAGCGGACGGAGGCGCCTTCGCCGCCGTCCTTTCAAGTCAACAGGGGTGCGCTGCCGGTCGGCGCGCGAACCGCATCATCAGCGGAGATAGAATATGATCACCAAGGACAAGCGCCTTCTCGGCACTGTCGCGGGCGCCATCGCCCTCGCCGCCGTCACCGGCTTCGGCGTCGCCCGCTGCACCGCTGATCCGGCCCCCGCGCCGGCTGCCGAAGGCGAAGCCGCAACTGAAAGCGAAGCGCTTCCAAGCAGCCTCGCTATCACACCTGAAGCGATCAAGGCCGCCGAAATCGGCGTCGAGGCAATCGGCGCCGGCGGTCTCGGCTCCGAAATCATCTCGCAGGCCACGGTCACTGCCGCGCCGAGCGGCGAGGCGATCGTCACCGCCCGCGCAGGTGGTGCGGTGACCCGCCTCTTCAAACGGCTCGGCGATCCGGTCCGCGCCGGCGAAACGATCGCGATCGTGCAAAGCCGCGACGCAGCGCAGATTGCGGCGGAACGGATTGCGGCCGATGCGCGCTCGACGCTCGCGCAGAAGAATCTCCACCGCGAGAAGACGCTGTTCGACCAGAAGGTGTCGGCACGCGTCGATTACGAGCAGGCGCAGGCCGAAGCCGCGGCTGCCGCGGCCGAAGCGCAACGTGCCCGCGCCGCAGCGAACGCGGCGCAGGTCACCCGCGATGGAAGTAGTGTGATCGTCGCGAGCCCGATCTCGGGACGGATCACGGCCGAGAGCGCGAGCCTCGGTGCCTTCGTGCAGCCCGAAACCGAATTGTTCCGGGTTGCCGATCCGAGCAAGGTGCAGATCGAGGCTGCGGTCGGTCCGGCCGACGCGCAGCGGCTGTCCCCGGGGGACCGCGCGATCATAGAACTGCCCGACGGACAGACGATCGACGCGCGTGTCCGCGCGGTGACGCCTGGCCTTTCGGGCGAAACCCGCTCGGCAACCGCCGTCCTCGATGTTCCCGGCGCGCTGCAGCCCGGCCTCGCGGTCCGGGTACGCCTGCTTCCCACCCGCGGCGCCGCGACCGGTGGTCCCGCAACGATCGTGATCGCCGACGAGGCGCTCCAGACGCTCGAGGGCCGCGACGTGGTGTTCGTGCGCACGAAGACCGGCTTCCGCGCGCAGCAGGTGACCGTCGGTCAGCGTAGCGCGGGCCGTGTCGAAATCCTCTCCGGGCTGAAGCCCGGCCAGATTGTCGCGACCAAGAACGCATTCCTGCTCAAGGCCGAACTCGGCAAGGGCGCGGGCGAGGAGGAATAGACCGTGATCGCGAAACTGATGGCGCTATCCGTCCGCGCGCGCTGGGCGGTGCTTTTCCTCTTCCTCGTGATCGCGGGCCTCGGCGTCTGGCAGCTCACCAAGCTGCCGATCGACGCCGTTCCCGACATCACCAACAAACAGGTGCAAATCAACACGATCGACCCGCGCCTTTCGCCGGTCGAAATCGAGAAACTCGTAACCTATCCGATCGAAATCTCGCTGGCCGGCATTCCGGGGCTCGAGACGACACGGTCGATCTCGCGCAACGGCTTCAGCCAGGTGACGGCCATCTTCTCCGATGAAACCGACCTCTATTTCGCGCGCCAGCAGGTGGGCGAACGGCTTCTCCAGGCGGGCGAAAATCTGCCCGATGGGGCGCAGCCGCAGATCGGTCCCGTAACGACGGGTCTCGGCGAGGTCGTGATGTACACCGTCGGCTATAAAAATCCTGACGGGAAGGGCGCCAAGAAGGTTGCGGGCCAACCGGGCTGGCAACCCGACGGCAGCTATCTGACCCCCGAGGGCGATATCCTCACCGACGAGATCGCGAAGTCGGGCTATCTTCGCACAGTCCAGGACTGGATCGTCAGCCCCCAGCTGAAGTCGGTCGGCGGCGTTGCCGGCGTCGACTCGATCGGTGGCTATGCCAAGACCTTCGTGGTCGAGCCCGATCCGACACGCCTCACCAGCTATGGCATTTCCTACAGCGAACTCGGCGAAGCGCTCGAACGCGCAAACCTCGCGGTCGGCGCCAACTATTACAACCGCGGCGGCGAGGCCTATCTCGTCCGCGTCGATGCGCGCGTTCGCTCGGTCGACGAGATCCGCAATGCCGTCGTTGCAACGCGCGGCGGGGTTCCTGTCACCGTCGGGCAGCTTGCCAATGTGAAGATTGGCGGCGACCTTCGAACGGGTGCGGGCAGCATGAACGGCAAGGAGGCGGTGATCGGCACCGTGCTCATGCTGATCGGCCAGAACAGCCGCACCGTCGCCGAGGATGTCTCGGCGAAGATCGCGCAGGTGTCGAAAACCTTGCCGCCTGGCGTCGAAGTGAAGGTGGTGCTCGACCGCGCCAAGCTCGTGAACGCGACCGTCGGCACGGTTGAAAAGAACCTGACCGAAGGCGCGCTGCTCGTCGCGGCCGCGCTCTTTTTCCTGCTCGGCAACTGGCGCGCCGCGATCATCGCGGTGCTCGTCATCCCCTTCTCCTTCCTGATGATGGCGATGGGCATGAACGCGTTCCGGGTCCCCGGTAACCTGATGAGCCTCGGCGCTCTCGACTTCGGTCTGATCGTCGACGGGGCGGTGATCATCATCGAAAACTGTCTGGCGAGACTGGCACACAGGCAGGAGCATGAAGGGAGATTGCTTAACCTTCGCGAACGTCTCGAGGAGACGATGCGGGCCAGCCAGGAGATGATCAAACCGACGGTCTTCGGCCAGGCGATCATCCTGCTCGCCTTCGCGCCGCTGCTGATGTTCACAGGCGTCGAGGGCAAGACCTTCTCGCCGATGGCCATCACCATCATGCTCGCGCTCGTCGCCGCCTTCATCCTTGCCATCACGCTGGTCCCGGCGCTCGTCGCGCTGATGATCCGCGGCAAAGTGGCCGAGAAGGAAGTCTGGGCCATCCGCAAGTCCAAGGAACGCTATCTGCCCTTGCTCGACAAGGCGATCGCGAAACCCTGGACCTTCATCGCGGGCGGCTTCGTCTTCTTCCTTCTCGCGATCCCCGCGTTTGGGCTTCTGGGTTCGGAATTCATTCCGCAGCTCGACGAGAAGAATATGGCACTCGCCTCGACGCGCGTGCCTTCGGTGAGCCTCGAACAGTCGCTGGCCATGCAACGTAATGTCGAGACGGCGATCTCGAGCCTGCCCGAAGTCGAACTGATGTTCTCGAAGACGGGTACCGCCGAGGTGGCGACCGATCCGATGCCGCCGAACATCTCGGATGGCTTCGTGATCCTGAAGCCGCAGGACCAGTGGCCGGCGGGCGTCGATAGCAAGGCCGATGTCGTCGAGCGGATCGAGAAGGCCGCTGGCGGCCAGCTCGGCCAGCTTTACGAGGTCAGCCAGCCGATCCAGCTTCGTTTCAACGAACTGATCGCGGGTGTCCGCGGCGACGTCGCCATCAAGCTCTACGGGGACGACCTCGACAAGATGTCGCTCGCCGCGAACGAGATGGTGAAGGTGCTCCAGGGCATTCCGGGTGCGGGCAGCGTCAAGGCCGACCAGGTCGGCGGCGCTCCGACGCTGGACGTGAAGCTCGATCGCAATGCGATCGCGCGTTACGGCCTGTCGGTGCAGGAAGTCGCCGACACCGTGTCGGCGGCGCTTGGCGGGCGTGAATCGGGTCTCCTTTACGAAGGCGATCGCCGGTTCGACATCACCGTGCGCGTTCCCGACGCGACCCGCGTCAATCTCGACGACATTCGCGCGCTTCCCGTGCTCCTTCCCTCGGAAGGCGGGAACCGCGGACAGATACCGCTTGCGCAAGTGGCGCAGATCCGGCTGACCGAAGGGCTCAACCAGATCAGCCGCGAGAATGGCAAGCGGCGCGTCGTCGTACAGGTGAACCTCGAAGGCCGCGATGCGGGCTCCTTCGTGGCCGAGGCGCAAGCGAAGATTGCCAATGTGAAGCTTCCGGCGGGCTATTATCTCGAATGGGGCGGGCAGTTCGAAAGCCTGCAGGCCGCCTCGAAGCGGCTTTCCATCGTGGTGCCGCTCTGCTTCGCGGGTATCTTCATCCTGCTGTACATGGCGCTTGGCACTTTCGGCCGAGCAACTGCCGTGTTCCTTGCGGTCCCGCTGGGGCTCGCAGGCGGGGTGTTCACCCTCGCGCTTACGGGCATCAACTTCTCCGTGTCCGCAGCGGTGGGCTTCATCTGTCTCGCCGGCGTCGCGGTGCTCAACGGTCTCGTCGTCATGACGGCGATCCGCGAGCGGCTCGAGAATGACGTGCCGCTCACCGAGGCGATCCGCGAGGGCATGATCGAGAAGATGCGCGCGGTGATTATGACCGGCTTCGTGCCCGCGATCGGCTTCGTGCCGATGGCGATCGCGACGGGGACAGGCGCCGAGGTGCAGAAGCCGCTCGCGACGACCGTCATCGGCGGCCTCATCGCAGCGACCATCCTGACGCTTCTCGTGCTCCCGGCCATCGCGAAGGTCGTTCTTGGCGCGAATTGGCAGCCCGGTTTCCTGAAACGCAAAACCGAGCCGGCCGAAGCGCCGGTCACGGAATAGGAGAGGACCATGCAAAAAGCATCCAAGCTATTGCGCGTTTATACCGACGAGTCTGCCTTCTTCGGCGACCAGCGCGTCTTCGAGTTCATTTCCGAACTCGCCCGCCAGCAAAAGCTGGCGGGGGTCACCGTCCTCGAAGCGGTCCTCGGTTTCGGCCGCTCGGCACATCTCCACCGCAAGCATGCGCTGGAGAATGACCGGGCGGTCGTGATCGAGATCATCGACGAGGAGCAGCGGCTCCGCGACTTTGCGGCGCAGCTGTCCGAAATACCGGACATAGGGCTCATAACGCTCGAAGCGGTCGACATCCTCGGCGGGAAATCCGCCGTGGAGCCTCCCGATGTCCAGAGCTGACCGGCAAATTGCCGGTTTCCACCGCGGCGCAGGTCCCCGGCCTGCGTCGCGGACCAGCTTGCCGGAGCGAGGGAGCTGCCGATGTTCTCGGTAGGGACCTCGCTCCGCCTGCCGGTCCCGATCGGCCGCGTCTGGCGGTTGCTCATCGACATCGAGCGCTATGCCGACTGGCATCCGACATTGCGCTTATCGGAGCATCCGGGAGATGAGGAGCGCATCGACTATGTCTATTCCCCGCGTGGGCCGCGCGGGCCGGAGCTGGCCGCCGAAGGGCGGATCACCGGTCTCGACTGGCTCAAGGGCTTTTCGTGGCGAACGGGCATGCGCGGCCTGCTCGTGATCGAGGAGAGCTATCGGCTCGAGAAGTTAGGCCAAGGCGTCGAGGTGACGCATCGGCTCGATTGCCGCGGCTTCTTCTCGTGGCTCGGCTATCCATTCCTGCGCCGCGCGTGCGCGGTGTTCCTGCGCCGCTCAAACGCTGCGCTCGAAAAGCATTTCCGCCGCACGACCGTTCAGTCCCGCTACGCGCGGCCGAGCGGACGTCGCGCATGATTGTAAATTCGAAACCTGGCCGTCGGAGGCCCCTCTCATTCGCCCCCCTCACCACGGGCAGGGATCTCCGGCGGTCGGGGAGGTGCGGGAGCCGGGTCGCATCCCGCAGAGGCTCCCGCACCTCATCCTGCCCGGCGTTTAGTGTATGTCCGGATCACAGTGCCGATGGCCAAGAGAAAAGGATGGCATCATGAGTGACCAGTTGCGGCTCGATATTCCGCTTCTCCTCCCCGAAGTCGCCGATACCGCCGACCGCTGTGTCGCGCGCCTGATGGGCGAACTCGAAGGACGCGAAGGCGTCGACAAGGTCCATGTGGTCCGCTCAAGCGATGGTTCGCCGCCGCAGCTCTGCATCCATTACCGTCCGGATATTCTCCCGCTCGAACGCGTGCGGCAGCTCGCGCGCAGCGCCGGTGCCGAGCTCACTGACCAATATCAGCATCTCTTCTGGGACGACCTCGAAGGCGTCGGCCACGCCCGGCGCGCGCGGACGATCGGACTTAAGCTTCGCGAAATGCCGGGCGTGATCGAGGCCGAAGTCGGGGCCGCCGGCACGCTGCGCGCCGAGTTCCAGCGCTCGGAGACCTCCATCGAAACGATCAGAAAGACACTGTCGGATATGGGCGTCACACAGAAATCGACTGCCGTCGCCGCGGCTACCCCGGCACAACCCCCGCACCAACATGGCGATGATGGCCATGACCATGGACCGGATCATGCGCATGGGCCTGATCACAAACATGGCCACACGGGCGAGGACAGCCACGACCATGGCCATGATCATGGCGGCATTTTCGGCGAGCGGACCGAGCTGATCTTCGCGTTGCTGTGCGGTCTCGTGCTCGGCATCGGCTTTGCCATCGAGAAGCTGGCTGCGGCGCCGGAGTGGGTACCGCTCGCATTCTACATTGCCGCTTATGGTTTCGGCGGCTGGTTTACGGTCCGCGAGGCGATCGAGAATCTGAAGCTCAAGCGCTTCGAGATCGACACGCTGATGCTCGTCGCCGCTGCGGGCGCCGCAGCGCTCGGTGCGTGGGCCGAAGGCGCGCTGCTCCTTTTCCTCTTCAGCCTCGGTCATGCGCTCGAACATTATGCTATGGGCCGGGCCAAGCGCGCGATCGAGGCGCTCGCCGAGCTGGCGCCGCAGACCGCGATCGTGAAGGGGGCCGACGGCAGCACCCGCGAAGTGTCGGTCGAGCTTCTGCAGATCGGCGACACCGTGGTGGTCAAGCCCAACGAGCGGCTGCCCGCCGACGGCTTCGTCATCGTCGGACGCTCGGCGGTCAATCAGGCTCCGGTGACGGGCGAGAGCGTTCCGGTCGACAAGGAGCCGGTACCCGATCGCGCCGCTGCCGCCGCGAAGCCCGATGTGCTCGAGGCGAAATATCGCGTCTTCGCAGGCACGATCAACGGTCATGGCGCGATCGAGATCGCTGTGACGCGCCTCGCTGCCGATACCACGCTCGCCAAGGTCGTGAAGATGGTGAGCGAGGCGGAGACGCAGAAATCGCCAACCCAGCGCTTCACCGACAAGTTCGAGCGGATTTTCGTGCCGAGCGTGCTCGCGCTGGTGTTCGTCCTGCTCTTCGCCTGGGTCGTCGTCGACGAGCCTTTCCGCGACAGCTTCTATCGGGCGATGGCGGTCCTCGTCGCGGCAAGCCCGTGCGCGCTCGCCATTGCGACGCCGAGCGCCGTCCTGTCCGGCGTTGCGCGTGCGGCGCGCGGCGGCGTGCTGGTCAAAGGCGGCGGCCCGCTCGAAAATCTCGGCTCGCTGACTGCGCTCGCTTTCGACAAGACGGGCACGCTCACCGAGGGCAAGCCGCGCATCACCGATGTTCTGCCGGCAAGCGGCGTGCCGAAGGAGGAACTGCTGCGCATCGCGGTGGCCGTCGAACGGCTGAGCGACCATCCCCTTGCCGCTGCGATCGCGCGCGATGGCGAGGCCATGCTGACATCGGCGCGCGTACCGATCGCGGACGACCTCAACAGCCTGACGGGGCGCGGCGTCACGGCGAAGGTCGAGGGCGAGACCGTTCTGATCGGCAGGGCCGAAATGTTCGGTGCCGACGGCATCGCACCGATCGGGGGCGAAGTGGCGGCGGCGATCGCAGGCCTCCGCGAACAGGGCCGCACGACGATGGTGGTCCGCATGGGCGACCGCGATCTTGGCGCGATCGGCCTGATGGACACGCCGCGCGAAGCGGCGCGCACCGCGATCGCCAAACTCCGCGAACTCGGCATCGGCCGGATGATCATGATTTCGGGCGACCACCAGAAGGTCGCGGAATCGATTGCCGCAGAAGTCGGGATCGACGAGGCCTGGGGCGACCTTATGCCCGACCAGAAAGTCGATGCCATTCGCGACCTCAAGGCGCAGCAGCCGGTCGCCATGGTCGGCGACGGCGTCAATGACGCACCGGCGATGGCGAGCGCCACCGTCGGGATCGCGATGGGCGCCGCAGGGTCCGATGTCGCCCTCGAAACCGCCGACGTCGCGCTGATGGCCGATGACCTCGCTCATCTGCCGTTCGCGATCGGGCTCAGCCGCCAGACGCGCCGCATCATCCGCCAGAATCTGGTGGTCAGCCTCGGCGTCGTCGTGGTCCTCGTGCCGGCGACGATCTTCGGGCTCGGAATTGGTGCGGCGGTCGCGGCGCACGAAGGCTCGACCCTCGTCGTCGTCGCCAACGCGCTTCGCCTGCTCGCCTATCGCGATCGCAGCATGGGCTGAGGGCGCGCAGTCGCGGCGCGATCGAACCGGAAGGGGGAGAGAGGATGAACTTCAAGAATATCTCGGCCTGGTCCATCCGGAACCCGATCCCGCCGCTCGTCATGTTCTTCGGTCTGACGGTGGCGGGCATCGTCTCCTTCCTCATGATGGGGGTCCAGAGCGATCCCGACATCGATTTTCCGGGCGCCATCGTCATCATCGCCCAGCCGGGCGCCGCGCCGACCGAACTCGAAACGCAGGTCACGCAGCGCGTCGAGGCGGCGGTGCGGACGATCGAGGGGATCGACGAGCTCAATTCGACGGTTACCGAAGGCCAGTCTCAGACCTTCGTCCAGTTCGCGATCGGCACACCGATCGACCGGGCGGTGACCGATATCCGCGACAAGATCACCCAGATCCGCAGCAACCTGCCGAACGGCATCCTCGAACCGCAGGTCATCCGCCTGTCGACCTCGGGCAACACGCTTGCCTATTGGTCGGCCTCGGCCACCGACATGACGCTCGAGGAATTGAGCTGGTATGTCGATAATGTCGTCGCGAAGCGGCTGATCGCGGTCCCCGGTATGGGCGACGCCTACCGACGGGGCGGCGTCAGCCGCGAAATCCGGGTCATCCTCAACCCCGAGCGCATGCGTGCCTATGGTCTCACCGCCGCCGCGGTGAACACCCAGCTCGTCCAGCTCAACGTCAATGCGGCCGGCGGCCGGATGGAGGTCGCAGGCTCCGAGCAGGCGGTCCGCATCCTCGGCAACGCCAGCAGCGCCAACGCCCTCGGCGAGACGCTGATCTCGGTCGGAACGAACCGGACCGTGCGCCTCGCCGATATCGCCGAGGTCAAGGATCTCTACGCCGAGCAGCGCTCGGTCTCGAAGCAGGACGGGCGGCAGGTGCTGACCTTTGGGTTCGAGCGCGCCAAGGGCGCCTCGGATGTCACCGTTTACGACGCGGCGGTCGAGGAGCTGCGCAAGCTCGAGAAGGAGAATCCCAAGGTCAAATTCACCGAGCTGTTCAGCGATATCGAATATACCAAGGGCCAATATCATTCGGCGATCAATGCGATGGTCGAAGGCGCGATCCTCGCGGTCGTCGTCGTCTTCCTTTTCTTGCGCGACTGGCGGGCGACGCTGATCTCGGCGCTTGCCATCCCGCTGTCGGCGGTACCGACCTTCCTGTTCATGGACCTCATGGGCTTCTCGCTCAACATGATGACCTTGCTCGCGCTTAGCCTCGTTGCCGGCGTGTTGGTCGACGATGCGATCGTCGAGATCGAGAATATCGTGCGCCACATGCGGATGGGCAAATCGGCCTATCAGGCCTCGATCGACGCCGCCGACGAGATCGGCCTCGCGGTGCTCGCCACGACGATGACGATCGTCGCGGTGTTTCTGCCGGTCGGGCTGATGCCGGGCGTCGCCGGGCAATATTTCAAGAATTTCGGGCTGACGGTCGTGGCCGCGGTGCTGATGAGCCTCGCGGTCGCGCGCATGATCACGCCCATGCTCGCTGCCTATTTTCTCTCTGCGCAGGGCCCGCAAAAGCATGGCGAGGGCCCGCTGATCGACACCTATATGCGCATCTTGCGCTGGAGCCTCGATACCAGCGGGGCCGCTGCCGCGCGTGCGCGCGGCGGGCGCTGGAAATGGCTCGGCTATTTAAAGGACCATCGCATCTGGGTGGTCGGCATCGGCGTGCTGGCGCTGTTCGCGACCATCTTCAGCTTCTCGCTGCTTCCCATGACCTTCCAGCCGTCGATCGATTCCGATACGAGCCGCGTCGCCATCCAGCTCGCACCGGGTGCGACGCTCGAACAGACCGAGGCGGTGGCCGACGAAGTGACCGATCTCATGAAGCGCGATCCGCTCGTCGAATCCGCCTTGTCGCGGATCGATGTCGGCACGGCGACGGTCTATCTGAAACTGCGCAAGGACCGTGAGCTCACCTCCACCGAGTTCGAAAAGGACCGCGCGCCGCGGCTGGCGCAGGTTCCCGATGCCCGCATCAACTTCCAATCGCAGCATGGCGGTGGCGGCGGGAGCAGCCGTGACATCTCGATCACGCTAGGCAGCGACGACCCGAAGAAGCTCGAAGATATCGGCAACCGGCTGCTTGCCGAAATGGCCCGTGTGAAGGAGATTCGCTCGCCGCGTGTCGAAGGCAATCTCCAAAGGCCCGAGATCGTCATTCGCCCGCGCTTCGCGCTCGCGGCGCAGCTCGGCGTCACCACCCAGGCGCTCAGCCAGTCGATCCGCGTCGCGACGCTTGGCGAGATCGACCAGAACAGCGCCAAATTCTCGCTGTCCGACCGGCAGATACCGGTGCGCGTCGCGCTAGCGGAAACCGCGCGCGAGCGGCTCGATACACTGCGCAACATGCCGGTTCCGACCCGGAACGGGGGAACGGTGCCGCTTTCTGTCGTCGCAGAGATTGGCTTCGGCGCCGGCCCCACCCAGATCAATCGGACCAACCAGGTGCGCCAGCTCACCATAGGGGCCGACCTTGCTCCGGGTCTCGTGACCGGTCAGGCGATGGAGAAAGTCGAGGCGTTGCCGGCGCTGAAGACGTTACCCGCCGGGGTCGCCCGGCTGGTGCTCGGGAGTGCCAAATGGCAGGCCGAGATGCTGCGCAACTTCGCGATCGCGGTCGTTTCGGGGATATTCCTCGTGCTGGCGGTCCTGATCCTGCTCTATCGCAAGATCATCCCACCCTTCGTCAACATGGGCTCGCTTCTGCTCGCCCCCCTCGGCGGGGCGATCGCGTTGCTGCTGACGGGCTATCCGCTCTCGCTTCCCGTGTTCATCGGCGTGCTGATGCTGCTCGGTATCGTCGGCAAGAACAGCATCTTGCTGGTCGATTTCGCGATCGAGGAAATGGCGTCCGGGGTGCCGCGCGACGAGGCGATCGTCGACGCCGGACACAAGCGCGCGCAGCCGATCCTGATGACCACGGTCGCGATGGTCGCGGGCATGATCCCGACCGCGCTATCACTGACCGGCGACGGCGCATGGCGCGCGCCGATGGCGGTCACGGTGATCGGCGGGCTTATCCTTTCGACGATGCTGACGCTGCTGATCGTGCCGGCGTCCTTCAGCCTTGCGGCGGGCTTCGAACGCAGGATGGCACCGCGCCTGCGCCGCTGGTTCACCACGGGCGGCGCGCATGCCGACCCATCGCCTGCGGGCGTCACCGACATCGGCGCGGGGCAAAGCCCGGCGGCCGATCGATAGAGGAGTGAAGCTGATGGAGTTCGAGCGGGAGCATGACCTCCCCTATAGTGCGGAACAAATATGGGCGGTCCTCGGCGATTTCGACAATCACCGGATCTGGAACCCTTATGTCCGGATCGAGCGGCTTGCCGAGGACCCGGTCGCGATCCGCTATTCGATGCGCATGGATCCGCAAAAGCCCAAGT
Source organism: Sphingopyxis sp. BE259 (assembly GCF_031457495.1). NCBI lineage: Bacteria > Pseudomonadati > Pseudomonadota > Alphaproteobacteria > Sphingomonadales > Sphingopyxidaceae > Sphingopyxis > Sphingopyxis sp. BE259. Next base: position 440,847 of record NZ_JAVDWM010000001.1, read on the forward strand.
TTCTTGAAGTTTCCGCGGCGGTGCTCTCCGCGCGCCCCGGGGAAGAGCTGATACTCGACGTAAAGCCGAGCTTCATCCTCCAGTTTGAGGAAAGCTATATCCTGACGCCGACGGCAAGCGGGACGAAGTTCGTTCACCGCTATCGCTGCCGCGGGCCTTTTGCCTGGCTCCCGCTTCCCGGCCTCCGCACCAGCTTTCAAAGAATGCTCGCCTCGATCGACGGCATCCTGCTCAGCTACCTGAAGTCCAAATACAGCAAGCCGCAATCGCCGCCGCGACGGCCCAAGTCCAAGTTCAAAGGTGGTCGGCGATGACGAGCTTTCCGCTGCTGGCACCGCACAAATGGCGTCCGCTCGGCGTAGCTTGGGCAATTGCCTTCCTGTCGAGCCTAGCCGTCCTCTTCGTCGGCGAGGTCATGGGCCAAGTGCCGTGTGATCTCTGTTGGTTCCAGCGCGCCTTCATGTTCCCGCTCTCGATCATTCTCGGCATCGCAGCGTTCAAGTCGGACCGCGCCGTTGTTCCTTATGGACTGGCGCTGGCGGCCGGCGGTGCTCTCGTCGCATTCTATCACAGCTTGCTCTATGTCGGCGTCATTCCGGCTCCGATCGTCCCCTGCACCGGCGGCCCGTCATGCTCGGGAGAGAGCATGGCAGTCGGAGGCGTGCCGCTGCCCCTCCTGTCGCTGGCCGCCTTCGCGCTCATCCTGACCCTCTTGCTCAACTTCCAAAGGAGACTGAAATCATGAACCGTCGAATCGGAGTGATGGCCACGCTTGCCCTGTCGGCGCTCGCCTTTACCGGTGGCGCGATGCTCTACAGCGGGAGCGCCGAGGGCGAACCCACCAAGAAGGTCGTGGCGGGACCCGTCGACAGCCTCATTCGCCCGCACTCGCCGATCATTGGGCCGAAAAATGCCCCGGTCACGATCGTCGAATTCTTCGACCCGTCGTGCGAGGCCTGCCGTGCCTTCTATCCGACAGTCAAGGGTATCGTCGCCAAATATCCCAAGGATGTGCGTCTCGTGATGCGCTACCTGCCGCTGCACCCCGGTTCGGCCGAGGCGATCGTGATCCTCGAAGCCGCGCGTGTCCAGGGCAAGCTCGAGCCGGTGACGGCGGCGCTGCTTGAGGCGCAGCCCGACTGGCACGACGGCAAGATGGACGGCGCCTGGGCCGCGGCCGAGAAGGCCGGCCTCAATGTCGCGAAGGCGCGCGCGATGCCAACCGCCGATGCGATGGCGTGGATGGAGCAGGACATTGCCGACGCGCGCGCGGTCGGCGTCAAGGGCACCCCGACCTTCTTCGTCAATGGCGAGATGCTCGTCCAACCCAGCCCCGAACAGGTCGAGGCCCGAGTCCAGGCCGCGGTAGCGGCAAAGGGCAAATAAGACCCGCACCCGTCCCGCTTCGTCCACGCGGGACGGGTGCCTAGCATCCGTCGCGATGCTGCCTCACTCGCCATCGGCCCGTCGCATGGAGATGCCGGGTCACCGTCGAATCGGGGAAGAAAGAGCTAATATTCACAGCGCATTCAACGACGAAGGGGGAGTTTGAACGCCACGCAAAGGAGAGACTGACATGCGAAAACTGATGACGATCGCGGCCGCGATGCTCGCCTTCGCGCTCCCCGGAACGGCGCTTGCCCAGCACCATGGCGATCGCGGCGGATATAGCCGCGGCCATGATGCGCCGCGGGGCCATGATCGCGACTATCGTTCCAACCGGCACGACCGGCCCTATTATGGCAATGACCGGGGCTATCGCGGTTACGACCCCTATTATCGCGGAAACGACCGCCGCTATGAACGCCGGGACCGCTACGAGCGGCGCTACCAGAAGCGCCGGATGCACCACCACCACCGTGGGCGTCACTGGCGCGGTTAGCGGAATCCGCGCGCTGGGCGAGAGGCTACCGCCTCGCCCGGTAGATTGAGATCGAGCCGGTCGGTGTCGGGATGACCTTCACTTCCTCGACAGCCTCGAAACCCGCGGCTGTAAGGATTTCCGGGACGCAGCCCTTCGCGTTGGGTTCGGTATATTCGAACCCGTCGAGCAGCTGGATCTGTCGAAAAAGCATGCGCATCAGCAGCGAGCGCTGCTCGCCATAATCGGCTATGAAGAGAGTCCCGCCGGGCCTCAGGAGCCTGAACATCTGCGCGGCAATCGCCTTCTTCACGTCCATTGGGCACTGGTGGAGAACGAGGCTCGATACGATCTTGTCGCATTGCCGGAGTGCGTCGATGCCGTCCAGCTCGTCCCCCATGGCCTCGAACCATTGGATCTCGGCTTCGGCAACCTTAGCCTTGGCGCGTGCGATTTCCAGTACGGCGGGATCGGGATCGACCCCGAGGACCATGCTCTCCGGCGCCGCCTGCTTAAGGGCGATTGCAAACGTCCCCGTGCCGCACCCGATATCGACGATCCGCTCGCCCGGCTGCGGTTCGGCGAAGCACAGCAAGTCGCTTCGCCATCTTTTCTCTCTGGTCATGAGGGCTATGGCGGCATCATAGCGGTCGAGCGATCCGCTCTTGCCGAGTGCCGGGACGAAGTCTCTGTGTGCGTCTGACATGACGCCCCTCTACTAGGTGCCGTCACGCACCGGCTTGAACGGAGAGGCTATGGTTCGATGAAAAGGTCGCTTGCCCGAATACCGAACATGACCTTGATCGTGCGGGCGAAATGCGCGCTGTCGCTGAACCCCGCCATATGTGCGGCCTCGGTCGCGCTGCGGCGCCTTCCCAAAACGTCGAAGGCGATGATCAAGCGTCGCCAGAGCACAAATCGCTGGAAAGGCATGCCGATCTCGGCGGCAAAGAGATGCCGGAATCGGCCGAGCGAAAGGCGGCTCTCCTCCGCCACATCCGCGAGCCGGACAGAGCCCGTGGGGATCAGGCGGTCAATCGAGGCGGCGGCGCGGGTGATGCGCGGATCGAGCGGGGGGCGGGCGCCTCGCGTGAGCCAGTTTTTCCAGAATGACTGCTGTCCCGGCATCGCGACATGAATCGGATCGGAGCAAATCAGCCGGTTTTTCAGTTCTACCGGCGGACCGAAGCCCACTGTCGGCTCGACGAACCATAGTTCGGCTGCGGGCGCGGGAAGCAGCCGGTGTGCGGCATCGGGTTCGATGAGCAAGCAGCGCCCCGAAAGGCGCGCACCAACGGCGTCGACCACCGTGAGCGGCTCGGAACAAAACACTGCTTGCGCTGCAAAATGGCGGTGCGCGGCGGCATCGCCAACCGAACCCGACCAGAGAGCATGATAGTCGCCGAGGCTAAGTCGGCCGTTCCAGTTGGACGTGTCGGGCATCGGGTTTCGATAGCAGGCCTAACTCGTGTGCGTAACGGGCGCCGGGTAATCTCTCTGGCTCGGAGGCTCTTTTCGGGGGCCCCAGCACAGCCTGGGAGGAGCGCGCCGACCCCGTGATAATTACCCTCATCGACCGGGCGCTGTCTCGATCCGGCGATGCTGCCGACTGTTGTAACGATAGCCGATCCAGAGGACTGCAAGCGCGAGAAGCTGGAGCAACAACGGTTCGAGCGAAGGAAATATTCCCATCGCCGGGAAGCGAGGAAAATGGGCGAGCGGTGTGATGCCGAGGAGGCCGGCTTCCTGTAGCGCGCCCGCGCCCTTGCCGGCCAGGACAACTGCCAGAATCGCGATCAGTACAGAGCTGTAAGCGAAAAATTTTCCGATCGGCAGGACCCGGCTGTAACGAAGCATAACCCATGCGATTGCTGCGAGGATCACCAGCGCAGTTCCGGCTCCGGCGGCGATCGCGCCGCTACTGCCTTGCGTCGCCAGCGCGGTGAAAAACAGGATGGTCTCAAAGACCTCCCGGTAGACCACGAGGAATGCGAGCCCAAACAGAAACCAGGCCGAGCGGCGCGAAAGCGCCTTGCCCATTGCGTCACGAATATAGCGCTGCCAGCTATTGGCATGCGACTTGCCATGCATCCAGATGCCGACCCAGACCAGAACCACGGCGGCGAAGAGCGAGCCAAATCCCTCGGTCAGCTCCCTGTTCGCGCCGCTGACAGAGATTGCATAGGTTGCGACGGCCCAGGTCGCGCCGCCGGCGACCAACGCTGCGATCCAGCCGCCATGGACATAGGACAGAACTTCGGGCCGCTCGGCCTTCCGCAAGAAAGCGATCATCGCCACCACGATGAGCAGAGCTTCGAGCCCCTCGCGCAGCAATATGGTCAGCGCCCCGACAAAGGTTGATGCATCGCTCGCTGCATCGGGGGATAGCGCGGCCTCGGCATCGGCGAACAGGGCTTCGACCGTGGAGGCCTTGCCCGCAACCACGTCGACCGGCAAACCGCGCGCGATGGACACGCGATAGTCGGCCATCGCGGATTCTATCCGCGCCATCAGCGCAGAATCGCGCGTCGTCAGAATCGGCTCGACAGGTTCAAAACCGTCGAGATAGGCAGAGAGCGCGAGGCGCTCTGCTTCGTCTCGTTCTCCCTTGCGGTACGCGGCGACGCTTTGCACCAATTTGTCGCGTGCAACCGCAAGCTTTGCGGGCGACGCCGCGCTCAATGCCTTGGGGTTGGATCGCAAATAGGCCGTCAATGCGTCGGCCTGCTTCGTTCCGAGCGTGCGGCCAAGTGCTTCGGGGCTGAGACTTGTGAAGGCCTGCAGGTCTGGAACCAGCTTGCGAGCGGACGGAGTCTGGTCCCAGATTTGTTGGCCGGTCGAAACATCGCGAAAGGCAAAGCCGCCGGCATAGGCAGCGACCGCCCACCGGTCGTCTGAGGGCAGCTGGGCAAAACTCGGCATGGACGTACCCTCGAGCCCTTGGCCTATGACCTGATAGAGTGCGAACAGGCTGCGTTTGCGAGCGCGACCGATATCGGTGAAATCAATGGGTGCGGGATCGAGGCCCTTCGCCTGAGGTCCCTTGCCATCGCCGCGCGAGCCGTGACAGCTGGCGCAATTTTCCAGAAACACCTGGGCCCCACGCAGCGGATCGGGGGCTTTGCGCGGGGCGAGGGGCACCGGATAGGCTGCGAGCAGGTCCGCTGCGAGTCCGCGCGCGTTGCCGGCCACTTTCCCGGGGTCGGACTTCGATGCGATCGCCGCTTCGAGTTTCCCCGCTTCGGCGACAAGGCCAGCCCGTGCGGGTGACGCCGGGAGGGTCGCGATGCCTTTGCGCACGGTGGCCGAAAACTCGGTCATCTCGGCATATTCAACCGTGCTCGCCACTTCGCCGTTCGCGACGGCGCCGCCATAATCGACGGCGAGATAATCCAGCAGGCGCCAGATGGTCTGGACTTCGTCGGCAGCGCTGCGCGCCTCTGCCGTCTGCACGGTGAAGCCGCCGATGGTGGCCAGCAGGATCAGCAGGAAGCGAAAGCGGCGAGCGGTCTGCATCGGTCCTATTGTCCGGCCACAGTCGATAACTCTCGCAACTCGACACGAGCGCTGCGCAGAATCTCATAAGCCGAATGCAGGAAGAGCGCGGCGATGATGGCTGCAACCGCGAGGTCAGGCCAGGCCTGGCCGGTCCATGCGACGAGGCCAGCCGCGATGATCACCGCCACATTGGCGACCGCATCATTGCGGCTGAACAGCCATACCGCGCGGACATTGGCGTCGCCTTCGCGAAACCGCGAGAGGACTGCGGCCGAGGTGAGATTGACGAGCAGCGCAACGATGCCGATGCCGCCCATCAGTTCGGCTTCGGGCGGAACAGCGGTCAGCGCGCGCCATAGCGCGACCCCGATCACGCCGAGCCCGAGTGTCAGAAGAAACAGCCCTTGCGCAAAGGCGATGCGGGTCCGTGCCAGTGCTGTCCAGCCGATCGCCACCAGCCCCGCGAGCGTGATCGTGCCGTCGCCGATGAAGTCGAGCGAGTCGGCCTTCAGCGCCTGGCTGTTCGCGATAAAGCCGCCAACGATTTCGATCGCGCCGAACCCCAGATTGAGAAGCACGACAATCCACAAGGCGCGACGATAGGCTGGATCCTTTTCCGCGCGAACCGGGTCGCCCGTGCAGCCGCAGCCATCGCCACTTTCAGAACCTGCTGTCATCGCGTCTTCATCCCCGTGCCGCTGTCATGGCGTTCCATTTCACGCCTTCAACTCTGGACTGGGTCGCCCTATACAACCTCCAGTCACTGGAGGATCAAGAGATTTATGGCCAAGAGGCTCGCGATCGGCGACCTTGCCCGGCAGACCGGCACCAAGGTCAACACGATCCGCTTTTACGAGGATATCGGGCTCTTGCCCGAGGCGCTGCGCACCGCCTCAGGCCGGCGCAGCTATGAAGCGTCCGACGTTCGCCGCCTCGCCTTCATTCGCCACGGTCGGCAGCTGGGTTTTTCGATCCCCGAAATCCGTTCGCTGCTTGCGCTTTCGGACCAGCCCGACCGCGATTGCGGCGAGGCGGCGGCGATTGCTCGCGCGCATCTTGCCGATATCGGCATTCGCATCGCGCGGCTTGAAACCTTGCGGTCGGCCCTCACCGAGGTTGCGACCTCCTGCGAGGGCGGCCGGGCTGCGGAATGCCGGGTGATAGAGGCGATCGCGGGCACCGAACTGGCCGGGACAGGAATATGACCACGGGGGTTTCGCATGACGGTGGCGATGGCGTCCCAGCTTGGCGGTTCGCTGCGCCCCCTTCCGAGGCTTGCCGATCATGAAAGCCGACGCGCACGTTACTCGCGGTCCGGTCCGTGCATTTGCCGCCGGTGGCGTGATCGGCGTGCTCGGCGGGCTCATCGGCCTCGGTGGCGCGGAGTTCCGGCTACCGCTGCTTGTCGGGTTGTTCCGCTTTCCGCCGCTAGAGGCGATTATCCTGAACAAGGCGATGAGCCTAATCGTTGTGGCGACAGCGCTTATCTTTCGCAGCGGCACGATATCCTTCTCCGAGATCGGCGCTCACTGGCCGATCATCGTCAATCTTCTGACCGGCAGCATCGTGGGTGCCTGGTTCGGTGCTGGCTGGGCAACCCGGATCAGCGCGGGGGCGCTGCACCGGATTATCGGCATACTCCTTGTGCTGATTGCGCTGATTCTGGCTTTCGGTCACGACCTGACCGGGGGACACCCCATTTTTGGGGACGCCATGTTGCGCATTGCGGCCGGCGTCATCGCGGGCTTCGCGATCGGTATCGTCGCCTCCTTGCTCGGCGTCGCCGGGGGCGAGCTGTTGATCCCGACGCTGATCCTGTTGTTCGGGCTCGACGTGAAGCTTGCAGGCAGCCTGTCGCTTGCGATCAGCTTGCCGACGATGATTACGGGATTCGCACGCTACAGCCGCGACCGAAGTTTCTCGGTTATCGGCAGCCATCGCAATTTTGTGCTGATTATGGCGCTTGGTTCGATCGCCGGCGGCATGATCGGCGGGCTGCTGCTTGGCATTGTGCCGGAAAGGGTGCTGCTGCCGATGCTGGCGGCGATATTGATCCTGTCCGCGATGAAGATGCTGATGGCGAAGCCGCACTAGGGTCCAGGCGGCGGCCCCCACACTCGGACAGCGCCAGCCGTCATCGCCCCGGATGGAATGCGGGCGCCGGGATCGACCGACGCCCGCCACGACGGCGCTGCTGCTTTACGGCGGCTTGTCGAGCTTGGTGATCGTTCCGGCCTTGCCGTCCCAGTCGAGCTCGAACGCGACCTTGTCGCCGACCTTGATATCTTTCAGCAGCTCAGGTTTTGCCGCGAAGCCCATGGTCATCGGCGGCCAATCGAGCTCGGCGATCGCGCCATGATCGAGCGTGACCTGTCCTTTCACGTTATCGATCGCGGTCACAGTTGCCGTACCCTTGCCATGCTTGGTTTCGGCAGGCGCCACCATGGCGCCGCTGTCGTCGGCCATGGCAGCCTTTTCTTCGGTCTTCGGCGCTTCGGCTTGCTCGCCGCAGCCGGAAAGTGCCGCGCTCAGCGCAAGGCCGAGTGCGAGGGTCGTCAGTTTCTTCATGTCTTTTCTCCTTCGGGTTGAATGGGTTTTGCCGCGCGCCTGCGCATCAGCAGATAGGCGGCGGGAATGATCAGCATCGACAGCAGCGGCGCGGTGAGCATGCCGCCGATCATTGGCGCGGCGATCCGGCTCATGACTTCCGAGCCGGTGCCGGTCCCGACGAGGATCGGGAACAGGCCCGCGAGGATCACCGCGACCGTCATCGCCTTCGGCCGGACGCGGAGCAGCGCGCCCTCGCGAACCGCGGCCAGTACGTCACCATCGCTGCGATCGGCGAGCGCATGCTTGAGGTAGATGAGCATGACGACCCCGAACTCGGCGGCAACGCCCGCGAGCGCGATGAACCCGACCGCGCTCGCGACCGACTGGTTGTAGCCGAGCAGATAGAGGAGCCAGAGCCCGCCGGTGAGCGCGAAGGGCAGGGTCGCCATGATGAGCAGGGCCTCGTCCCAGCGGCGGAAGGTGAGGTAGAGCAGGACGAAGATGATCGCGAGCGTGACCGGCACGACGACCTTCATCCGCTCGGTCGCCCGGACGAGGAACTCGAACTGTCCGGTGAAAGAGACGCTGACGCCGGGGGGCAGCTCGACTTCGCGCGCGATGGCCTGCTGGATGTCCTGCACGAGGCCCTGCAGGTCGCGGCCGCGGCTGTCGACATAGATGAAGGTGACGGGCCGGGCATTCTCGCTGCGCAGCATCGGCGGGCCGTCGCTGACCTTGACGCTTGCCACGGTCCCCAGCGTGATCTGCTGGCGCGATGGCGTCAGGATCGGGAGGCTCGCGAGGTCACCGATGCTGTCGCGCAGCTCGCGCGGATAGCGGACGCTGATCGGGTAGCGCGCGAGCCCTTCGACCGTCTGACCAATCGTCTCGCCGCCGATCGCGCCCGAGACGATCGCCTGCACGTCGGCGACGTTGAGGCCGTAGCGCGCCGCCGCGGCGCGATCGATGTCGACATCGATATAGCGCCCGCCGGCCAGTCGCTCGGCCAGCGCCGACGCCACGCCGGGTACAGTCTTGACCACCGCTTCGATGCGCTTGGCGGTGCGGTCGATCCCGGCAAGGTCGGAGCCTGCGACCTTGATGCCGATCGGGCTCTTGATCCCGGTCGCGAGCATGTCGATGCGGTTGCGGATCGGCGGAATCCAGAAATTGGCGAGCCCGGGGACGCGGACGCGCGCATCCAGTTCCTCGATCAATTTCTCCTCGGTCATTCCGGGGCGCCACTGGTCCTTCGGCTTGAAACGGATCGTCGTCTCGAACATCTCGAGCGGCGCGGGATCGGTCGCGCTGTCGGCGCGGCCCGCCTTGCCGAACACGGTCTCGACTTCGGGCATAGTCTTGATCAGCCGGTCGGTCTGCTGGAGCAGGCTCGATGCCTTGGCCGCCGAAATGCCGGGCAGCGCCGAGGGCATGTAGAGGAGGTCGCCTTCGTGCATCTGCGGCATGAACTCGCCGCCGATCTGGGTCATCGGCCACAGGCTGGTGGCGAAGACAAGACCAGCGATCACCAGTGCCTTTTTCGGCCGTTCGAGCACCCAGTCGAGCGCCGGGCGATAGACGCGGGTGAGCCAGCGGTTGACCGGATTACTCTGTTCGGCGGGGATCTTTCCGCGGATCAACCAACCCATCAGCACCGGGATCAGAGTGATCGAAAGGATTGCGGCGGCCGCCATCGCATAGGTTTTGGTGAAGGCAAGCGGCGCGAAGAGCCGCCCTTCCTGGCCTTCGAGCGTGAAGATGGGGATGAAGGAGAAGGTGATGATGAGGAGGCTGAGGAAGAGCGCGGGGCCGACTTCGGCGGCGGCGTCGGTGATCACGCGCCAGCGCTCGGCGCCCTTCAATTCCTCGCCCGGATGGTCGCGCTCCCAATGTTCGAGATGCTTGTGGGCATTTTCGATCATCACCACCGCCGCGTCGACCATCGCGCCGACCGCGATCGCGATGCCCCCCAGGGACAGGATATTGGCGTTGAGCCCCTGCAGCCGCATCACGATGAAGGCGATGAGGATACCGAGCGGCAGGGTCAGGATCGCGACCAGCGCCGAGCGCGCGTGCCAGAGGAAGAGCGCGCAGACGAGCCCGACGATGATGAACTCTTCGACGAGCTTCGACGTCAGATTGTCGACCGCGCGGTCGATCAGCCCCGAGCGGTCATAGGTGGTGACGATCTCGACCCCGGGGGGCAGGCTGCGCTTGAGCTCGGCGAGCTTGGTGCGCACCCCCTCGATGACCTCGCGGGCATTCTTGCCTTCGCGCATCACGATCACGCCGCCCGCGACCTCTCCCTCGCCATTGAGTTCGGCGATGCCGCGCCGTGTGTCGGGACCCATCTGGACCGTCGCGACATCGCCGACCGTCACCGGAATCCCGCCACCCGCGGTGCGGATCGGGACGCTGCGGAAGTCGTCGAGCGACTTCAGATAGCCGCTCGCGCGGACGATATATTCGGCCTCCGCAAGTTCGATGCTCCCGCCGCCGCTTTCCTGATTGGCGCGCTTGAGGGCGTCAGACACTTCGGCTGCGGTCACGCCGAAGGCGGCAAGCTTCTGCGGATCGACGATGATCTGATACTGGCGCACCATGCCGCCGATGCTCGCGACCTCGGCGACGCCTGGAACCGACTTGAGCTCGAAGCGGAGGAACCAGTCCTGGAGACTGCGGAGCTCGGCCAGATCGTGGCGGCCGCTCTTGTCGACGAGCGCATATTCATAGATCCAGCCGACCCCGGTCGCGTCGGGCCCGAGGCTCGCTTGCGCGCCCTCGGGGAGACGGCTCTGCACCTGGCTCAGATATTCGAGCACGCGGCTGCGCGCCCAATAGGGATCGGTGCCGTCGTCGAAGAGCACATAGACGAAGCTGTCGCCGACGAAGCTGTAGCCGCGCACGACGCGCGCGCCGGGCACCGAGAGCATTGTCGTCGTGATCGGATAGGTGACCTGATCCTCGACGATCCGCGGCGCCTGACCCGCATAGGTGGTGCGGATGATGACCTGGACGTCGGAGAGATCGGGCAGGGCATCGACCGGCGTCGTGCGCACCGCGGCGATCCCGAGCAGGGTCAGGATCAGCGCCGCCGCGACGACGAGCCCGCGCGCCGCGACCGAAGCGCGAATGATCTTCGCGATCATTGCGCGGGCTCCAGCGGACGGACGGTGAGGCCGGTCAGGCTCGCCTCGGAATCGAGCAGGAACTGGCCCGACGCGACGACCTTTTCGCCGGGAGCGAGCCCCTGCAATATCTCGGTCTTGCCACCACCTTCGCGTCCAGTGATCACTTCGGCGGGATGGTAGCGCCCGTCGCCCTTCTCGAGCATCACGATGCTGCGCGTGCCGGTGCGGATCACCGCTTCGCTCGGCACCAGCAGCGCCGGTTTGGCATCGCCCCCGAGCGCCACCACCGCGAACATGCCGGGGCGGAGACGCCCGCCGCGATTGGCGAGTTCGACGCGCACCGTCAGCGTCCGGCTGTCGGCCGATGCAGTGGGCAGGATCGCAATGATCCTGCCGGTGAATGCTTCGCCGGGAAAGGCGGTGAGCGTCGCGGTCGCGCGCTGGCCGACCTGTACGAGTCCCGCCTGCGCTTCGGGGAGCGCGGCGTTGAGCCACACCGTGCCGAGCCCCGAGATTTCGGCGAGCGTCTGCCCCGCGGCAAGCGTCACGCCCGCACGCGCGCCCAGCGTCTGGACTACGCCGCCGATCGGCGCGCGGACGGTCATCCGGCCGCCGGTGCGTCCGGTCCGGTCGACTTCGACAATCACGCCTTCGGGCATGCCCATCAACCGCAGCCGCTGCCGCGCCGCCGCAGTGAGGTCGGGACGTCCGAGTTTCTTGACGCTCAGATATTCGGTCTGCGCGCCGCCCCATTCGGGCAATTGCAGGTCGGCGATCGGCGTGCCGGCGCCGATGACGTCGCCGGGCGCGAGGCGATAGACGCGCTCGACGAATCCGCCCGAGCGCGCCTGGACGATCGTGACGTCGCGCTGGTTGAAATCGATGCTGCCGTTGACGTCGAAGGTCGCCGCGAGGCTGCCCATTTCGGCCACGACCACCCTTATGCCGAGGCTCTGCCGCGCGGCAGGATCGACCGACACGCCCGGTGCCGCGCCGCTGCCCTCGTCGGCATATTTGGGCTCGAGCTGCATGTCCATGAAGGGCGACTTGCCGGGCTTGTCGAATTTCTGGTTCGGGAACATCGGATCATAATAATAGAGGATCTTGCGCCCGCCGCTGCCTGCCGCTTCGCTTGGCGCATCGCTCTGACCGCTCTGTCCCAGCCAGTAACCGCTGCCGCCCGCGATCAGCACCGCGGCCAATATTCCGGCGCGCCAACGCGCCGCTGATGTTGCATCGGTCATCGACCTGCCTCCCCATAAATAGTGTTGATCCGGATCGCGTCGCGCGCGACCTCGGCTTCGCGAGCGAGCGCATCGACTTCGGCCTCGGCGAGCGCGAGTGTCGACAGGAGTGCGGTCCCGAGATCGAGCTTTCCGGCGGCGTAGCTGGCGAGATCGAGCTCGGCGCGCTTCTTCGCGAGCGGCACGAGCCGCGTGCGCGCATTGGCGAGTTGTTCATGATGCATGCGGTGATCGGCGAGATCGGCGTCGAGCCCCGCCGCGATGTCGCGCTTGGCGGCCTCACGGTCGAGCCGGGCGCGCGTCGCCTCGCTGGCGCGCGCGGCGATCTTGGGATCCTGCCGCCTTTTCGAGAAGAAGGGCAGATCTACGGTGACGCCAACCGTGACGAGGTCGCCAAAATTGGGCTCGCGCCGCCCATAGGCCGCGTTGACGCTCCAGTCGGGGCGCTTGTCTGCGCGGGCGAGACCGGTCTCGGCATCGGCGGCGAGGGCGCGGGCATCGAGCGCGCGCAGCCTTGGCAGGGCGTCGATTCCGGAGCGCAATCCTTGCTCGTCGATCATTTGCGGCGGCAAGTCTCCCAGCGTGTCGGCGGCTGCGTCGCCGGTAAAGCGCGCGAGCTGCGCGCGGGCGCGGGCAATCTCGGCGGCGAGTGCGCTGCGGCGATCATTGATCGCGGCGCGAAGCTGATCGGGTTCAAGCGCCTGTGCCGGGCGCGCAGCGCCGCTGGCCAGCCGCGCGGTCACCGTCGCTTGAAGGTCTTCAAGACCAGAATCGAGCAGGTCGAGTTCCTTGAGACGCTTCTTGGCGTAGTAAAGGTCGACCCAGGCAAGCGCGGTCGCGAGCCTGATATCCTGCGCGGTGACCGCCTCGTCGGCGCGGGCGATTCCGATGTCGGCCTGCGCACGCGTTGCGCGCGCGCGGCGCTTGGCGGGGTTCGGGAACTCCTGGCTGACGCCGACGACCTGCATCGTGAAGTCGTCGCGATTGAACCGGCCCGCGTCGGGCCCGGTCACCGGGAAATCCTGCAGGACGATATTGAGTTTCGGGTCGGGCAGCCGGTCGGCGGCGATCGCCGCCGATTGGGCAGCATCGATGCCGGCTTCGCGACCCTGCAATTCGGGCGCCTCTGATGCCGCGCGGTCGAGCGCCGTATCGAGCGTCATCGGCTCGGCATGTAGCGCCGCGGGCGTCGGGATAAGCAAAACTGCCGCAAGATATATGCGCATATGTCCCCCTCTTTCGAGTCAGGCGGAAATGTCCCCCGGCACGTCGGCCGGGGGACGGAAGCCGTCAGCCCTTGGAGGGCGACATGCGATGTCCGGGCATGTCGTGCATGCAGCCCGCTGCGTCGGTCTTCATCATGGTGCAGTCGCAGGCCGCCATATTCATTGATGCGTCTTTGACCCACACGCGAACGCGCGGGTTGATATTGGACTTGTTCGGTCCCGGCACCTGGCGGGTCTGCCATTCATAATGACCGCCGCTCGCGTCCTGCGCGGACACGGGAGCGGCAAGGGTTGCGGCCGCGAGCGCGGCAACGACAAAAATCGTCTTCATGGTGAAATTCCTCGGTTGAAAAGCTGGGAGACACGCGCCGGGGAGACCGGCGCGCATCGCGCGTTTCAGCCGCGGAATAGAGGCGGTTCGGGCTCGGGACCGACGATTCGGCCCGTCAAGCGAACGGCAGGCCGCGCGTCTACCGGCGCCGGCCGATAGGCGGCCGCCTCCAGCGAGGCGGCGGGCGCCGCGACCGCCAGCGGCAGCGCGCAGCCCATCTTGGCGATGCAATCGAGGGTCAGGCCCTTGCAGGGTGCGCTATCTTGGGACTTGTCGATTCCCATCATCTCGGCGCATTCGTCGCTCATCGCCGCGGTAGTCGTGGTTGCGGCTGCCGGGATCGCCGGCGCGGAGGCGAACGCGGCTTCCTGTGCCAGGAGGCCGAGGACGGCTCCGACAAGAAGCAGGAAGGTGAGCCAGCGTTTCACGGTAAAAGCATGATCCTTGTCAAACTTGGCGTCAATTCGAAACTGGAGGAAGATCCCGCCGACCTGTTCGCCGGCGGTCCCCTCACGGTTACACCGGGCCCGGTTAATTATGGCCCATCGTCATGGCAGCGGGCGCGAGCAGCATCCACAGCGCCATGGCGATCATCATCAGATTCTCGGTCAGCGATATGAAGCCCAGCGGCACATTGCTGTCGCCGCCGACGCAGGCGCATTTAAGTTCGCGCTTGTCGATATAGACCGCCTTGAAGACAGAGACGGCGCCGATGCTCCCTATGAAGAGCGCGACCGGGATCGAAATCCAGCTCAGCGCGCCGGAAATCATCAGGATGCCCGCGAGCGCCTCGGCGAACGGATAGATGGTGGCGTAGGGCACCCACCGCTTGGCGAGCAGGTCATAGTTCAGGAACATGCTCGAGAAGCTCTCGATGTCGCGGAGCTTGAGGAAGGCAAGCAACGCCATGCTGAACCCGATAAACCATTCGGCGGCACGGATTGTGAAGGGCGTGCCCGACACCGCTTGGCTGGCGGCCAGCGCCATCAGCGCGGTGATAGAGAAGAGCGCGATGACGGGCTTATAGGTAAGCGCCTTAGGATCGCGGACTTTCAGACCGAGATGGCGCCTCAGATCGTCAAGACCGCCGATCCGCTCGCCTTCGATGAAGGTCTGCGGCGTCGTCGCGACGCCATGTTTCGCCTTGAATGCGTCGGTTTCCTCGCGGGTCGTCAGCCAGACATCCTCGACGTCATAGCCGCGGCTGCGCAACAGATGCAGCGCCTTCAGGCCATAGGGGCAGATATGCTGCTCCATCACCATGCGATAGATGGTCGCCCGCGGCTTGCCCGAAACCGCCGCACCAGTGT
This sequence comes from Sphingopyxis sp. BE259, assembly GCF_031457495.1. NCBI lineage: Bacteria > Pseudomonadati > Pseudomonadota > Alphaproteobacteria > Sphingomonadales > Sphingopyxidaceae > Sphingopyxis > Sphingopyxis sp. BE259. The sequence continues at coordinate 455,998 of NZ_JAVDWM010000001.1, forward strand.
GCGCTGGCGCGCTTTCGTTCGCGCGCTGAACCTGCATATTCATCGATTCGCCTTTCTTGATTCCCGATCGCTTCCCGCTATATAGGCTCCGTACCATAGTACGGAGTCAAGGCCTTGCGTGACATGACCATCGGCCAGCTTGCCCGGCAGGGCGGCGTCAATGTCGAGACGATCCGCTATTACCAACGCCGCGGCCTGTTGCCCGTTCCGCCTCAGTCGGCCAGCGCCCCGTCGGAAGGCCGAGTCCGGCGTTACGACGAGGCGGTTCTGCGCCGTCTGCGCTTCATCAAATCGGCACAGGCAGCGGGATTTACGCTCACCGAGATCGCCGAACTGCTCGAACTCGACGCGTCGAGCGATCGCGCGCGAGCGCGCGAACTGGCCGACGCGCGCATCGCGGCGATCGAAAAGACGATCGCCGAACTCGATGTGGCGCGGCGCGCGCTCATGGGCCTGTCGCGCCAATGCGCTGCCGCCGACACGCTCCACTGCCCGATCATAGCGGCGTTCGAGCAGATCTAGCCCGACTGGTCTTGGGGGCGGATGGTGCTGACGGCCCGTCTCACCTCCCTCAAACTGGTGTCAATCGGTCGCAAATGGTTCCAGCATCCCGGCTACAAGCGATGGGATGGTAACTCCGGCTGCGACATCGAGCTGAAGGCTAGCGCGGATCGCAGCCGCAGTGTCTCGCCGCTGCCGCGTCCGGAGTTGCGACGGCCGTCCGAAGTGCCTGGGTCAGGCGCCATCGAATCTCCGCGGCTAGGACCGGCATCAGAGCGAACAAATAGGCTTCCACGGGGAAGACCTGACCATAGGGTCAAGCGAGCGATTGCGTCACGTGCACGGCGCCGACCAAGGCTCCGACGAGGGGCAGAAGCGAAAAGCGCCGCTTCTGGATGAAGGTAGGAGCCTTTGGGCGTTCCGGATCAACTTCATCCTGGCGATCTGAACAAATCGGGGAGCCCAATTCCGATGGTTTTACGTCGCCCGAACCATTTTTGAGGGATGAGTCGTTCTGGTGCGTAATCAATGTCAGTAGGGGATGTTGGGTGCTTGAACCCGGAAGCCGTAAGCAGCGGTTTCCGGGCATGCATGTTTTTGTCCTCGACTTCCCCGAAACTCATTTGGGCTGCGCGAAAGGGCAGTTCTTCGAAACAGGGGAAGCATAATGAACAAATTATACTGTTATTCGTCGACGAAGCGCGCAATGCAGCGAAGCTCGATGGCGGCGATTGCGGTGGCGGTCGCGTTTCCCGCGCAGGCTCAGGAAGCCCAGTCGGACGGCCTCGCCGAGATCATCGTAACGGCGGAGAAGCGCGAGGAAAATCTGCAGTCCGTTCCCGTCTCGGTGACAGCGATGACCGGCGAGGCGCTTACGGCAACGGGCATATCAAACGTCGAAGACCTCCAATTTTTTGTGCCGGGCGTGTCGATCACCAACGATTCCATGGCGATCATCAATATTCGTGGAATTGGCACCTCGGCGTTCGGCGTTGCGACCGACCCCAGCACGACAGTCCATTATGACGGCGTCTACATCTCGCGCCCGACCACAAGCTATCAGGATTTGTTCGACGTCGAACGCATCGAGGTGCTGCGCGGACCGCAAGGCGTTCTCTTCGGTCGCAACTCCGCCGGCGGCACACTCAACATCATTTCCAAAATGCCTACGGAGGATTTGACTGGCGCGCTGGGACTCACCGTCGGAAATTACGAGAAGCGCTCGCTGAGCGGCACGATTTCTGGACCGCTTGGAGCGGGCGTCCGAGGCCGCCTCACCTTGCTTGCCAACCAGCGCGACGGCATCTACCGCGACGTCGTCTCGGGACGGCGATACCAAAACGAAGATAATCTCGCTGGACGACTGACGCTTGCGATTGACGCGAGCGACCGTCTTGAGATCGTGTTGCGGGCGGATGCCAGCCGTGATCGCGAGACCGGCGCGCGGTCTGTTCGGCCCTTTTATCCGCAAGGCTTCGTCGATGCGGGGGCGACGATCCCGGCCAATGACAAAGAGGCCGCACTCGACCGCCTGCCGCGTTACGATGTCGATGCCTGGGGCGTGTCCTCGACCATGAACTGGGACGGCGGCCCGGTCACGCTCCGCTCGATTACGGCGCTGCGCAAGAGCAAGGTCGTCCAGGCGCTCGACGTTGACTCGACTGACCTCTTCCTCCGCGATATCGAATTTTACGAACGTTCCCGCAGTTTCACGCAAGAGTTCCAACTTCTCAACAACGATGCGGACAAGCTGCGCTGGATCGTCGGAGCATTCTATCTGAATGAAAAGGGCAACGACGAAATACGGATCATCGAACCGGGTCGTCGGCTCGCGATCCCGGAAAACAATACGACGAATGCATTCGCGCTCTTCGGACAAGCAAGCTACGAACTCATCGACCGCCTGCGATTGACCGGAGGGCTTCGATACTCATACGAAAAAAAGGATTTCGGATATCGTGTCCTGCTGAACGGAAATCAGGTCGATGCCGGTCAGCCCAAATCATCCTGGACCGCCTGGACTCCGAAAATTGGGATCGATTACGACCTTGCCGATGACGTCATGGCTTATGCGTCGGCAACCCGCGGGTTCAAATCGGGTGGATTCCAGCTGGGAGACGGGCGGCCTTTCCTCCCGGAGTATGTCTGGAGCTACGAAGTCGGCCTGAAGTCGACGCTCCTCGATCGCCGGCTTCGAGCTAATTTTTCCGCCTTCTATTATGATTACACCAATCTTCAGGTGGTCGAGTATAATAATGGCGTTGCCAGTACCACCAACGCCGGCAAGGCGACGATCAAGGGCGTTGAAGCGGAACTGATGGCACGGCCGTTCGATCGCCTGACGCTTACATCCACGATCGCTTATCTCGATGCGCGCTACGATGTCTATTTTGACGACGTCGGCGCAAGCCTCAAGGGCAAGCGGCTGCCGAACGCGCCGAAGTGGAACATCACTTTCGGCGGAGAATATAAGGCCTCCCTGGGCGGCGGAATGCTGACATTACGGACCGATATCTCCTGGCGCGACAGCGTCTTTTTCAAGCCCAGCAACAATCCGCTTTTTTCCGGAAACGCCACGACCCTTATAAATGGGCGTGTCACATGGCAGCCGGCGAGCGAAGCGTGGGAAATTGCGCTTTATGGCCGAAATCTCACCAACGAGCGCTATGTGAGCTATAGTACGATCGGGACGGACGCGACGGGTGTCTCGAACCCTACTCTTCCGCTCTACATCTACGGCGAGCCGCGCCAGTACGGATTGCAGCTGCGCTACTTTTTCTGAGGTTCCTCGTCCTGCGAGGTCCCCCGGCGACTCCCCTACGGTCGTCGGTCCCCCTGGGCGCTTGCGCCCGGGGGGAATACTTCCTCTGAACGCAGGACATGATATGTCCCTGTTCTCACCGGCGCCGTTACTTGAACGGCCCTGCTGATGGCACGATGAGCCGGACAGTAAGATGGCACGAACAGATACGGGCTAGTCCCATCCTGAACGTCGGTAGCGCGCGCGATTTCGATGCCCGGCTTTCCCTGTGACGCCGCGAGGATGCAAAGACCAACTGCTTTCGGAGGCCTACGCGTCGTCGGCTGCCTCACGGCAATGGATGGGAGATCGCCTTGATCGCCTTCAGGCCCGTACCGAAGCGGGCAATGGCGACCCTGTTCTGTTCGAGCTCGGCGTAGGGCAGGTAGGAAATGTCGAGATCACCGATCCGGCTGAAAGCCGGGCGTCGGAGCTGAGCGCGGACATCGGCTTCTCGCGCATCGGGTGCAACCAGGAAAAGTGGCGTCGACAAATGAAGATTCTCGCTGCTCAGCGCGAGATCAAGCATGCGGACAATTCCGGAATAAATGGATGTCGAATGCTCGACTTCGAATGCCGCCGCGACCGTAGCCGTCGATTGCTCGAGCCATAAGATGTCGATCAGTCTTATGGCATCGCTTCCTTGAGCGGTTGCGATGGCATGCGGCAAGCTATCGAGGCATCGAGACCCGAGCGGTACACCCTCATGAAGGCGCCCCCGGTCATTTGCCGCTACCCAGACGTCATATCCAAGTGCAAGGCCGAGGTCCCGAAGCCAGGATTGGACTTCGCTATGCGTCCGGTCGCTCTCTTTCTGATTTGCAAGCCCCTTATCGAACTTGTCGGACTGTGAGCGCGTTTCATTCAGCAAGGCCATCCAATCGCGAGCATTTTCGCTCGAACCGCTGAGCGGTGGGGCTGGAAACCGTCCCGATCCGATATCGAACAGCAGCCCTCCTATCGCGCCCAAATCGTTGGAGAGAAGATCCCGGTAGCAATCGTTGAGATCCAGAATGCCCGCGCGCATCGCGAGAAAATGCTCCCAGCTGCCAAGCTTCACATTCGCACCCGTCAGCGCGTTGTAGCCCTTTACGATTGCCGTATTGAACGGAGGCACAAGGGTGGGATGCAGAAAATAGAGAATGTTGGCTACCGCAGGACCCAACCCCTTGATCTTCTGTCTGTCGATTGCGAGGATCCCGGCGACGACCTCCTCGGCGGTATCGCAACAGGAGCAATGGTGAAGAAGTCTGCCAAAAGCTCGTTGATTGTCGGCGTTCTCGTAGATGTCCGGGATTCGGAGTTTGGGCTTCCACAAGAAAGCATGATCCGCACCTTTGAAAATCTGTCGTTGCTCGGCGATTGAATGAACAATGATCTCCAATGACGAGCCCCGATATGCCGCTCCGAAGGTGCCGGCCTCAATTTCGGCGACGACCTGCGAGATGCCTCTTCTGATCGACCGAAAATTCTTCAGTCGTTCCTCCCACAGGAACCAGCTTTGATAGGTCGAGCCGGAATCGCCGCGCCAGCGCTCGATCAGTTCGCGAACAAGATCGCGCTTCATGTTTATAGCCCCCGCTTGATCCATTCCGAATTGCTGTTTTCCACCTGCGGCTTGCCGGCCAAGACAGTTCGCTCGATCCGGCCCTTAGCGAAAGGCGAAACCTTCCGTCCCACCGGCAAGGTGGGCGGGAATGGAAGGTCGAAACGAGCCCGTTCACGCCCGGCGCTGCATAATTGTCGACGACCTCAGTGCCCTGCGTGTTCGCCCGCTCCGCTTGGTTTCTGACTCGCGCCTTCCGCCTCTGTCATGCCCTTCATCATCGCGTCATGGTCCATTGGCGCATTCTGCGTAATAGCCTGATATTGTGCCGGCGACAGGCCAGGGAGTTTTCGGACAAACGCGACCATATCCCAGATGAGACGATCATCATGCGTTTTCCCCCAGGCCGGCATGGCGGTCATCTTGATGCCATGCTTGATGATCCAGAATTGCTCCGCAGCCGAACGTTCCGAACCTTTGAACAAGACGGGCGCTTGCGGATACAGCCCTTGACTCATTTCGGTCTTTTCCATCCCGGGCGCGAGATGGCAGCCGCTGCACATCTCGGTATAGAGACCTGCGCCCGACGCGATCCGCGCCGGAGCCGCCAAATCTGCCGGCACCGCGATCGATCCGGATCGCGCTGCGATGGACTTCTCCCTGAATGTTTCGATGACGCTGTAAGTCAGCCGGTTATGGGGGGCATCGGCCGCTATATTATATAGGCCGAGATAGACGGTGATCGCACCCGCGCCCGCTATCAGGGCAACCGCCAGCAGCGTGAACGTCACGCTCGGCATATGCTTTCGGAAATCGAAAGTTCGAAATCGCTCCATTATCTATCTCCCGCATAACAGGCCTTGAGCTTTGCAGCCGAACGCAATGCGGCGGCTGTGCAACAGATGATACGCACCCCAACAGCTTTGCCCTTGTCACAGACGAGGCAGGCGTTTCCGTACTTGCCGCGACGAGCCATTTCAGGGTGCCCACACCCGCTCGGGCTCATGCGTCCTGCTAGGTGTGGGTTCGGAGAGATCGTGAGGACTAGCCCCTTTTTTGCCCGCTCAGCTGCCACCCGCCGGTCGCACCTTCGGCTTGCGTGAGGAGCTGTGGAGATTGAAGATCTGCCACTTTCCGTTGTCCTGTTTGAGGACACTCGTAGCGACGCCATCCCGTTCGATGGTCTCGCCGCTCGCGAGCACAATCGAGAAGCTGTAGGTCTCGGTTGCGATCGCGATATTTCCTTCGCCGCGAACCGAAATCTTGTAATTGCGGAAGGTGAAGGATTTGAATTCCTTGAGTTCGGGACCCAGGTGATGGTCGCGATAGTGGGCGAAATTCCCTTCAACGCCGCCGGATTCGAATATCTGGGCGTCTGGCGAAAAGAGGGCCTCGACGCCGGTCAGGTCCAGTTTCTCCATCGCCGATTTATACTGCGCGAGCGCTGCCGCCGCGCCCTGAAAATCCGCAGGCTCGGTCGCCTGAGCCGGGACGGCCACCAGCATGGCCAATGCGATTGCTGTAATCGTCAGTCGTCTCATATCATTTCCCCTTGTTGTGCCGACACTTCACGAGTGCCTCCCGTGGTTTCGATCAGATTCTGGCAAAGCGCAGCCGCAAAGAATTGGCAATGACGCTGACGGACGAGAGTGCCATTGCAGCGGCGGCAATGACCGGCGAGAGCAATAGTCCGAAAATCGGATAGAGCACGCCCGCAGCGACGGGAATCCCGGCGACATTATAGGCGAAAGCGAAGAAGAGATTCTGACGGATGTTCGCCATCGTCGCATGGCTGAGATGCCGCGCCCGCACGATGCCCAGAAGGTCGCCGCGCAGTAGCGTCACACCCGCGCTTTCGATGGCGACATCGGTTCCCGAGCCCATCGCGATGCCGACGTCGGCGGCGGCGAGCGCGGGGGCGTCGTTGACCCCGTCGCCGGCCATGGCGACGATCCGGCCCTCTTCGCGCAGCCGCTGCACGACCGCGCTCTTCTGGTCGGGGAGGACATCGGCCTCGACGTCGTCGATGCCGAGGCGCCGCGCGATCGCCTCGGCGGTGACGCGATTGTCGCCGGTTAGCATGATGACCTTGATTCCGGCTTCGCGCAGCGCCGCGAGTGCGTCGCCCGTCGTCTCCTTGACCGGATCGGCGATGGCGATGACGCCGGCCGCCTTGCCGCTGACCGCGATGTAGATCGCCGTTGCACCGTCTGTACGAAGCCGGTCAGCCGCCTCGGCGAGTGCGCCCAGATCGACGTCATATTCTTCGAGAAAGTTCGCATTGCCGAGGACGATCGCCTTGTCGTCGACGACCCCGACGATGCCCTTGCCGACCGGCTGGTCGACTCCCGATGGCTCGACGAGCGCGAGGGCGCGGTCTTCCGCCGCTTTGACGATTGCGGCGGCCAATGGATGTTCGCTGCTGCGCTCAAGGCTCGCGGCAATCCGGAGGAGGTCGTTTTCCTCGAACCCTTCGGCGACTTCGATGGCGACGACCGAGGGTCTGCCTTCTGTCAGCGTCCCGGTCTTATCGACGACGAGCGTGTCGACCTTCTCCATCCGCTCAAGCGCCTCGGCATTTTTGATCAGCACGCCAACTTCGGCGCCGCGCCCCACGCCGACCATGATGGACATTGGCGTCGCGAGGCCGAGCGCGCAGGGACAGGCGATGATGAGCACCGAGACGGCGGCGATAAGGCCATAGGCCATGGCGGGCACGGGGCCCAGAAGCGACCAGACAACGAAAGCGGCAATGGCGACGACGATGACGCCGGGCACGAACCAGCCCGAAACGGCATCGGCGAGACGCTGGATCGGCGCGCGGCTGCGCTGCGCATCGGCGACCATCTGTACGATTCGCGCGAGCATCGTGTCGCGCCCGACCTTCTCGCTGCGCATGAGCAGGCCGCCCGTTTGATTGATCGTTCCGCCGACCAGCGCCGCCCCGGCCGCCTTGGTCACCGGCATCGATTCGCCCGTGACCATCGATTCGTCGACCGTGCCGCGGCCTTCTACGACGATGCCATCGACGGGGACTTTTTCGCCCGGACGGATGCGCAGCATGTCGCCGACCGCGACTTCCTCGAGCGCTACCTCCTCGTCGCTTCCATCGCTGCGGACGCGCCGGGCGAGCTTCGGTGTCAGGTCAAGGAGCGCGCGGATCGCGCCGCTCGTCGTCTCGCGGGCCCTGAGTTCGAGCACCTGCCCGAGTAGCACCAGCACCGTGATGACCGCGGCGGCCTCGAAATAGACCGCGACCGAGCCATCGGCGGCGCGGAAGGCTGCCGGGAAGATTTGCGGGAGAATCGCCGCGATCATGCTGTAGCCCCAGGCAACGCCCGTCCCCATCGCAATGAGGGTGAACATGTTGAGGCTCTTGTTGCGGATCGAGAGCCAGGCGCGCTCGAAGAAGGGCCAGCCCGCCCATAGAACGACGGGGGTCGCGAGCAGCATCTGGACCCAGTTGTTCGTCTGGCGGCCGACATATTGGTGGAGGCCTGTCAGATGGCCGCCCATTTCGAGCGCAACCACCGGGAGTGCGAGAAGGAGCCCGATCCAGAAGCGCCGCCGCATATCGCGATATTCTTCGCTGGGGCCGCCCGATGCTGTCGGCATGACGGGCTCGAGTGCCATGCCGCAGATCGGGCAGCTTCCGGGGCCGGCGCGCTGGATCTCGGGATGCATCGGGCAGGTCCAGATGGCGCCTTCGGGTGCATCGGCTGCGGCCGGCTCGCGTTTTGCGGCATAAAGATCGGGATCGGCCTCGAATTTGGCGAGGCAGCCTGCGCTGCAGAAATAGTGATGCTTGCCGCTATGCGTCGCGATATGAGGTGTGGTGGCCGGATCGACCATCATGCCGCAGACCGGATCAGTCGTGCTCCCGCTGCCTTTTTCTGCGCCCTGATGATCGTGCATCGCCGCCGCTCCCGTATGTGTCGGATGCCCGCCTCGCGGCGGGGCGGTCCAAACGCCACCGGTCGAGTTCGCCGTTGGCGTCGTTCCTGGCGGTTCCAGAATGGAGCCGCTTCTATCGATACGCAAGAAGAGCGGTTATCCCTTGGATTTTCTTTGCCCCGTGCCGTCAGGTCCCGGGCTTTCGGGCCTCGATGATCCCGATCGCACCGGTTGGCGTGCGGAACGTCTCAAGCTCGCGAACATCGCAAAAGCCTGCCTCTCTCATCAGCACCGGGAGCAATCCATCGGCGTTGGGCTGGGTGTCCTGGACGCCGTCGAGCTGCTGGATCGTGAGGCGGAACAACAACCGCATGAGGCGGCTGCGCTGTTCCCCATAGTCGGCAACATAGAGTTTGCCGCCCGGCGCGAGCACCTGCCGGGCCTCGCGTAGCAGACGTGCCTTTTCCTCAAGCCCGACCTGATGAAGGACGAGGCAGATCGCAATCTTGGCAGGCGGGGGCCAGTCATCGATCGCCGAAGCCGCGAAAAAGCCAACTCGAAACTCCGGCGGTGGAACAATCTGCGCGGTCTTCGTTCGGGCAATTCGCGTCGCTGCCTCGTCGGGGTCGAAACCAAGATAGCGGACGTCCCGGCTATGGCGAGCGATCGCCAGCGCAAGATTTCCCGTACCCGAGCCGATATCGAGAATGACGTCACCCTCGCCGAGCGCCATATGGCGAACGAGACGGTCGCGCCACACGCGCTCGCGCGTTGTCACCGCGACGCCGAAATCATAAAAGGGCGTCAGGAAGTGATATCCTGCCGCTGGCGTGTAGGATCTTGCTACGGGTTTCGGGTCGGGCATGGCCGTCTCCTTTCGACGCTTTGGCTTGCCGCCGGATTGCGGCCGCAATCGCCGGTCTCGACGAGACGCTTAAGGGCAAACAGGCGCGGCAGTCTTGAATGTTTCGCCGGGGCGACGCGGTGCGAGGCGCATCCGGCTCAGGGCACGATTTCGAACGCGAAGGCACTAAGGCCGGCCGAAGGCGTCACGCCTAGCCATTGAGCGCAGCGGCGCGTGAAGTGCGACTGATCGGCGAAGCCTCCCGCCGCCGCGGCGTCGGCAAGACCTCCGCCGCCGACCAGCGTCCGCACGGCGCGTTGAAGCTGGAGCCATTGCAGCAATTTGGCCGGAGGCACGCCGAAGTCGCGGCTGACGATTTCGCGGAGGCGCGAGGGCGAAAGGCAGGCGACGTCGGCCAAGGCGCGCGCGGTCGACAAATCGTCAGGGGCCGCGAGCACTTCGGACAGGCGGGCATCCACCGGACGCGCCTGCGAGCGGTCGAGATAGTCGGACGCCCAGCGCTTCGCGTCCGCGCCGCTTGCGATGTCACCTAGTCCGGCTGTCTCTATCGGCGTCAACAGGACAGGCGCCGATCCGGCGGACAGCCGGGTGCCGGCACGAAAAAGCGGGTCGAGATAAAATGACCGCACGAGGGCGCCCGGCGGCCCGAGGCGGTGCCGGACATGCGACGCTATCGCAATGGCGTGTCCGGCGGGAACTATCAGGTCGGCATCACCGGAAATTTCGAGGTCGCGTTCGATGGCGAGGCTGATCTGGTGCGCCACATGGTTATGGGGACGGCTGCTCCCGATGCGCGCGTCAATGAGCGCCCAGCCGGTCCCGAGCATGATCGAACCCGACCAAGAGGCGGTGCTTGGGGTCAAACCGGATCGGCGGTGACGAAGGGTTCGAGCGTACCGAACCAGGCAACCAGCGCGAGTATGGCGAGCGCGGCCGACGCTTCGATGATGAGGCTTCTGCGCATGGCTGCAATCGCGAGGTCGGGGTCGGCGTCGACATTGTCGGTATCGGTCCCCGGGACGGCGGCCGCGAGCGCCGGGGTCAGCCGCCAGCGGTTCGCCGCCGCGAGCGCCAGCATCAGTCCGAACAGCGCAAGCTTGGCGAGAAGCAATTGTCCATAGGGCGAGCCGAGGGAACGGCCGAGATTCTCGGCGCCGACGATCATCTGGCTGTTGACGAGGCCGGTGGCGGCGATGACGAGGACGCAGATCGTACCGACGCGCGAGAATTGATCGAGGCTCCGCGCCGCAATTTGGAGTCCGCCCGGCCATTCGCGGACACGACGTGGTGAGATCAGGATCAGGAAGGCGCCGATCGCGCCGATCCAGACCGCCGCTGCAATCAGGTGCAAGATGTCGCTGATCCGGTGCACGGTGCCTGCGGCGCCTTCGGTCGCGCCGGCGTGGCCGGACCAGACCAGACTCGCGACGGCCACCGAGCCCGCGGCCGCGAGTACGGCGGCCGAAGTTGTCGGCCAGCGGACCATCCAGATCGCGACTCCCAGCGCGAGCAGCAGCGCTGCGCTCCGGTAGACCCAGGCTGTGCCGACCTCGGTCTCGCGAACAAGGTCCCAAAAAGGCTGGAGTTCCAGGGAGAGGAGCCCCACACCCTGCATCGAAGCCGCGAGCACGCCCATCCCCAAGATGGAGAGAAGCAGTCCGGCGGCGCAGAGCCATCGCTCTGCGCGCCAGATCGAGGCCATCATCGACTGCGGCGCAAGGCGTTCGCTCCGTGTCAGCGCAAAAAGCGGGAACGCAGCAAGGCCGGCGATGAGCATCAGGTCCGCATAAAGTGCGAACCTGATGCCGATCAGAACGGGGTCCCCCACCGTCTTTTACTTTACGGTGAAGCTGAATTCGCTGCCCATGCGGTGGGTATCAGCGCCCGCCGCCGACCATGTGACCTTGTAGGTTCCGGCTGTCAGCGGCCGCTTGAGCATCAGCATCGCCGACTTGCCCTCTTTGCCCATCATCGACGAGTAAGGCACCTTCATCGGGGCATGATTGGCCATGCCGGGCATGCCGGTCATGACCAGCTCGGTCTTGAGGGTCGAGGCGACGATCTTTTCGTTGAACTGAAGATTGACCGACGTGACCTTCGAAACGGTCGAATTGGCGGCGGGCGTCGAGCTGACGAGCTTGGTGTGCGCGCTTGCCGTGGCCGGCATGAGAAGCAGAGCGAAAGCCGCCGCTGCAGAGGGGAGAAGAGACTTGAACATGAACACCTCCAAATGCGTGTCTGTCCTGCTAATACGCAGGATATCGGCATGGCCCTCAAATATTCCGGAATAATATTCTGGTGTGAGGGGTGAGGCGCTTCGGCGCGTATGTACAATGATGGAAAGGTTTGAAGAGACGATCGATGGATAAGGAGCTTCGCATTTTGAACAGGATCGATCTGCCCGCAGCGCTCGATGCGCTCGATGATCGCATCATGGGCGCATTGGCGATCCGCCGGCGCGAAGCGGTAGCGATGCGCCGCCTGATGGCGCTCGCGGCCTTTGTCTCGCTCGGCGGCGGTGTCTTTGCGGGGAGTGCGATTTCCCAGCCGGCGGTCGCGGCAAGCCCCCTGACCCCATTCGGCCCGCCTAGCGCATTGGTGCCTTCCACCTTGCTGGATGTACAGTAGCGATGCCGTCGCGCCGTCTTCTTCTCTTGGGGCTCATTGCCTTCGCCGCGGCGATTGCCGGCGTGTTCATCGGCCGTCTGGTAGCCGATGCGCCCAAAGCCAGCGAAACCGAACTTCATGCGCTTCTCCACGGCCAACTCGACCTGACCCCGGAGCAGGAAAAGAAACTCGAGCGGATCGAAGCCGACTTCGCCGGTCGCCGCCAGGCGCTCGAACTCGAGATGCGCGCCGCCAATGTCCGGCTCGCGCAGGCGATCGAAGCCGAGCATGGCTATGGACCGCGCGTCACCGAGGCGATCGACGAGACGCATGAGGTGATGGGGACATTGCAGAAGGAAACGCTCCAGCATCTCTTCGCGATGCGCGGGGTTCTCAACCCCGATCAAGCGGAAATGTTCGACAAAAGCGTGGTCAAGGCGCTGACCGCCGATGCGCGGTGAGCGCCGACCTATCGCAATGTAGCGACCAGGATCTGGCGGCCTTTGCGCGCGCGCACCGCGAAGACGCCTATCGCGAGTTGCTGCGCCGTTACAAAACGGGCGTCTACCGGCTCATCGTAAAGCAGATCGGCGATGCCGACGAGGCGATGGATTTGACGCAGGAGACGTTCGTCTCCGGCTTTTCGGCGCTCGATCGCTATGATGGCGAACGCCCCTTCCGCACATGGATCGCCCGTATCGCGCTCAACAAATGTCGCGACTGGGCACGACGGCGAAAGGTGCGCGCCTTTTTCTCCCGCGCGCTCCCGCTCGAAAATGCGCATCACGTAGCAAGCGATGGTCCTGGGCCCGATTCCGCGGCGACCGACAGGCGAGAGCTCGCCAGGGTTCGCGGGGCGATCGATCAGCTGCCGCAGAATTTGCGCGAAGTGTTGCTCCTCCGCGGTGTCGACGAGGTCAGCCAGGCCGAAACAGCGGTCATTTTGCGGGTCAGCGAGAAAACAGTCGAAACGCGCCTCTATCGAGCGCGGACCAGGCTCCGGGAATTGCTCGCGGGAACATCTGCGAGCGCCGAGGGTTGAGGGTTCGACCGCTCGTTCAGGCGGCATCTCCTCATCGTCCGGCATTTTTATTGAGGGGCAGGCGTGCCGCCTGCGTATAGCTTTAGGAACAGTCAGTAACGGTCGGAAAGAATATGCAGATGGAAAGGCGTCGGTTCGTCAGTGGAGCTTTGGGTGGAGGGGCTGCTGCGGCGATGGCCGCATGGTTCCCGGCCTGGGCCCAGCCGGTGTCGTCCGGCATCACCGCGCCGCTTCCGACCGTATCCGGCAATGACATAACGCTGCGCATCGCGCGCCAGACGATGCGCATCGACGGCAAGGTCAGTCGCGCGATCGGGATCAACGGCACCGTGCCCGCGCCGCTCGTCCGGCTGAAGGAGGGACAAAACGCGCGCCTCACCGTCGTCAACGATCTCGACGAGGACAGCTCGATTCACTGGCACGGCCTGATCCTGCCGTTCCAGATGGACGGCGTGCCCGGCGTCAGCTTCCCCGGGATCAAGCCGCGCTCGAAGTTTGTCTATGAATTCCCGGTCGTTCAATCGGGGACCTATTGGTATCACAGCCATTCGGGGCTTCAGGAACAGCTCGGCCATTATGGCCCGATCGTCATCGATCCCGCGGGCGCCGACCCGATCGGCTACGACCGCGAGCATGTCGTCGTCCTGTCCGACCACAGTCAATTGTCGCCCGAGGCGATCTTCCGCAAGCTCAAGGTCAATCCCGGCCATTTCAACATGCAGCGCCAGACGCTGGCGGGCCTGCTTGCCGGCAAGGATCAACCGCTCAAGGAGCGGATCGATTGGGGCAAGATGCGGATGGACCCGACCGACGTCGCCGACGTCAATGGTTCGACCTACACCTTCCTCGTCAACGGCCATGGTCCGCGCGACAACTGGACCGCGCTCTTCAGCCCCGGCGAGCGGGTACGCCTGCGCATCGTCAATGCGTCGGCGATGACGATCTTCAACGTCCGTATCCCGGGCCTCAGGATGACCGTCGTCCAGGCTGATGGGCTCAATGTCGTGCCGACCGAAATCGACGAGTTCCAGATCGCGGTCGCCGAAACCTATGACGTCATCGTGACCCCGGTCGAGGACCGTGCTTATACGCTCGTTGCCGAGGCCAATGACCGCTCGGGCATGGGACGCGCGACGCTCGCACCGCGCGCCGGCATGGTCGCCGAGGTGCCGCCGCTCCGCGAACGGCCGCTCGCGACCATGAAGGACATGGGCATGGGCGACATGTCGGGCGGCGCGATGGCGGGTATGGACCATTCGGGCGGCGATATGGGCGCCATGCCCATGCCGGCGAGCGACCCTTCTTGTCCTCCCGAACATGCCAAGATGGGCCATTGTACGCCAGCGGGGGAAAGCGGCGCGATGGCGGGCATGGATCATGGATCTGGCGGAGGCATGCAGCACAGCATGCGCGACTTCAGTGTCGCGCCGCAGGTCAAGCGCGATCCCAGCGTTCAGACGATCTCGCCGATGCCGATGGATCGCATGGGCGAGCCGGGGCAGGGACTGGAGAATGTCGGGCACAAGGTGCTGACCTACCATGACCTTGTCGCGCTCGAGCGCAACCCCGATACCCGCGCCGCCTCGCGCTCGCTCGACATCCATCTGACCGGCAATATGGAACGCTTCATGTGGTCGTTCGACGGCATCAAGATGTCCGACTATCACGAGCCCATCCCCTTCATCGAGGGAGAGCGCGTGCGGATCAACCTCATCAACGATTCGATGATGAGCCACCCGATCCATTTGCACGGCCATTTTTTCGAGCTGGTCACGGGGAAGGGCGATCGTTCGCCGCGCAAGCATACGGTGCTGGTCCAGCCGGGCGGCACCGCGAGCTTCGATTTCACCGCTGACGCGCTCGGTGACTGGGCGTTCCACTGCCATCTTCTCTATCATATGCACGCCGGGATGATGCGCGTCGTCAGCGTCCGTCCGAAAGGAGACGGCGAATGACCCGGGTCGCGCTTCTCCTCGCGGGTATCGCCCCGCTTGCCTTTGCTGTGCCCGCCGCGGCGCAGTCGATGGATCATTCGATGCATGGTGCGGCGCCTGCGCCAACATCTGCTCCTTCGCCAACGCCAACGCCGACGCCAGCGCCGGTTGCGCAGCCCGCGCCCGAAGCGCCGGCCGAAGGGTCGATGGAGCAGATGGACCATGGGAGCATGCAGGGCATGGACATGGAGCCCAAAACTTCGACCTGCCCGCCCAAACATGCGGCGATGGGTCATTGTACGCCCGAGGCGGAGGCTTCGGGCAAGGGCGCTTCTGACATGGACGCGATGGATCATGGCACGGCGGCGCCGTCCGATCCCGATTGTCCGCCCGAACATGCCAAAATGGGCCATTGCACCCCGAAGGGCGGATCTGCGGACCCCATGGCCGGAATGGAAGGCATGGCGACGATGAGCGGCGCCAGCGGCACCGACTTGCCGCCGGGCGATGCTACCGCGCCTGCGCCTCCCGGCGACTGGTATGCCGATCGCATTTATCCCCAAGCCGAAATGGAGCATTCGCGCCACGACATGATGAAAGAGAATGGTGCGCAGACCATCGCTTTCATCAGCTTCAACCTTGCCGAATATCAGGCGCGCAAGGGCCGCGACGGGTTCCGCTGGGACGGTGAGGCTTGGTACGGCGGCGACATTAACCGGCTGACGATCAAGAGCGAAGGCGAGGGCGTGTTCGGCGAAGGCATCGAGAGCGCCGAGGTACAGGCGCTCTACAGCCGGGCGATCGGACCCTATTTCAACGCGCAGGCGGGTATCAGGCAGGATCTTGGGCCCGGCCCCGACCGCACCTATGCGACGATCGGCTTCGAGGGGCTCGCGCCCTATTGGTTCGAAGTCGAGGGCGCCTTGTTTTTATCCAACAAGGGTGATCTGCTCGCGCGACTGGAAGGCTATTACGACCAGCGTATTACCCAGAAGCTGATTTTGCAGCCGAGGGCCGAGTTCAATTTTGCGCTTCAGGATGTCCCCGAGACCGGCGTTGGTTCGGGGCTTTCGGATTTCGAGCTCGGGCTTCGCCTGCGTTACGAGGTCGTGAAGGAATTCGCGCCTTATGTCGGCGTCGAATGGGCGCGCAAGGTCGGCGATACCGCGCGTTTTGCCCGCGCCGCGGGCGAGGATGCGAGCGGCGTCAGCTTCGTGATGGGGGTGCGGGCCTGGTTCTAGAAGTTTCGCGGGGTGGCGACACGTCGAGGAGAAATGCCGTGAAACCAGCCTATCGCAGCCTCGCGCTGCAGACGATCGTCAGCGGCGTCATCATGTATCTGGTGATGTTCGTCATGATCGACCGCCTCTCGAGCTTCTACAATAATCTCAACATGCTCTACATGACGCTGATGATGGTCTCGCCGATGGTCGTGCTGATGATCGTCGCAATGCCGGGCATGTTCCCGTCGAAACGTCTCAATACGTTCCTGCTGCTGGGATCGGCAGTTGCCTTCTTCGGGAGCTTCGGGCTCATCCGGACACAGACGACGATCGGCGACACGGCCTTCTTGCGTTCGATGATCCCGCATCACTCGGGCGCGATCCTCATGTGTGAACAGGCTTCTCTCAAAGATGCCGAGATACGCGAACTCTGCCGCGGCATCATCGCGGGGCAGGCGACCGAAATCGAACAGATGAAATCCATTCTCGCGAGGAAATGACATGAAAAATCTGATGACGCGCCGTCATCTTTTCGGCCTGATTGCGGTCGGATCGGGGATGGCGCTTGCGGCATGCAATTCTGCCTCGGGCCCGGCGGCGACCAGCGATAAGAATGGCGCGGCGCCCGCGCCGGGCGCCGAGACGTCCAGCCCCAAGCGAATGCTCGTTTATCGCGATCCCGAATGCGGCTGCTGCGAAGCTTGGGCGGATATCGCACGCAAGGCCGGTTATGATGTGACTGTCGAGAACCGCGCTGACATGGCCGCCGTAAAGACGCGATATGGTGTGCCTGGCCAGCTGGCGTCGTGCCACACGGCCGTGATCGGCGGCTATGCGATCGAGGGTCATGTGCCGATGCGGCATGTTGCGAGACTCCTCCACGACAAGCCACGCGACATTCGCGGAATCGCCGTGCCCGGCATGCCGCGCGGTTCTCCGGGAATGGAAATGCCGGACGGAAGCGCGGACGCATTCGAAGTGATGGCATTCGGCAGCGACGGCAAGGTTTCTGAATTCCGCGCATGACCTGCCGACACGAAGAGGAGACAGATATGACGAGATTCATTCCCCTAGCGAGCGCCGCCGCGCTGATATTTGCTCTGGCAGGATGCGGCACTGAGCCCGCGCAGCAGAGCGACGTCACACCGGAACAGAGTGAGGTCACTGCCGGTGAGCCGCCCGCAATGGTCGAGACCATGCCCGTAGCGGACGAGCCGCCCGCCGCGTCTGCCCCGGCGGCGCCGACCGAAGAAGCGATGCCTCCGGAGAAATCCCGCCCCAAGCAAGAACCCGCCGCGAAGGCCGCTGTGCCGCCGCGGGCAAAGGCCGCGCCGGAAGCGCCGAAACCTGTCGAACCCGAACCCGATCCTCATGCCGGGCACGATATGGACAAAAAATAAGGAGCATGTGCCGACGCGGCATGTCGCCCGGGCGGTCGAGGACAAGCTGCGCGAAGTGTCCGGCATCGCCGCGCCCGGCATGCCGCGCGGTCGGGCGCTGCTCGATGCCGCAGCGAGAGATATAACCATATGGAATAACCATCTCGTTTATAGCGATGAGTGGTGATTATTTCTGGTCATGCCAAGGCCGCGAAGATAGCTCGGTGGCGAAGCCGAGAGCTTTCGCAAATGGGAGGGGACCATGAGAAAATTGCTTCGCACGAGTGGCTCGATTATCGCCGTCCTGGCAGGCATGTCGGCCGCCGCCGCCTTCGCGCAGGATAACGCCAAAGAGGCGCCGGGGCCAGGCGCGTCGCAGGGCGAAATCGTCGTGACGGGTACGCGGCGGAACGATCTCAAGGCGGCCGATTCCGCTCAGCCGATCGACATCATCACCGGTGCCGAACTGCTCGAAAAGGGCACGGCCGACATGAATGATCTCCTGCGCACCGAGGTCCCGTCGCTCAATGTCCAGCGCCTCGTCAGCAACGACGGCGCCGTTTTTACCCGGCCTTTCTCGCTGCGCGGCCTGCCGCCGGACCAGACGCTGGTGCTCGTGAATGGCAAGCGGCGCCATCGCGGCGCGACGGTCCAGTTCACCAATGTTCCCTATATCCGGGGATCGCAGGGACCCGATCTTTCGGCGATCCCGTCGATCGCGATCGGCCAGCTCGAGGTTCTGCGTGACGGCGCGTCGGCGCTCTATGGATCGGATGCGATCGCCGGCGTCCTCAATTTCGGTCTGCGCCGCGACCGCGAAGGCGGATTGCTGATCGCCCGCTATGGCCAATTCTATAAGGGCGACGGCGAGGATTTCCTCGTCCAGGGCAATGTCGGGCTTCCCTTCACCGACGCCGGTTTCGTCAACATCAGCGGCGAATATGTGAACGCCAGCACGACGTCGCGCGGCATTCAGCGTCCCGACGCGCAGGCGCTCATCGATGCCGGCGTTCAGGATGTCCCGGTCCCGGCGCAGCGCTGGGGAAATCCCGAATCCGAGGCGGCGCGCATCTTCGTCAATGCCGGCATCGAACTGTCGGACGAGATGGAATTCTACACCTTCGGCAACTATAGCTGGAGCCGCGGCACGACGGCCTTCTTTTACCGCAACCCCGATGCCAGCTTCATTTCCACCTCGATTCCGCTCACCAATACGCCCGGAGGACAGCGGTTCAGCTTCCGCCAGCTCTTTCCCGGCGGTTTCACCCCGGATTTCGGTGCCACGGTGACCGATGCGGCGCTGGCGGCCGGCCTCAAGGGCGAATTCTCCTCGGGCCTGACCTATGACCTCAGCGCTTCCTATGGTCAGAACCATGCTTCCTACCGGATCGAAAATACGGTCAATCCGTCGCTTGGCCTCGCGTCGCCGACCTCCTTCAAGCCGGGGCAGCTCGAGCAGCGCGAACTCGCTTTCAATCTCGATCTCACTTACCCCATCGCGATCGGCACCTCCGATCCGCTGACGCTTGCAGGCGGTCTCGAGTATCGGCGCGAGACATATGAGATCACGGCCGGCGACATCGCATCATGGCAGGTTGGTCCTTTCGCGTCGGTCATCGATCCCGATACCGGAAACCGCGTCGGACTGCCGGTCGGCTCGAACGGCTTCCCGGGCTTCAGTCCCATCCAGGCGGGCGAGTTCGCGCGCAGCAACTGGGCCGCCTATACGTCGCTCGAAGGCAATCTCACCGACGCGCTCCAGTTCGGCCTTGCCGGCCGCTACGAGAATTA
Source organism: Sphingopyxis sp. BE259 (assembly GCF_031457495.1). NCBI lineage: Bacteria > Pseudomonadati > Pseudomonadota > Alphaproteobacteria > Sphingomonadales > Sphingopyxidaceae > Sphingopyxis > Sphingopyxis sp. BE259. The sequence continues at coordinate 475,580 of NZ_JAVDWM010000001.1, forward strand.
CTCGGACTTCGGCTCGAAATTCACCTGGAAGATCAACGGGCGATATGATTTCTCGGACGTCTTCGCGGTGCGCGGATCGGTCAACACCGGCTTTCGGGCGCCGACGCCGGGCCAGTCGAACGCCTCGCAGGTCCAGACCAACATCGACTCGATAACCGGGGCGCCGCTGACCGCAGGCATTATCGCGCCCAACAATCCGGTGGCGCAATTCTTCGGCGCGACGCCGCTTCGGCCCGAGAATTCGTTCAACGTCGCCGGCGGCATCGTGGTGAAGCCCTCCAATCGCATCACCTTCACGCTCGACTATTTCAACATCAAGGTCGAAGACCGGATCGCCGTATCGGGCAATTTCAATCTCACCCCGGCGCAGCGCGCGCAGCTCGCGGCGCTTGGCATTCCCGGTGGGGATTCCTTCCAGCAGGTGAGCTTCTTCACCAACTCCTTCGACAGCCGCACCCAGGGCGTCGATGCGGTGCTCACCGTGGGCTTCGACCTCGGCGGCGGCAAGGCCACGCTCGGTCTCAACGGCAACTATACCAAAACCGATGTCATCAAGGCTTCGCCGGTGATCACTGCGGACCGCGAGCGGCTGCTCGAACTCGAGGGCTTCGTTCCGAAGTGGAAGGGCAATGCGTCCTTCACTTATGCGGGCGAGCGCTTCGGCTTCGTCGCGCGCGCGAACTATTATGGCAAATGGACCGACTATGGCGCCGCACCGGCTGCCGACCAGACGGGCGGCGCCGAACTGCTGGTCGATCTCGAGCTGTCCTACAAGGTCAGCGACATGCTCAAGCTTGCGGTCGGCGGCGAGAATATCTTCGACAATTACCCCGACGTCGAGGCGCGGCAATCCCAGATCAACAACGGGATCCGATATCTCCGCTTCGCGCCGACGGGGTTCAACGGGGGCTTCTGGTACGTTCGCGCGACCGCTTCCTTCTGATCGGTGGCCGTGAAGGCCGTGCCCCGACTTGTGTCTTCAGCTGGCGTCGGAGCCGAACATCTCGTCGCGGTGGGATTCGAGCACCGCGATAAAGGCCGCAGCGACTTGGGACATCGGCCTCAACTTCGGCGTGAAGAGCATATATTCGAAATGGACCTCCGGCGCGAAATCACGGACCGTAAGGCCCCGCTCGGCATAGTCCGCTGCGGTCACGGGGTTGAGAATCGAACATCCGACCCCCTGCATGACAAGCGCGCAGATGGTCATCGCATATTGGGTTTCGATGACCATCTCACGGTGGACGCCCGCGTCCTCGAAAATGCGGTCGATGCGGTGACGCACGCCGTCCTCGAGCGCAAGCGAAATGAAGGGCTCGCCCTCGAGATCGGCCGGCCGGATGACGTCCTTGACGGCCAGGCGGTGGCCGGCAGGAAGAACGCAGGCGCCGGGGCAGCGCAGGAAGCGCTCCATCCTTATGCCGGGCAATTCGCGCGCCGGCGTCGCGAGCCCGATGTCGAACTGCTGGTTCGCCATCCATTGCCGCACCGTCGAGGAGCTGCGGGTCTGGAGCTGAACGGTGACGCCGGGATGGGTCTCGCGAAAGGCCGCGATCACGCGCGGCAGGAAACTGACCGCGAGCGCCGGGAGAGCGGCGATCCGGAGCGTGCCGGTCGACATGTTGCGGATATCTTCCGCTACCCGCTTCAGGGCCGCAATGCCCGAGAAGCTCCGCTCGACTTCGTAGAAAAAGGCGTCGGCTTCGGGCGTCACGGTGAGCGCGCTGCCGCGCGAGCGCAGGAAGAGCTGAAAACCCAGCTGATGCTCGAGCTCGGCAAGCATCTTGCTCACCGCGGGTTGCGACAGGTTGAGCGACTGCGCGGCCTGGGTGACCGATCCCGAGAGCATCACGGCCCTGAAGGCTTCAAGGTGACGCAGGTTCATCGGACATCGCTCCCTATAGCTATTTCTTATGGCGCTAGCATTGAAAGCCTCGTTTATGAATAGGTCGCACGCATCGCGCCGCTGGTTACCGGCGCTGCTCGCCGCAGGCGCCCTGTTACTCGGCGGCTGCGGCCGCGAGCCCGCCGGCACCGGTGGGCATGAAATCGCCGCGGCGAAGGGATCGACGCTTGCGCGGATTCGCGCGCGCGGAACGCTCAATTGCGCAATTCATACGGGGCAGCTCGGCATGTCCTATCTCGACAAGCGCGGGCGCTGGCAGGGGTTCTTCGTCGACTACTGCCGGGCGCTCGCCGCTGCGGTCCTCGGCGATGCCCGCAAGGTCCGGTTCATGCCGGTCGCCTCGAACAAGCGCTTCACGATCGTGCAGACGGGCGAGGCCGACGTCCTCTCGCGAACGACGACATGGACGCTGACGCGCGACACCGACCTCGGGGTGAATTTCGTCGGCACCATGTATTATGACGGGCAGAGCTTCCTGGTGCCCCGGCGATCGGGTGTGCGGCTTCCGACGGATCTCGATGGCGCATCGATCTGCATCACCAAGGGGACGACCTCCGAACTCAACACCGCCGAATATTTCGAGCGCAAGGGGCTGCGTTTCCAGTCCGTCGTGTTCGAGAATCCCGAGGAAGCCAAGCTCGCCTTCTTTGCCGGGCGGTGCGACGCAATGACCACCGATGCCTTCACGCTGACGGTGATCCGCCTGGCCGACACCGCGCATCCCGACGATTATGTGGTGCTGCCCGAGCGGCTCACCAAAGAACCGGTCGGCCCAGTCGTGCGCAGCGACGACGAGCAATGGTACGAGATCAACAAATGGGTGCTGAACGCGCTCTTCGCTGCCGAGGAAATGGGGGTCACCCGCGCGAATGCCGCGCGCATGCGGATGGCCTCGCGCGACCCTGAAGTGCGCAAGATGCTCGGCGGCTTGCCCGGATTCGGCAAGTCGCTCGGCCTTGACGATGACTGGGCGTACCGGGCAATCGAGGCGACCGGCAATTATGGCGAAATCTTCGACCGGCACATTACGCCGCTCGGCGTCGAACGCGGACAGAATAAGCTCTATCGGGACGGCGGGCTGATCTACCCGTTGCCGATGCGATGACTCATAAACACAGGCGGCTTGCCATCGCTGCGTTACCCTGGCTGCTGATCGCGGGCGGGCTTGTGGTCGCCTACGGCCTGTTTGCGACATTGGCGGACAATCTCGCGGACCGAAACATCCGGACGGGGTTCGGTTTCCTGTTCGACCGGGCGGGTTTCGCGATTGGCGAAACGCTGATTGCTTACGCGCCGGGCGATTCCTATGCCGCGGCGCTGGCGGTGGGTCTTCTCAACACGCTCCTGATATCGGCGCTCGGCATCATCTTCTCGACCTTGCTCGGCCTCGCGGTCTGCATGGCGCGCCTGTCGTCCAACTGGCTGCTTGCGAGGCTCTCCGGCCTTTATATCGAGCTGGTTCGCAATATTCCGCTGCTGCTCCAGATGTTCGTCTGGTACGCCGCGCTGCTGTTCGGTCTGCCCGGACCCGGCCCGGGCGCCGTCGGACCGTTCGACCTCGATAATCGGGGATTGCACCTCCCCGCGCTCTCCTTGGCCGATCCGGGACGGCCGGTCTTTCTCATCGCGATCGTCGCCTGTGCGATCCTGCTGGGTGCCGTGCGGCGAGGAGCCGTTCGCACGCGCACTGCGCTGGCCTTCGCCGGCATCTCCCTGGTGCCGCTCTTGCTGTGGGGCGGGATCGATCTGCCGCGGGCGGGGCGCTTCGGAACCGTCGGCGGATTGTCGCTCTCCACGGAGTTTCTGACGCTGGTCGCCAGCCTTTCGGTCTATGCCTCGGCCTATCTGGCCGAGATATTCCGCGGCGCGATCCTCGCCGTTCCCGCAGGGCAGAGCGAGGCCGCCAAAGCGCTCGGCCTGTCGCCCGCGCAAACAATGGGACGGATCGTGATGCCGCAAGCGCTGCGCATCGCCATACCGCCGATGACGAGCTGGCATCTCAACACGATCAAGAACAGCTCCCTGGGGGTCGCGATCGGATATCCCGAATTTGTCTCGGTGGTCGATACCGTCATCAGTCAGACAGGGCAGGCGATCGAGGGCGTCGGCCTGATCGTCGCGACCTTCCTGCTGCTTTCGCTATCCTTGTCGTTCGTCACCGGCCTCTATGCCCGCCAGTTGGGCTGGAGCGTCGCCGGGCAGCCCGGCCGGAGCATCCAGTCGGCGCCCCTCGAACCCTTTCCGCTGCGCTCGGCGACCGCCTGGCCGTCGTGGATACGGCGCAATCTGTTCAGAGGAGGACGCCAGTCGATACTCACCATCGCGATCCTCGCCATGACCGCGGCTTTCGCCGGCAAGGGGCTCTCGTGGCTGCTGTTCGACGCGACCTTCGCCGGGGGCGCGGCCGATTGCCGTTTGGCCAGCGGTGCTTGCTGGCCATTCCTCCGCGAAAATGCGCGGCTGATATTGTTTGGCACCTATCCCGAAGCCGAGCAGTGGCGGTCCGCAGCAGCGGCGGCCGCGCTGCTTTCATGCCTTGCCTTCTCCTTCGTCCCGCGATTCTGGCGCAGCCGCCTCGGGCTTGTCTGGCTCGGCGCAATCGCCGTGGCGGTACTTCTGCTACGAGGAGGATTCGCGGGCCTTTCCTATGTCCCGATGGAGAAGTGGAGCGGCCTGCCGGTCACATTGCTGCTCGCGAGCCTTGCGGTGGTCGGCGCTTTTCCATTGGCTATACTCCTCGCGTTCGGCCGCAGGTCGGCGCGGCGCGGCATTCGCTGGCCGAGCGTCGCCTTCATCGAGCTGGTTCGCGGAACGCCGCTGATCGGAGTGCTCTTCCTCGCTGCGGTCCTGTTCCCGCTGTTCGTGCCCTCCTATCTCTCGATCGACAGCCTGCCGCGCGTCCAGCTCGCGCTCATATTCTTCACTGCCGCCTATATGGCCGAGGTCATCCGGGGCGGCCTGCTGGCGGTTCCCGTCGGGCAAGCCGAGGCCGCGCATGCTCTTGGCCTCACCAAATGGCAGGCGCGGCGCCATATCCTGTTGCCGCAGGCGCTGAAAGTCAGCGTGCCGGGGCTGGTCAACACTTCGATCAGCGAGGTCAAGAACACGACGCTCGTCCTCATCGTCGGCGTCTTCGATTTGTTGCAGACGACCCGCCTCTCCTACGTCGAGGCGCAATGGCGACCCTATTTCGCCGAAGCCTATCTTTTTACCGGGACAATCTTTTTCCTCCTCTGTTTCTCCCTGTCCCGGCTCAGCATGAAGATCGAACGGAAACTAAACTATGCAGGATAATCACGACAGAAAATGGCCCGGGGAGCCGGCAAGCCCGAAAGGGCGCGCCTGGCAGGATCCGACGCGTGCCGTGCACGGCGGTCCCCGTCCGTGCGATCAGCGGGGCCTCATCAATCCGCCCGTCGACCGGGCCTCCACCATTATCTACGACAGCGTCGAGGCCTATATGGACCGGCACCAGGGTCTCTACGATGAGGTCATCTATGGCCTGTACGGAACGCGAACGACCTTTGCGCTCGCCGAGGCTGTCAGCGAACTTGAAGGCGGCTGCGCGACCGTCATCACCTCGTCCGGAACCAGCGCAATCGCGCTAGCCCTCACGGCTTTCGTGGCCGGGGGCGACCATCTGCTCGTCGCGGACTGCGTCTATGGGCCGACCCGCAAGTTTCTGACCGACGTTCTCGCGCGTTTCGGGGTCGAGGTGGAATATTTCCGGCCCGATATCGGAGCGGAGATTGCCGGGCTGTGCCGCAGCAACACCCGGCTCATCTATATGGAGACCCCGGGCTCGCAGACATTCGATATGATCGACGTCCCCGCGATCACGGCGGTTGCGCGCAGCCGGGGCATATTGACCGCTCTCGACAACACCTGGGCCACGCCGCTCTTCTTCAAGCCCTTGGCCCATGGCGTCGACATCTCGCTTGCTTCGGCAACCAAATATCTCTCGGGGCACTCCGACTGTCTGCTCGGCACGATGACGGCGGCCAGCGATGCCGTCTACCGCCAGCTCAAGGACGCGGCGGCGCGCTGGGGCAACTGCGCGAGTCCCGACAATTGCTATCTGGTCCACCGGGGCATCAGGACGCTCGATGCGCGCCTTGAACGCCACCAGCGCACCGCAGCGACGCTGATCGAATGGTTCGCCCAGCAACCCGAAGTGGTTGCGGTCCGCTATCCGGCTCATCCCGCCGACCCCGGCCATGCAATCTGGAAGCGGGATTTCACCGGAGCGTCCGGATTGTTCGGTGTTCAGCTCGATGGTCTTACCCCTCCGGAAACCAGCGCCTTTTTCAACGAATTCTCGCTGTTCCAGCTCGGTTCGAGTTGGGGCGGCTTCGAAAGCCTCGCGGTTCCGGCGTGGCCCGCTCCGATCCGCGATTTTCCCAATGGCGAGGCAGATGGGGCGCTGATCCGTATTCACGCCGGCCTCGAAGCGCCGCAGGATCTGATCGCCGACCTCGCCGCAGCCTTCGCGCGGGTACGGGCGCTACGCGGCCGGGGGCAGGCGTCATGACCGACGCCTCGGGCCACGCGGCCGTCAGCTTGCGGCAGGTCGACAAATATTATGGCGCCTATCATGCCCTCCGCTCGATCGACCTCGAAATCGCCCCGCGCGAGCGGATCGTGATTTGCGGGCCTTCGGGCTCCGGCAAGTCGACGCTCATTCGCTGCATGAACAGGCTCGAGGTGCCCGACTCCGGCGCCGTCCTGATCGAGGGGGCCAAGATTACCGACGCGTCGCGGGAGGCCGTTGCGGCGCTCCGCGCCGTCGGCATGGTCTTTCAACAGTTCAATCTGTTCCCGCACAAGACGGTGCTGGAGAATTGCACCCTCGCGCCCGTCCTCCTCGGCGGCTTGTCTCTTCCGGAGGCGGAGGCGCGCGCCATATCCTATTTGGACAAGGTGAGGATTGGCGACCAGGCGGGCAAATATCCGGGGCAGCTCTCGGGAGGGCAGCAACAGCGGGCCGCAATAGCTCGCGCTCTGGCGATGGAACCCAGGATTCTTCTCTTCGACGAGCCGACATCGGCGCTCGATCCCGAGATGATCAAAGAGGTACTCGATGTGATGACGGCCCTTGCCGGCGAAGGACGGACGATGGTGTGCGTGACGCATGAAATGGGATTCGCGCGCGAGGCGGCCGATCGCATTCTTTTCATGGATCAGGGCCAGATCATCGAAGACGCAAGGCCGGCCGATTTTTTCGCCGCGCCGAAAAGCGAGCGCGCACGGACCTTTCTCGAACAGATACTTACGCATTGAGCGGCTCAAGTCGGTCGTCCCCAAGCTGTGCCGACCCACTTAATCATGTCATTTCATGAGCAAGCCGAGGGAGGGGCCAGCCGGCTCCTTGCGCGAAAAGGCTCGGGCCAGCAAAAAAATTTCAAAATTGATGAGGGGTAGAGCTTTGGGGTGCGTATCTAATAGGTGTCGTGCGCCCGGAATTTCCTTCATAACTAATTGATATGATTCAATAAATTCCTATTGACCTGTATATACATTTGATGCTCTCTGAGGGGAATCAGCCAACCATCAGGGGGTTTCGCTATGATGACCAGGACAATTTTGCTCGCCAGCGCCGCAGCGGTCGCGACCTTTGCAACGCCAGCGCTCGCGCAGAGCGATGCTGCGACGCAGTCACCCGCCGCGGAGGATGCTCCGAACGGATCGGACATCGTCGTGACCGGCTCGCGCATTCGTCGCCAGGATCTCGCGGGCGTCGGCCCCGCGACCGTCGTGTCGGCCGAGCAGATCGAGAACACCGGCGTCGTCAATATCGAGACGGTGCTGCAGCGCCTTCCCGCCAACGCCGGCTTCGCAGGCAACCAGACCTCCGCCTATTGGGCGAACAATGGATATGGCACGGCGCAGGTGAACCTGCGCGGTCTCGGCATCAAGCGCACGCTTGTTCTGCTCAACGGCCGCCGCCTCGTCGCGGGCGGCACCGGCGCGAACTCCTCGCCCGATCTTAACATGATCCCGGTCGCGGCGCTCGCGCGCACCGATGTGCTCAAGGACGGCGCCTCGGCGATCTATGGCGCCGACGCGATGGCGGGCGTGGTCAACCTCGTGACCCGCACTGACTATGAAGGCCTCGGCCTCAGCGTGCGCCAAGGCATCACCGAAAAGGGCGATGGCTCGGACTTCACCGCCGACCTCCTGTGGGGCGTCCGCAACGATCGCGGCGGTTTCATGGCGGCGGTCACCTATCAGAAGACGAGCGCGGTCAATATGGCAACGCGCGCGCCTTGCTCGCTTGCCGAAACCACGCCCGGCATGCTGAGCTGCGTGAACAGCGCCTCGACGATCGGCGGCCGCGCGGTGCTGCCGAACGGCCAGCAGATCAACTTCAATCAGGTGCTGGGCGGTAACGGCAACTTCTTCGAGCCGTACAGCGCTGCCAAGCACAACTTCAACTCGAACCCGTTCCTCAACGCGGTGAGCCCGGTCGAGCGCGTGAGCACGGCGTTTTTCGCCGACTATGACATCACTGACAATATCGAGGCGTTCGGCGAATTCCTTTACACCTTCCGCAAGTCGAATCAGATCGCGACGCCCGGAACGCTGCGCAACCTCTCGATCGCGGCGAGCAATCCCACCAATCCGACGGGGCAGAATATCGTCCTCATCCAGCGCCGCCTCGCCGAGCCCGGCCCGCGCCAATTCTTCCAGGAAACCGATACCTGGCAGGGTACGTTTGGCCTCCGCGGCAAGCTCTCGAACGATTGGGGATGGGAAATCGCGGGCGCCTTCGGCCGCAACACCGCGGTCGATGGTTCGACCAACATCGCCAATCTCGAGCGAGTGGCGAATTCCCTCGATACGACCAAGTGCAGTCTTGCTGCCGGTGCCACGATCCCCTGCGCCGACTATCTCGGGTTCGGCGACCTGACCCCGGAGGTTCTCGACTATATCCTGTTCACGTCGCGCGACCGCGGCGGCAACGAGCTTGCGACGGTCACCGCCGATATCAACGGCGATCTCTTCAAGCTGCCCGCAGGCCCCGTCTCCTTCGCGGCGGGTGTCGTCTATCGCAAGGAAAAGGGTTGGCGCGATCCCGATCCGCTGACGGTGCTCGGTATTGCCAACACCAACCAGCAGGATCCGATCTCCGGAACGAGCACGGCGAAGGAAGCCTATCTCGAACTGTCGGTGCCCGTTCTGGCCGACACACCCTTCTTCCAGTCGCTTACCCTCGACGGCGCGGTTCGCTACTCGAACTACGACCTGTTCGGCAGCGACTGGAACTACAAGGGGAGCGTCGACTGGGTCATCAATGACAGCTTCCGCCTGCGCGGCACCTACGGCACCGGCTTTCGCATTCCGAACGTCCCCGAATTGTTCGGCGGCGTCTCCGAGGGCAATCTGACGACCACCGACCCCTGCTCGCGCTATTCGACCAGCGGCAATGCGACACTGATCGCCAATTGTCAGGCGTCGGGCGTGCCGGCCAATTATGTTCAGCTCGGTACAACGATCCTGACAACGGTCGGCGGCAACGAGAATCTGAAACCCGAAAGCTCGACGACCTGGACCGTCGGGACGGTGATTTCACCGAAGGGACTGGTTCCGGGACTCTCGCTCACTGCCGACTGGTTCGACATCAAGATCAAGGATGCGATCCGTGCTATTCCGGGCTCGACAAAGCTCAGCATTTGTTATGCGAGCCAGAATCTTTCGCATCCCTTCTGCGAAGATTTTACCCGCAGCCCGTTGACCGGCGAGGTTACCTTCCTCTCCGCGCAACCGATCAACACGGGCCGCGAAGAAATGAACGGCCTCGATCTGGGTCTCGTTTACAACAATGACATCGGCAGCGTGAACGTCTCGCTCGACGTCAACGTGACCTATCTCAACAAATATGTGGTCCTGCCTTTCCCCGGCGGCGCGCCGATCGACTTCGACGGCTTTATCGGCGGCGGCAATGGCGGCTATCCGAAATGGCGCGGCTATGGCGTGCTGACCGCTGAAAAGGACGGGGTCAGCGCGACCTGGTCGACCCAGTGGATCGGCAAGGCGACCGACTTCAATGCGGCCCCCGGCGACATCGGCTACAGCACGCCGAATGTCTTCTACCACAATCTCCAGGTCGCTTTCGAAATCGACGAGAAGACCCGGTTCCAGGTCGGTGTCGACAATCTTTTCGATCGCAAGGCGCCCTATATCCAGAGCTTCACCGATGCGAACACCGACACGATGACCTATGACCTGCTCGGACGGCGTTTCTACGTCGGCTTCCGCACCGCGTTCTGAGGGTAATCGATATGGCGATCCGTTGGCCGCTGCTCGTCCGGCGAACGCATAAATGGCTGGCCTTGGTGGTCGGCGTCCAGGCGCTGCTCTGGACGCTGACCGGCTTCTACATGGTGGTCGTGCATATCGACACCATCCATGGCGACCATCTCGTGCGCGCGCCGATGGTTCAGCCCTTCGACCTCGCGGGCCTCGCGCCGCCGTCGCGGATCGTTGCGGCCGCGCCCGGTGCGTCCGAGGTTCGCTTGCAGCGGTTCTTCGATCGCCCCGTCTGGCGCGCTGAAACTCCCGAAGGGGCGCGGCTGTTCGATGCCCGCTCGGGTGCGCCGCTGCCTGCGCTTACCGAGTCCCAGGTCCGCGAGCAGGCGCGGCGCATCTACACCGGCGACGGCAAGATCGTGTCGGTGCGGCTGTTGACCGAAGCGCCACAGGAAATGCAGTCGCGCAAGCCGCCCTATTGGCAGGTCGAGTTCGAGGGCTGGAACCGCCCGACGCTCTATCTGTCGCCGACGACCGGTGAGCTTATCTCGCGCCGCCACGCATTGTGGCGCGTGTTCGACTTCGCGTGGATGCTCCACATCATGGACTATGATGAGCGGACCGACGTCAACAACCCGTTGCTCCGCGTCGCGACCTGGAGCGTCTTCGCGATGGCGATCAGCGGGGCGTGGTTGCTGATCTGGTCCTTCAAACGCCGCAAGAGGAAGCAGGCATGAAACGCATCCGACTGACGCCGCTCTTCTTCCGGCGCATCCACAAATGGGTCGGGCTGATCCTGGGTCTCCAGTTCCTGCTCTGGGCGCTCAGCGGATCGGTGATGGCGCTGCTCGACAAGGATAAGGTCGGCGGGCACGGCGGCGGGATGTCGCATGCGCATCCACTGCCACCGGGGGAATATTTCGACGTGGCGGCCCTGCCGCGCGGCGAACCTGTCACGGGCGTGATCCTTCGCGATCTCGGAACCCGGCCGGTCTATGAAGTGCGCTCCGCAAAAGGCGTCCGTCTCGTCGACGCGACAAGCGGCGAGCACATCCGGGTCGACGAGGCCATGGCGCGCGAAGTCGCCTCCATGATGAACGAGGCGCCGATCCGAGAGGTGAGCGTAATCGCCAAGCCGAACCTCGAATCGCGCGATCATGAGGGGGCGATGTGGCGCGTCGATTTCGCGGACGACGAGAACAGCAGCGCCTATGTCTCGCTCGACACCGCGCGCTTCCTCGTCATGCGCGGCGACACCTGGCGGACGTGGGACTTCTTCTGGATGCTCCACAACATGGATTACATCAACCGGAAGAGCTTCAACCACCCGCTCATCATTTTCGTCGCCTTTGGCGCGCTCTGGCTCTCGGGCACCGGCTTCTATCTGCTGTTCAAGAGCTTCAGCCGCGCCGATTTCCGCTGGCTGCGCCGGCGCCGCAAACCGGTGGTCGTCACGCGCACCAGCTGAGCGGCGTCAATCGTCGATCGAGAAGGCCGCCGACAGCTCGAATCGCGATCCGGGATGCGTCAGCCAGGCATGGCTGACGAGGCGCGAATGGCTCCACGTCCGCCGCGTCATCCGCAACACGGGTTCGCCGTCCGAGAGCCCCAGCATGCTGTGGGTGTGCGCGTCGGGCATCTCGGCGCGAACCCGATGTTCGACGCGCTCGAGCGGCGCCGTCCGCGTCAGATATTCGTTCGGCGTCATCTGGGTGAAGTCGATCTTCCCATAATCGGGAGCCGCCGACGCGAGCACGAAACGCTCCTCGAGCTGGATCGGGAACTCGGCTTCGTGATGAACGATGATCGAGTGGAAAAGCCTCGTGCCGACCGGAACCTCCAGTAGCGCCGCAAGGTCCGCATTGGCGCGTATCTCGTCATTCTGCACGACGCGGGCCCGATAGATGTGACCGCGCTCGCGGATCTCTTCGGCGATATTGCGAATTTCGATCATCTGGCCGATCGGCTTGGGCTCGGCGATGAACGATCCGCTACCCGCGCGGCGTACAAGAACGCCTGCCGCCTGTAGTTCGCGAAGCGCCCGATTGGCGGTCATCCGTGACACGTCGAATTGTTGGACTAGCTCTGCTTCCGATGGAACCCGGTCGCCCGGCTTAAGAAGTCCGTCGCGAACGGCATCGCAAATGCTCTGCTTGATGGCGGCATAGCGAGGCGGAGACTTGTCATTTTCGTCATCGGAGTTGCCGGGCCGGGCGGCCGCAGATCCATTCGAGAGTTTTGATCCGCGTCCGGGGGTGCGAGTGGTAACATCCATAACCCGTCTATACAGGTTGCTGCTCGCAGAAGCCAAGCATGCTGTTTGCGACCTGCGCCGGTTTCAGAAGCTGATGGTGGCATTGAAGGAATTATACAGCGTGTTGCCCCCGGCCGGTGCATTGGGCGCGTTTCGGAGAAACCGGCCCTTGCCGAGAAACAGGCCGCTCCATTCGAGGCGGAGGCGCTTCGGTACGAGCCAGTAGCGCAGGCGCGCTTCGACCTGGTGTCCCGCGAAGCGGCCGGAGGCGCCGGATGGATCGCGAACGCCGGTCGTCGAAAAACTGTCGAACCGCGAGGCCAGCCAGAGCGGCCGGTAGGCCGCAAAGGCATCGAGGCGCCTTGACGGTATTGTTTCGATACGGATCGCCGGGGACAGAAGATTGGCCCGTCCGACCGCATTATAGAGGCCCGCTGGCGCGAGTTCCGCGCGGCGCATGCCGAACAAGGTATCGAAGCGGCCGAAATCGCCTCCCCGGCCGTCGCCGCTCGCATAGTCGAATTCGAGCGATAGGCGCGGCGACCAAGGGTGGCGGAAGCTGTAACCCGCCTCGAGATGCGTGAACCACGCCGACACATCGGACTTGGCTGCCGAGGGAGCGAGGCTGCTGCTGATCGTACCGAACTGGTAGAAAGTCTCGCTCTCATAATCGAACCGGCCCGGCGCGGGATCGCGATAGGCGCGCAGTCCGATCGTTTCGAGCGAACGGTCGCGCGTCGGCCGCTGCGGCGCGTCGCGCTCGCCGAGATGGAAGTAGGAAATCTCGACCGAGCCGCGCGACCCGCCGAGCTTCTTCGTCGCGAGGCCGCCCCAGAGTTGCAGGTCAAAGCTCTCCTTGTCGAACTTGACCCGGTTGGCGTCGAGCGACGCGCGGTCGTCGGGCAGCCGCACCTGCGGAAGCGTATAGATAAAGGTCGCCGCGACACCTCCGCGCAGCGCCAGGTCGGCGCGGAGACCCGTATAGCCGCTGGTCGTATTGCGATAATCGTCCGCGGCCACCAGCCGCCGCGATCCCAGGTTCAGCGTGAAGCGGCCGGCCTGGAGATCGAGCTTCGTGCCTGCACCGAAGGCATCGCGCGCCTCATAGCCGACATAGGCCTGGACCAGTTCGAACGCGTTGACTTCGCCCGTCGTCACCGGGGTTCCCGCCTCGCTCCCATAGACGCGGCTGTCGTAGAGTTCGGCGCCCAAGCGAAATCCGTCGCTGCGATATTCGCCGCCGACGATCGTGCGGACATTGAGCAGGTCGTCCTTCTCGTCGAATCCCGTCCGCGCCTGTCCTTGGATCATTTCATAGCGCAGGCGCATGCTGCCCGTGATGGTCAGGCCATCTTCGGCGAGAGCGGGTGCGGGCAGGGCGAGTAAAGTCGCGGCAAGATACAGCCTCAAGCAAACCTCCTGATCCCCGAAATCGAGGACGAACAGGCAACGCTTGAGCGCCGGGACGCTTTACCGGGAGGTTGCGCGGCCCCGGTAATCCGCCTCTAGATCGGAGGCGCCCCTGGTGCAAGATCGCTTCGGTGCCGACCTGGGCTGGACGTGGTCCCGGGCTCAGGCTCCCGGCAGCCCCGCCAATCGCGCCGGCGTCACGACGGGTTCGGCGCGGTCCTTGCGTTCCGAATAGCGGTCGACAAGCTGCGTGGCATGGCCGCGCGTCAGCACGGTGAAGCACACAAGTTCCTCCGCAACGTCGACGATCCGGTCGTAATAGCTCGACGGGAGCATCCGGCCCGCCTCGTCGAACTCGGCATAAGCCTTGGCGACGCTCGACTGGTTGGGGATGGTGATCATCCGCATCCAGCGGCCGAGGATGCGGAGCGTATTGACGCTGTTGAACGATTGCGACCCCGCCGACACCTGCATCACCGCGAGGGTGCGGCCCTGTGTCGGGCGTAGCCCTTTGTATGCGAGCGGCAGGTGATCGACCTGCGCCTTCATGATGCCGGTGATCTGGCCATGCCGTTCGGGGCTGCACCAGACCTGGCCCTCGGACCAGAGCGAATGCTGGCGCAGTTCCTCGACGGCCGGGTGGTCGTCGTCGGCGATCAAATCGGGCAGCGGCAGGTCCGACGGATCGAAGATGCGCGTCTCGCAGCCGAAGAGCTGGAGCAGGCGCGCGGTCTCTTCGACGACGAGCCGCGAATAGGAGCGTTCGCGCAAGCTGCCGTAGAGCAGCAGGATGCGCGGCGCTGGGTCGAGCGGGCCGAGGCCGAGCGCGGGCTGCGAGCGGATATATTCCGCGCTGAGCGCCGGAAGATGGGTGGGATCGGCGAGCGCGCGCAGGCGCGAAAAGGTGGGGGAAGCCATGACAATCAGTCTTTCGCGGGGGTGGATGCCGGGAACCAGCGGCGTCCGAACCAGAAGGCGACGCTCACCAGCAGGATGAGCACGGGAACTTCGACGAGCGGGCCGATGACGGCGGCGAAGGCGACCGGCGAGGCGAGCCCGAAGGCGGCAATCGCAACCGCGATCGCAAGCTCGAAATTATTTCCGGCGGCGGTGAAGGCGACCGCGGTCGTGCGCGGATAATCGGCCTCGATCAGCTTGCCCATCCAGAAGCTGATGACGAACTGCACGACGAAATAGATGGTCAGCGGGACGGCGATGCGCACGACGTCGCCGGGAATGGTGACGATCTCACCGCCCTTGAGGCTGAACATTGCGACGATCGTGAAGAGCAGCGCGACAAGCGTGATCGGCGCGATGCGCGGGAGGAAGCGCGTCTCATACCATTCGTTGCCCTTGGCGTCTGCGAGCCACTTGCGAGTGAGATAGCCCGCCGCAAAGGGAACGCCGAGATAAATCAGGACGGCTTCGGCGACGGTCCAGAAGCTTACGTCGATAATGCTGCCTTCGAGACCGAACAGCGGCGGCAATATCGTCAGGAAGAACCAGGCATAGATGCTGAAGAACAGGATCTGGAAGATCGAGTTGAACGCCACCAGTGCCGCGACATATTGATTGTCGCCCTTCGCGAGCTGGTTCCAGACGATCACCATCGCGATGCAGCGCGCGAGGCCGATCAGGATCAGCCCGGTCATATATTCGGGCTTGTCTGACAGGAAGATCACCGCGAGCGCGAACATCAGCACGGGACCGATGATCCAGTTCTGGATGAGCGAGATGGCGAGCACCCTTTTGTCCTCGAACACGCGCGGCAATTCCTCGTAGCGGACGCGCGCGAGCGGCGGATACATCATCAGGATAAGGCCGATCGCGATCGGGATGTTGGTCGAGCCCCACGAGAGGGCATCGATCGCGGCGGGCAGGCCGGTGAACACCGAACCGAGCAACACGCCGAGCGCCATCGCGAGGAAGATCCAGAGGGTGAGATAGCGATCGAGGAACGACAGCCGTTCCCGCTTGGGTTCTGTCATCGGCTTGGCTCAGGCGCCGACGCGGTTGCCAGCGGCGTCGATTACCTGTTCGCCGTCTTCCTTGGCGAAGGCGCCGCGTTGCCCCGCAGGGATGAGGTCGAGTACCGTTTCGGAGGGACGGCAGAGCTTCACGCCGAGCGGCGAGACCACCAACGGGCGGTTGATCAGGGCGGGATGCGCCATCATCGCGTCGATCAGCGCTTCGTCGCCAAGGGCCATGTCTCCGAGCCCCAGCTCCGCATAGGGCGTGCCTTTCTCTCGCAGGAGTTCGCGAGCCGTGATGCCGGCGCGGACGATCAACTGTTCGAGCAGCGCACGCGACGGCGGCGTCTTCAGATACTCGACGACATGCGGTTCGATCCCGGCATTGCGAATCATCGCGAGGGTGTTGCGGGAGGTCCCGCAGGCGGGGTTATGGTAGATGACGATGTCGGTCATAGCGCGCGTTCCTTCAGCAGCAGGCGAGTTCTGCGAGCAGCGGCTCGCACAGCTCCGCCCGGCCTTGGCAGCAGTCCTTCGCCAGGAAGAGCATCAGGCCGCGAAGCGCGTCGATATCCGCGCGCTGGATAATTTGACGCCCGCGCTTCTCGGATATCACGAGGCCGGCTTTGGCGAGCACCGCGAGATGGGTGGAGAAGGTACTCTGGGTGAGTCCCGACGCTTCGACAAGTTGACCCGTCGACAGGCCGTCGGGCTCATGTTTGACGAGCAGGCGAAAGGCATCGAGGCGTGTCGGGTGTCCCAGCGCGGCGAGAATGGACAAGGCGGAATCGGTTTGCATGCATCGGAATTATCCGATGGAATCGCATCCGTCAATTCTAATCGGGAATATCCGATTAGTTGGTCCGCTTGCGCGATCGGGCTATAGCCTCGTCATGGGTCGCGAACAGCAGAGCGAGATCGCCTTTCGGATCGTCATCGAACAGCCGGTGCCTGGCGTGCTTCACAGCTTGCAAGGCAAGGACGACGGGCCGCTCGATCCCAAAGCGTCCCGCATGGGTGAAGCCTTGGCCTTCGATTTCTCCGTGCGCGTCGGCCCGGGTCCCAAATTCTTCGGCGACCAGGTGCGGCGCGAGGGGCCGGAGCGCCGGTTCGTCTATATTCGTGTCGGGCAAATGGCGGGTGACGCGGCTTCGCCTTGGTCGCGGCGGATGAAGATCGACATACATGATATCGATCAGGAGCTGCTCGACGCGGCCGCGAAGGATATGCGGCCCATCGAGATTGCGATCATTGGCACGGGTAAGGATGGCACGCCCGCGTGCGCGACGGTGCGTCCGACGATGCGGCGCATCGCCTAGCAGAGCTCGTATCCTGTTCCGTCCCGTCAAGCGGCGTGTCGCATGGTCCCGAGCTTGGCCGCGCCGCTCGCCAGCAGCCGCTCGATTTCGTCCGAGGTCCGCCGGACAGCGAGTTTCAGCGCTTCATCGATGTGGACATAATCCTGGGTCACATTCTGCGAAGCATGTCCGAGCATTGCGCGGATCGTGAGTTCCGAGAATCCCAAATCTCCCGCGACGCTTCCGAAGGTGTGGCGAAGCGTATGGGGCGTCACACCCTCTATACCTGCCAAAACGCACACGCGCCGGAGGCACTCGCTAACCGCCGTGAAGGGACCGTCGCCGATGGTCGAGGGAAACAGGTGCGGATTGCCCGCAATCTCTGCCTGGTCTTGCAGAACCCGCACCGCGGCCGGACCGATCGCTCGAATCTGTGCGCCGCCCTTCGTGTCGGGAAAAGCAACATAGCCGGCATCGGGATGAAGCCAGCTGCGGCGCATCGCTTGCCCTTCTTCCCGGCGATAGCCCGTCAGCAGCAAGGTGCGCAGGACGCCGAGAGCGACCGGATTCTCGCCGCTCGCCTCGGCATGAGCGATGGCCTTCCCCATCATCTCGATTTCAGCGACGCTGAGGCGCCGCGTCTTCTTTTTGCTCGCGAGCTTCTTGGCCCCGAGGGTCGGGTGTACTTCGAGCAGACCCTTGTGCTTCGCGTGACCGATGATCGCCTGAAGCGTGCCGAGGCAGCGGCCCGCCACGCCGGGCCCGCCCGTTGCCATGCCGCCTCGCCCTCCCGTTCGGGGTTTGGCCGTCTTCCCGTTCTTTACGTCGGATTGCATCTGCTCGACGTCGGCGATCCGGAGATGCTTCACGATGCGATTGCCAAGCAGGGGTACGATGTGGGTTCGAACCCGGCTCTCGTCCATATCGAGCGACGACGTTTTGATGGGAAGATTCTTGCGGCCTAGGATATTCCCGGCGCGAGCTTCCTCCAAATACCAGTCGCACATCTCCGCTACGGTCATTCCCTTGCGGACCTGCCTGACCTTGTCGGCGGGATCCTCGCCGACGATGACCTCGGCCAACTTGAGCTTTGCAAGATCGCGGGCCGTATCGACCGTCAGCACGCCGAACCGGCCGAGGTTCATCCGGCGTTTGATACCCTCGGCATTGCGATATTGAACGACGAAAGTCTTGAGCCCCGAAGGGAGCACCCTCAGGCCGAAGCCCTTCACTTCGCTATCCCAATAGATGAGCTGCTTGCTGTCTGGCACGGCAAGCGCGTCGATCGCCCGTTTGGTCAGCTTGCCCGTCGGCATCATGTCTCTCCTGCTGGAGACAAAACCAAAACCGAGCGGCTTTGTCTCCAAATTGTCTCCTGCAACCGTCAAACTGGAGACAAAATTAGGATACGAGAGGGCAGAAAGAAAATCAAGAAATATAGGAAATATAGGGTTTTAGGATAGCATAGGAAGCTCTAGGAAAGCCCGAAGGTCAAGTTGCCAAGGTTGGGGTCGAGGGTTCGAATCCCTTCGCCCGCTCCAGTTTTTCCAAAACCGAATGCCGACTGGCCTTGCGCTGCGGGATCGATGGCATGGCTTTGACTGGCGACAGCCCGTTACACGGCTTGCACCGTCACCCCCGGGTTCGGCATCGCCAACACGCTCCCGACCGCGAGCATCATCCACACGATAAATCACCCACGCCCGGTTCGATCGTCGCGCGCGTCGCGCGGCGCGGCTAGCGACGCGCGGCGGATGGCGGGGTGCGCCGGGGTGAATGGAGGATGCGAATGGAACCGACCGCTAATCTGGTCGCGGCGCTTTGGGATCGCGAAATGATCCGCGATTGCCTGTATCGCTATTGCCGCGGGATCGACCGCACCGACGAGGCGGCGTTGCGGTCGGCCTATTGGCCCGACGGCACCGAAGATCATGGTGCCTATCGCGACAATGTGACGCTGAAGGACTGCCTTGAGCATCCTATTCTGGAGATTACCGAAACGGGCATCCGGACCGCCGAGGGCGAGGTCGAGGTCGACATCATTATCGCCGCGATCGGCTATGACGCGCTGACCGGCGCAATGCTGTCGATCGATATCCAGGGCCGCGACGGTCGGAGCCTGAAGGACAAATGGGCCGAGGGCGGGCGCTCGCATCTGGGCCTGATGATGGAAGGTTTCCCCAACCTGTTCATTGTCGCCGGCCCCAACGGGCCGTCGGCGCTGGCCAATTTCATCCTGCTCAACGAACAGAATGTCGATTGGGCCTGCGACTGTATCGCCCATTTGCGCGCCAACGGGCTGCGCACGATCGAGGCCGATGGCGATGCCGAGGAGGGTTGGATGCGCAAGGTCACCGAACTGGGCTCGCGGTCGCTCTATCCGACCGCCAACACCTGGTACACCGGCGCCAATGTGCCAGGCAAGCCGCACAACTTTCCGGTCTATATCGGCGGGCTGGGCCGGTATCGCGAAATCTGCGGCGACGCGGCGGCCGAGGGCTATCGCGGCTTTCGCCTGGAGTGAAGCCGGACGCTGTCGGCGTCGCTCGCGCAGCTAGCGGGTGATCACGTCGCCCGACATCGGCGCCAGCTTGCCGAGGAAGCGGTTCTGCGCCGCGAAGCCGATCTTTTCCTCGCGCATCGCGGCCTGCAGATTTTCGACCAGCGCATTCATGTCGCGCATCCGCACGCCCATGTCCTTGTGAGAGCTGGCCATGTCGCGGCCGCTGTAATCGCAGCCGGCGTTGAGGATGTAGCAGAACTGTTCGAACAGGGTGCGTTTCAGCCGCACCATGTCATGCGCCTTGAAAATCTCGGCGATGCGCGGGTCGGCCTCGGACAGCTCGACGGTGCGGTGGGCGATGCGCCGGATGCCGTCCTGGCCCCCAAAGGCAGTCGCCATCGCGTCGCCCGAAAACGGGGTCGCACCGGCGTTGCGGTTGTCTTGCACATAGGGATCGACGGGCAGTTCGCCGGTCGCCGGATCGCGCACCTTTTCCTCGACGCCGAACTCCTTGTCCCAATCGACGGGCGGTTCGGCGGCAGGCTGCATCATCAGGGCGGCGGCGAGCAGGAACATCAGACGATTCCTTAAAAGGCGATTTGCGCGGAGAGGAACCCGCCGCGTTGTTTGTCGAAGGTGGCGATAGAACCCAGATCGACATAGGCGGCGGTGACGGTGAGATGGTCGGTCAGCGCATAGGCCGCGAACAGATCCCACCAGTCATCCTCGCGCGCGATCGCCAGATTGTCGGGCTTGCTGCGAAATTCGGCGCCGATGACGGCGCGGCGCGACAATTGATACGCGACCGATCCTTCGAACTGGAGCCGGTGACTGTCGTCAGCGGGCGTGCCAAAGCCGAGCAGGCCGGCCTGGTTCGCCTTGGTGAGACGCGCCGTGGCGTTGACCAGCACGCTGTGGGTCAGGAACAGCTTGGTCGCGCTCAGCGTGATGTCGGTGCCGCTGCCGTGCGCGGCGCCGACGGCGCGGGCGACGGGGGCGTCAAGGTTGCGCTTGTGCTCGACGCCGACGCTGATCTGCGGGAGCAGCGCGTCACCATAAACGGTATCGCCGACGAGGCGGACTTTGGCGCCAAAAATATCCTGGTTCAGCACATAGCCGCGGCCGAGCCCGAGGGCCGTGCCGACGTCGCGGGTGTCGAAATTTTGCCGCGCATAGCTCAGCTCGACGCGGTTCGCGATGCCGATGGCCATGCCGTGGCTCTGCCAGCCATAGTCGGGCAGTTCGATCAGCGTGACATGCCCCGACAGGCCGACGCCGCGGTCGGTCGCGCGCCCGGCGATCGTCGACCAGGTGGCGAGCCCGCCGCCGCTGGTTCCCTCGATCGTCGCGACGCCGTTGGTGAGCAACAGTTTGGCGCCGTCGATCAGGGGCGCCTCTTCGGCGGCGGCCGGGGTCGTGGCGCAGGCGAGCGAAAGCGCGGCCAGCAGGCGGAGAAGGGGTTGGTCCATACCGGTGCAATCTCACCAAGAGGCGAAGATTTCGTTAACCATGCACTTGAAAAACTTGAGGGAATATTAAACTCTGTGCCGTAGCCGGACAGGATGAAGGGACCAGTTTTCATTCTGACAGCGAGCGCGCTGGCGGCCCCACTTGCCATGGCTTGGGCGGCGGCACCCGCGATGGTGCAGGTCCAGATCGTCGATGAGCGCGGTGTCCCGGTTCGCGATGCGGTGGTCGAACTGATCCCCAATGGTGGCTGGCGCGGCGGCGCGATCCGGTTTGGGTGGAAACCCGCCATGGCACAAAAGAGCGTCGCCTTTGTCCCCGGCACGCTGATCGTGGCGCGCGGCAGCGCGGTTGCTTTTCCGAACCTCGATAGCGTTCGGCACAGCGTTTACAGCTTTTCGAAAGCGGCGCGGTTCGAGATCGATCTGTATGGCCGCGACCAGACCCGTTCGCACAGCTTCCCGGTCGGCGGCACGGTGGCGCTGGGTTGCAACATCCACGATCAGATGCGCGGCTATATCCGCGTCGTCGACACACCCTTTGCCGCCAAGACCGACCAGAATGGCCTGGTTCGCCTGTCGGGCATGGCGGCGGGCGGCTATCAAATGACCATATGGCACGCCCGGGCGCGCACGCCGGGCGGCGAGTTGAAACGCGCGCTCGCGGTCGGCGCCGGAACGAATAGCCAAAAAATCGCGGTGAAGCTGCGATGATGGTGCTGTCCGCTTGGCCCAAACGCTTGCGGTTTCGCTCGCTGAAGCTGCGGATCGCGGTCGCCTATGCGGCGCTATCTGCGGCGATCCTGGCCGCGATCCTGCTCCTCGCGGGCAATGGTATCGGCCGTTTTGGCGAAGCCAGCGCCTCGCGCGACCTGGCCGCCAACGCGCGGGTGTTCGACGAGATCATCGACCTGCGCGCGCAGCAGATGCGCGGATCGGCCGATGTGCTGTCGCGCGACTTCGGCTTTCGCGAAGCCGTTGCGACCGGTGATCAGGCGACGATCGACAGCGCGCTGGTCAGTCTGCGCGAACGCTCGCGCAGCGCCGCGGCGTTCGTTGTCGGCTTTGATGGCGCGATGATCGGTTCGGCGACGGCGGGGCTGCCCGCGTCGGGTGATTTGTGGGACGCGCTCGACGGCGGTCAGGATCATGGCATCATCCAGATCGGCGACAAGTTGGCGCTGGCCGCCGCATCGCCGATCGAGGTTCCCGATACGATCGGCTGGCTTGTCCTTGCCCAACCGCTCGACGCCGCTGAAATGCGCGGCCTTGCCAAGCTCGCGGCGGTCGACATCCACGCGCGGGTGCTTCGCGCGTCGCGGCTTCCCGCCGCGCTCGCCGCTGCGCCGTCGGGACAAGTCGTCGAAAGCGGCGACCGCGAGCGGGTTCTGCATCATGTGACCGCGCTGCCCAGCTTGCAGGCGGGAATCCGCCCGCGGCTGGTGCTCGACCACTCGCTCAGCCAGGCGCTGGGCGAATATTCGGGGCTGCAATGGCTGCTCGTGGCGCTCGCCGTGGCGGGGGTGACGCTGATCATCGTCCTCAGCTGGCGTATCGCGCGCACCATCACCCGCCCCCTGAGCGCGCTCGATAACGCGACGCGCCTGATCGGCGAAGGCAAGGACGCCGCGGTCGAAGTGACCTCGGACGACGAGATCGGCCGCCTTGGCGCGAGTTTTAACACGATGGTCGCCGCGATCGCGGAACGCGAACGCCAGATCACCCATGTGGCGCTCCACGATGGCCTGACCAACCTGCCGAACCGCAAATTGTTCGTCGAACAGCTCGATCATGCGCTGGCGCGGCGGCGGGACGACGCGCGGCTGATGGTCGTCTATGTCGATCTCGACGATTTCAAGGTCGTCAACGATACGTTGGGGCATCCGGCGGGGGACGCGCTGCTCCGCAATGTCGCGGCGCATTTGCAGGGCGTGCTGGGCGATGCCATCGTCGCGCGGCTCGGCGGCGACGAATTCGCGATCCTGTTCAGCGACCTGCCCGGCAACGAAAATCTCGCCGCGCTCGCCGACAAATTGCAGGGCTGTTTCGACCGTTCGATCCTGATCGACGGGCAACAGGCCGATGCGTCGGCCAGCATGGGGATCGCGGTCGCGCCCGATGACGGCGTCGATGGCATCACACTGATGAAAAACGCCGACCTGGCGCTGTATCGGGCCAAGCGTGACGGCAAGGCGACGCATCATTTCTTTGAACAATCGCTCGATGAACAGGCGCGTCATCGCCGCCAGATGGAACTCGACCTGCGGCTGGCGATCCGCGACGGCGGGTTCGAACTATATTTCCAGCCGCTTTACAGCATGCACGAAGAACGGCTGATGGCGTTCGAGGCACTGATCCGCTGGCCCCACCCCGACAAGGGCATGATCAGCCCGATGGAATTCATCCCGCTAGCCGAGGAAACCGGGCTGATCGTCCAGATCGGCGAATGGGTGATCCGCGAAGCGTGCCGGCAGGCGGCAACGTGGGACGGCGATTTGTCGGTCGCGGTCAATATTTCACCCAAACAATTTCTCGCCCCGGGGCTCGCCAATATCGTGCTGTCGGCGCTGGCGTCGTCGGGGCTGCCCGCCAACCGGCTCGAACTGGAAATTACCGAGAGCATCTTTATCGCCAATGTCGAAAAGACGCTCGAAACCTTGCATAGCCTGCGCGCGCTGGGCGTCCGCATCGCGCTCGACGACTTCGGCACCGGCTATTCTTCGCTCAGCTATCTGCGCTCTTTCCCGTTCGACAAGCTCAAGATCGATCAGAGCTTTGTCCGCGACCTGACACAAGGCGGCAACGCCAATGCGGTGATCCGCGCGATCACGACGCTGGCCGACGCGCTGGGCATGGAAACGCTGGCGGAGGGGGTCGAGGACGAGGCGCAGGCGGAAATCCTGCGGCAGGAGGGCTGCCACCAGATCCAAGGCTATCTGCTCAGCCGCCCGATCGACGCCAATGCGGTGCATGTCTTTATTGCGGAGATGGGACCGGAAACCGATCGTGAGCGGCTCAGCGCCTGACGGCCATCGTTCGCCCGGGCCGTGAAAGGGCGAGGGTCCCGCCGATCGTGTCGGCGAGACCCTGCACCGGATAATCAGCCGTTCAGGCGATCCTTGACGGCCTTGGCCGGACCAAAGGTCAGCTTCTTGGCGGCCTTGATCTGGATCGTCGCGCCGGTCGACGGGTTGCGGCCTTCGCGCGCCGGAGTAGCCTTGACCTTGAACTTGCCAAAGCCGTTGACCGATACTTCGTCACCCTTGGCGGCGGCATCGCCGATCGCGGCGAAGACGGCGTCGACGGCCTTGCGCCCGTCGGCCTTGCTGAGGTCCAGCGACGCGGCGACGGCGTCCGACAGTTCGGCGTGATTCATAAATTCTCTCCTGGTTTCGGCCGAGCGATTCCCGGCCAATGCGCTGCCATAGCCGCAGGATACGCCGTTCGCCAAGAGCCCGTTTTTCGGGGGGTCGCGCCGCGAAAACTCGCCTTATCGCGCGATCGACGGCGTTTTGAGGGTCAGCGGGAGTCCGGCGGTGAGCAGCACGACCTCGTCGGCGACGGCAGCGACCGCCTGATTGAGCTTTCCCGCCGCGTCGCGGAAGCGCCGTGCCAGCGCATTATCGGGCACGATGCCCAACCCGACTTCGTTGGACACCAGGATGATATGGCCGGTGAACTGATTGATTATATGACATAATTCAGCTTCGGCTTTGCCAAGGTCGGCGTCGGCGAGCATCAGGTTCGACAGCCACAAAGTGAGGCAATCGACCAGCACCACCGCGCCCGGGGCGTTCAGCGCGCCAAGCACCGCAGGCAGGTCGCGCGGCGCTTCGACGGTGGACCAGCGCGCGTCGCGGTCGGCCCGATGCCGTGCGATACGGCTCCGCATTTCATCGTCGAACGCGTCGGCGGTTGCGACAAAATGATGGCGGCCCGCCAGCATTTCGGCGCGCGCCTGCGCCTGGCGGCTCTTGCCCGAGCGCGCGCCGCCGAGCACGAACAGGCGGGTGGCGGTCATGCGCGCACCCCGGCTAGGGCCAGCAAGCCGTCCAGATCGACGTGCTGCGCGAGTTCGGCGGCGATGGCTTCGAGCGCCGCATCGACATCGGCGGCATAATCGGCCCCGCTGCCCGCCACGTCGATACGGGCGAGCAGCGCGCGGCGCAGATCTGCCGAGGCGAACAGGCCGTGGAGATAGGAGCCGATCACCCGGCCACCGTGGCTGACCGCGCCGTCGCGAGTGCCGTCGGCGAGCGTGGCAAAGGCGTGCGCTGTGCCGGGGCCGCGCGTTTCGCCCATATGCATTTCATAGCCCTCCATGGCCGCGCCCAGCGCCGATCCGGTAACGCGGCGCAGCGTCTTGGCGGGCGACAGGACGGTTTCGACATCGAGCAGCTCCAGCCCCGCGACCGCCGCCGCCGCACCCTCGGTCCCCAGCGGATCGGCGATGCGCCGCCCCAGCATCTGATACCCGCCGCACAGCCCGATAATCATCCCGCCGCGCCGGTGATGCGCCCTGATGTCGATGTCCCAGCCCTCGGCGCGCAGCGCGCCCAGATCGGCGATCGTCGCTTTTGATCCGGGCAGGACGATGACCGCCGCCTCGGCGGGGATCGGCCGCCCCGGTGGGACCATCACCACCTCGACGCCGGGTTCCAGCTTGAACGGGTCGAGATCGTCGAAATTGGATATGCGCGGCAGGATCGGACAGGCGATCATCCGCCGCCCCTCGCGCGGGTCGGCGGGGCGCTCAAGGATGACCGCATCCTCGCTCGGCAATCGCGCCGCGGCGCTGAGCCACGGAACGACCCCGAAGCCCGGCCAGCCGCTGCGCCGCTCGATCTCGCGATAGCCGTCGTTGAACAGCGCCGGATCGCCGCGAAACTTGTTGATCAGGAAGCCGCGGATCATCGCCGCATCGTCGGGGTCGATCACTGCGAGGGTGCCGACGATCGCCGCGATCACCCCGCCGCGGTCGATGTCGCCGACCAGCACGACAGGGACGTTCGCCGCGCGGGCAAAGCCCAAATTGGCGATGTCGCCGGCGCGCAGGTTGATCTCGGCGGGCGACCCCGCGCCCTCGACGACGACGATGTCGCATTGCGCGCGCAGCCGGTCATAGCTTTGCAGCACTTCGGTCAGCAGCGCGCCGCGCGCTTCGCGAAAATTGCCGCTGCCCAGCGTCCCGCGCACCCGGCCATGAACGATCAGCTGCGACGTGCGGTCGGCCTGCGGCTTCAGCAGCACCGGGTTCATGTCGCTGTGCGACGGCGTGCGGCACGCGATTGCTTGCAGCGCCTGCGCGCGCCCGATCTCGCCGCCGTCGATCGTCACCGCGGCATTGTTTGACATATTCTGCGGCTTGAACGGGCGAACGATCAGCCCGCGATTGGTAAAGGCGCGGCACAGCCCCGCGACCAGCACCGATTTGCCGACGTCGGAGCCGGTCCCCTGAAGCATCAACGCAGCCATAGGGTCACTCCTGCGATCAACCACAGGATCAGGCAAGCGCGCAGATAGATCGTCAACGCCCGGTCGATATCACCGGCATCGGCGTCGACACGACCATCGCCGATCCACGTCTTGTCATGCATCACCTCGTCATAGGCGACCGGACCCGCCAGTCGCAGCCTCAGCGCCCCCGCCATCGCCGCCTCGGGCCAACCAGCGTTGGGCGAGGCATGGCTGCGCGCGTCGCGGCGCATCACGCGCCACCCGCCGCGCCCCGCGAGGCAAATCAAGGCGCCCGCCAGCCGCGCCGGAATCCAGTTTGCGGCATCGTCGGTCCGCGCCGCGGCCCAGCCGAAGGCACGCCAGCGATCCTCGCGGTGGCCGATCAGGCTGTCGGCGGTGTTGATCGCCTTATACGCCCACACGCCGGGCAGGCCGAGGAGGAGCAGCCAGAACAGGGGCGCGGCGACGCCGTCGCAGAAACTTTCGGCCAGGCTTTCGATGGCGGCGCGGGCGACGCCGGGTTCGTCCAGCGCGGCGGTATCGCGGCCAACGATCCGACCGACCGCGATGCGCGCGCCGGGCGGGTCGCTGGCGTCGATCCGCTCGCCGACGGCGCGGACATGGTCGAACAGGCTGCGCTGCGCCAGTGCAGGCCAGGCAAGGATGGCGACGCCGATCCAGCCCCAACCGTCTAGCGCCCTCAGCAGCCAAGTATGCATCGCCCAGGCCGGACCGATGGCGACGGTCAACAGAAGCAGCAGGGTGAAGATGCCGAGCGCCCGCCGTGTCGCAAAGCTGCGGGCGGGTTTGTTCCACCGCGCCTCGCAGTGGTCGATAATCCGCGCGAACAGCCCGACTGGATGCCCGATGCGGCGATAGAGGGCCGCGGGCCAGCCCAAGGCAGCGTCGAGCACCAGCGCGGCGAGGGCGACGGGTTCAGCCATCGGCCAGCGCCGCATCGAGCCGTGCCAGCGCATCGGCATCGGCGGGCAGGCCGATCCGCAGCCAGCGCGGCTGGTTGGCAAAGGGACGGGTCAGGATCGCGCGCCGCGCCAGCCGTTCGAACAGCACGTGCGCGTCGTCGGCTTCGATCAGGCGGAACAGCGGGCAGGCGCCGATAGGCCGATAGCCGTGGCGCCCCAGCGTCGCGTCGAGCGTGGCGGCGTCGTGCGGCAGTCGCTCGCGCGTGGCGGCGATCCAGTCTTGGTCAGTATAGGCATCGAAGCCGATTGCGATGGCGGCCGCCGACAGCGGCCATGCGCCCAGCCTTTCGCGCAGCGCCGCAATGATGGCTAGCGGCGCGATGACGAAGCCTAGCCGGACCCCCGCCAGCCCGAAAAATTTGCCGAAAGACCGGAAGACGATCAGCCGCTGCATGTCGCTGACCAGCGACGCCATGCTTGCCACCGGATCGGCATCGGCGAACGCCTCGTCGACCAGCAGCCAGCCGTCGCCGCGTCCGCGCAACAGCACTTGCATTGCGGCATGGCGGATCACCCGGCCATCGGGATTGTTGGGGTTGGCGATGATCAGCGTATCGCCGTCGCCGACGGCATCGAACAAGGTCGCCGTGCTACCCGCGATCATCGCGCCATGGGTGCGATAAGCGGGGACCACATGCTGCGCCGCGCCGCCGACCAGCGTGCCGACCAGTCGCAACCCGATCTCGCTGCCCGGCACCGCGCAGATATGGCGCGGATCGACACCGAAACAGGACGCGGCGGCGGCTTCGAGTGCCGCTAACGCTTCGGAGTCGGGCAGCCGCCGCCAGTCGAACGCCATGTTGGCGGCGCTCGGCCAGGGATGCGGGTTGATCCCGGTCGACAGGTCGATCCAGTCGCTGCTGCCGAAATGGCGCTGCGCCGCGACCAGCCCGCCGCCGTGCCACATCCATGGGACGCTCATCCGCTATGCACCAGCAACAGCGCCGCGGCGAGCAACAGGCTTTCGCCGATCTCGATCCCCGCGCCATGGCCATCGCCCGAAATGCCGCCGATGCGGCGCACCAGCCACCAGCCCCAAAAGGCGAAAATCAAGGGAGCGGCCAATAGCGAAGGCGACAGCCACCCCGCTGCGAGTAGCAGCACGCCCCAGATTGCGAGATCGAGCGGACGCACTGCGCCGCGGAATCGCGACCCCAGTCCGGCGTGCAAATCGGGCATTGTGCGCGACCAAAGCAGCGGGCCGATGCGGCCCGCAAAGGGGATCAACGCGATGGCGACGAACGCTTGGTCGTCGATCAGCGCGTGGAGCAGGACCAGCTTGGCGATCAGTTGCAGCGCGATGGTTACCACCGCGAAGCTGCCGACATGCGGGTCGGCCAGCACCGCCAGCAAGCGTTCGCGATCCTCGACGGCGGACAGCCGTCCGCGGGCCTTATGCGCCGCGCCGCCGGCGTCGGCGATGTCGCCCAGCCCGTCGAGATGTAGCGCGCCGGTGACCGCGACCCACATCAGCAACGCGAACAACGCGCCCGTCCACGGATCGATTTGCCCGCCGACCCAGCCTGCGACCGCGACGAGCGTGCCGATGATCAGCCCGACCGCAGGAAACCAGCGCATCGATGCCGCGAATTCGGCGCTCGACACTGTGATCCGCGGGGTCGGCAGGCGGGTGAGGAACTGGATCGCGATCAGTAGCCCCTTCATGCCGTCAGTCCGACGATTTGGGCGCTGATCGGTTCGCCCGGCCAGATGGTCAGTGACAGCCGCGCCGCATAGGGCAGGTCGAACGCCCACAGTTGGCGTTGCTCGAACCCGCATAGCCTGTGCAGCGCGGCGCGCATCGTGCCGCCATGGGTCACCACCAGCGTCGGTACGGGCGGCAGGTCCGCGATCGCCGCTGCTACCCGTGCGACCAGCGCCGACCAACGCTCGCCGCCCGGCGGGGGATGGGCCTCGGGGTCGTCCCAGAACCGCCCCAGCGCACCCGGATCGACATCGCTGCTCGCCAACCCGTCCCAATCGCCGAAATCCAGCTCGCGCCAGCGCCGGTCGATGACGAGCGGCAGGCCCAGCGCTGCGCCAATCGCCTCTCCCGCTGCGCGGCTGCGGCGCAAATCGGACGCGACAATCCGTTCGATGCCCAGCCCCGCCGCCTGCGCCTCACACGCGGCGATCCCCGCCGGCGTCGGGATGCCATCGGTGCGGCCCATCAGCAGCCCCGGCGTTTCGGGTGCGCCGTGGCGCAGCAGGTGGAGCGCAAAGCCGCTCACAGCGACGCCGACACCTGCGCCTCGGCAAAGGTCGCCATCTGGTCGTGCGCGGCGAGCGCGCTGCGGATGATGTTGGTCGCCACGGCGGCACCGCTGCCCTCACCCAGCCGCATGCCCAGCGACAGCAGCGGGTCGAGCCCGAGCAGATCGAGCAGATGCCGGTGGCCCGGCTCGGCCGAACAATGACCCGCAATGCAATGGTCGGCGATCGCGGGGTTGTCCGCGGCGAGCGGGGCGAGCGCCGATGTGCAGATAAAGCCGTCGAGCAGCACCGGCACGCCGATTTGGCGCGCGCGCAAGACCGTCCCCGCAATCGCCGCAATTTCGCGTCCGCCAACGCGGCGCAGCGTTTCGAACGCCGACATCGGCGCATCGGCGTGAAAGGTGATGGCGCGCGCGACCACATCGGCCTTGCGCGCGATGCCATGGCCGTCGATCCCGGTGCCGGGACCGACCCACGCCGCCGCGTCGCCGCTGAAACTGCGCGCGCACAGCGCCGCCGCCGCGGTCGAATTGCCGATCCCCATCTCGCCGAGCACGATCAGGTCGAGATCGGCGTCGATGA
This sequence comes from Sphingopyxis sp. BE259, assembly GCF_031457495.1. NCBI lineage: Bacteria > Pseudomonadati > Pseudomonadota > Alphaproteobacteria > Sphingomonadales > Sphingopyxidaceae > Sphingopyxis > Sphingopyxis sp. BE259. The sequence goes on from NZ_JAVDWM010000001.1 coordinate 505,873, forward strand.
CCGCCGCGCCGCGGTTCAGCGCATCGAGGCATTCGGCTTCGCTCATAGCCGCCGCCACGGTGAAATCGGCGGTCGGCCGGTCGAGATCGAGCGCGATGACCGTCAGTTCGAGCCCCGCCGCAGCGGCAAGTGCATTGATCGCGGCGCCGCCACTGGCGAAATTGGCGACCATCTGCTCGGTCACGCTCGCCGGAAAGGCGCTGACGCCATGCACGGTGACGCCGTGATTGCCCGCAAAGATTGCGGCGCGGGCGCGATCGATCCGCGGCCGGGCGCGGCGCTGCCACCCTGCCATAAACACTGCCAGTTCCTCCAGTCGCCCCAGCGATCCGGCGGGCTTGGTTAGCTCGCCTTGCCGCACGCGCGCGTCGGCGGCGGCATGCGGGTCGGGATTGCCAAGGTCGGCGAGCGCCGCGGCGAACGCCTCGACGGAAACAAAAGCGGTCATTCGGCGATATGTCCTGCTGGCGGCGAGCGGGTGATGAAATGGCCTTTGACGCCCTCGGGCCACAGCGCATAGGCGACGCGGCCATCGTCGCTCGCGGCATAATGCACCGCATAGTCGAGGATGGCGCGCGCCGCGTCGGCGTCGGCATTGAACCGGCCCAGCACATAGCTGATCTTGTCGGGCGCGCGCAGATGGACGGCGCAAAACTCCTGACACGCGAACAGACAGGGCATCTGCTGCACCGCGATCCCGGCGTAGCGCGGGTCGGCCGCCTTCGCGCCCTGCAACGCCTCGACCAGCCGCGCGCCGCCGCGCACGCCGCCGGCATCGACCGGCGCCGCGGCGCTGTGGCGGCAGCTGTTGCAGACCACCACCGCCGGTCCCGGATCGACGCGGGTCAGCATCAGACGATGCTTGCCGCGGGCTGCGGCGGCGCCGGAACGCCTGCCGCGACGAGCGCGCGATAGAGCGCATATAGTCCGATCAGGATCGCGCCGTTGCGGACAAATTGTTCGACGAGCAGGTCGGGCGCCATCGCGGTGTGCAACCCGCCGAGCACTAGCGCCCAGCCGACGATGATTCCCTTGAACGCGGTGAAACCCGCCGCATAAGCAAGGCTCAGCCGCGCCGCGACCGACCGGTAATTCAGCGCCCGAACCGCGGCATAACCCGCGAGCACCGATCCCACCGCCGCGGTGCCGAGCGCAAAGCCCCACGCCAGGGTGCTGCCGTCGCGCGGGTAGCCGAGCACGAAGAACCCTACGCACTGGCTCGCGAGCCACGCGAGCAGCATCAGCGCCACGCCCTCGCGGCGGCGCATATGCACCGCCGCGAGGGCCGCGAGCGCGGGAAAGGGCGTCGCGCAGGCGAGCGCCAGCGTCGTCGCGGTGCTCGCCGCGGTCAGCAGCGCCACCCACAGCGCCGATGCGCCGCGACTCGACAGCGCGGCCATCAGAAGCGCCCCCGGATGCCGGTATAAACGCTACGTCCCAGCGAACCGTAACGGAATGCGGTCATATATTGCTCGTCGAAGATATTTTCGGCGCGGGCGAACAGCTTGACCCTATCCGACAGCGCGAACTCGGCGCGCAAATCGACCAGCGTATAATCGTCGAGCCGCGTCGCATTGCTCGCATTGTCGAAACTCTTGCCCGACCAGCGCACGGCCGCTCCCAGGCTGAGCCCGAAGTCGAAGGCGTAATTTGCCGAGGCGTTTGCCGTGTCGCGCGGCCGCCGCGGCAGCCATTTGCCGAAATTGGCGGTGCCGGGCGAGCGATCCTCGGCGACGACCCAGCTGTAATTGCCGTCCACCGTCAGCCCGCCGAGAGTCAGCGCCGCCGATGCTTCGATGCCATGCGCTTCGGCGCGCGCAACATTGAGATAATAGCCGAAGCGCCGCGCCGCCGGATTGCCGGGAACGAAACACAGCGGATCGGTGGCGGTCGCCGAACAGCTGTTGAAGATGATCTGGTTCGTCGTCGTGCGGTCGAACCAGGTCGCCCCGATGACCAGCTGGCGACCGAGCAGATGTTGTTCGATGCCCGCTTCCCAGCCCTTGGCGGCTTCGGGATCGAGGCTGACGTTGCCGAATTCGCTGAACAGCTGGAACAGGCTCGGCGCCTTGAAACCCTCGCCATAGCTGGCGCGCAGCACGGTATCGGTCGGCAGCCGCCACACGCCGCCTGCTGCGAACAAAGTCTGTCCGCCATAACGGTCATGGTCGTCATAGCGCACCCCGCCATTGAGCGTCAGCCCATCGACCGGTTCGACGCTCAGCTGGCCATAGGCGCTCGTGATTTCGGCCTCGCCGCGCGCGAACGCAGGCAGCGGGGTCGACAACGATGCCGCGGGCGACCGGCTGCGAAAATCGGACCGCTCATTCTCGGCCCCGAAGATCGCCGAAATGCGGTCGCCGACCGCGAAACTGCCCTGATATTCCCAGCGTTTGTTGCGGCCGTCGGCCTCGAAACTTTGCGGCCGGGCGCGGGTCGGGTTGAAATTGTCGCGGTTGGTGTCGGTGTAGCCGTAAGCGATGCGGTTCTGGAACCGCCCATCGGCGAGGGCGAAATTGACCCCCGCATAGCCGACGAACTCCTTGTTCAGCCCATAGTCGGCGCTGTCGGCGTTGAAGCCGTCGAATTGCACCCGTCCGCTGGCATAAGTGCCGCGAACCTCGACGCTGACATTGTCGGCGAGCGCCAGTTCGGCGCGGCCCGACAGAGTGTGGTTGCGATAGCCGTCGCGTTCGACCCCGCCGAACGCTCTGGCGTGCGACGAAATGCCGTCGGTGGTGAAGCGCTGGCCGCCGATCCGCCAGCTGAGCGGGCCGGTCTGGCCACCGATCGCGGCGCGCGCGCTGACCGTGTTGCGCGATCCCGCTTCGATGTCGAAACTGCCTTCAAGCGCCTTCTCGGGCGATGCGGTGACGATATTGACCACCCCGCCGATCGCCTGGCTGCCCCACAGGATCGACTGCGGCCCGCGCAGCACCTCGATCCGCGCGATGTCGCCGACCAGCAAATTGGTGAAGTTGAAGCCGCCGCCGGTCGACGACGGATCGTTGAGCTTCACCCCGTCGATCACGACGACGCTATGGTCCGATTCGGCGCCGCGGATACGCAGCGATGTCGATGTCCCATAACCGCCGTTACGCGAGATGCTGATCGCCGGGGTGCGGAGCAGCAGTTCGGTGACGCCAATATCCTGCGCGCGGTCGATCGCGGCCTTGTCGAGCACCGCGATCGCGGCGGGAATTTCGTCAAGGGTCAGCGGCGCGCGGGTTGCGGTGACAATGATGGTCTCGCCGTCGGCGGCGACGGCGTGCGCTGCCTCGTTGGCAAGCACGGGGGAGGACGCCGCCAGGACGGCGAGCGAAACGGAAACACGAAAAATGCGATTCATCTTGGTAACCTTGTCGACAACACCGCGCGCACGCGGGATCGCTGTCTGGGCCACCGGGCGCACGACAACGTCCCCGCGCGAACGCGGTTCACTTTGTCGTCATGCGGGTTCACCCCCGTCCGCTCGGTGCACCCTGCCCGCGCGAAAGACGACGGCGACGGGCAGGTCTCCTGGCTTGCGGGTCAGCGCCGGATCGGCCGCCTTCTCGGGACAGACAGTCCCAATGGCAATTGGCCGATGGCTCGCCGCGTACAGTTGCAGGGGCAGCCGGGGTTTTCCCGTTCCCTCTTAGTCCCCGTCGCCGGGGAACCTGTCGCTTGGCGCCCGTTAGCTTGATTTCGGGGTGGCGGTCAATCGCTGCTCTCGAGGCTGCGTGGATTCAGCGTAATATCCCTCCCCCTTCATGGGGGAGGCAGTGAGACTTGGCAGCTTGCTGCCTCGTCGCAGCGGTGGGGGTGCGCCCTCGATCCGAGACGATGGCGCAAGGACGCACCGTCACCCCCATCCAACTTCGCCTAGCCACATTCGTGGCAAGGCTGCGTATCCTTCCCCCATCAAGGGGAAGGGGGGCATCACCCCGGCCCTAAAACAGCCCCGGCAGTTCGCGCTGCGCGGCGCTCGGCTCGTCGGTGACCAGCATTTCGGGCTCGGCCTGTACGCGGACATTGCTGCTCTGGGCTGCCGGACCGACGCTGGCCTCGGCGATCCGCGTCGTGCAGCTGCGGCCCGCCAGGAAATCGATCGCGGCGCGCACCGATGCTTCGCGCGGATCGCCCAGCGGCAGGGTCAAATCGTCGCCTGCGGCGCAGCTGTTGGCGATCTTCGGTGCCAGCCCGCCGTAATAGTCGCTCGCGCCGGTCGCATTGCCGGTGGCGAAGGCGACGACGCGCATCCGGTCGTCGCACTCGGCCTTGTCGAGCGCGATCTGGCCGACCGGCTTGCCAAAGGTGTTGCTGCCGACCAGCGTCATGTTGGTGCCCAGATAGGGCAGCATCGAATTGATCACCAGTTCGCTGGCCGATGCGGTGGATCCGGTGCCGATAAAGGCGATCCGGGTCGGCGCAATCGATTCGGGCTGCGGGTTAAAGAAATGGCGGTCGTTTTCGACCGACTTCGAGGCGCGAAAATTGGTCTGCGAATAAAGGTCGCTCGACGTGCGGTTGTTGCCGAGCAGGTCGCCCATCAGTTCGGCGGTCGAAACCAGCCCGCCGCCATTGTAACGGAAATCGATGATGACGTCGGTCACCCCCTGATTGCGGAAATTCAGGAAGGCGGCCCGCAATTGCGGGTTCGCCGACGAGATGAAGGTGCGGAGATTGAGGTAGCCGTAATTGCGGCCGCCCTCGGTGATGATTTTCGCCCCGTAGCGGTCCGAAATCGGATCGAGATCATAATCGGCCTTGGCGACGGTGACGTCGCGGGTGCCTGCCGCATCGTTGATCCGCAGCACGCGGGTGACGCCAGGGTCGTTCGGTCCCAGCGCATTGGTGATGCCCGCGGTGCCTTCGGCGGCGACAATGCTCGAAATGCTGCGGATATTGCCGCTGTTGCTGCCGATGCCGATAATCGCCGTGCCGCGATCGATCCCCGCAGCAAAGGCGGGCGCGGTTTCATAGGCCTCGGCGATCAGCACGCGCTGCCCCGCGGGGTCATAGGTCAGGCGGATACCGAACCCGGCGCTCGACCCGCTGGCGAAAAACGCGTTCTCCTCGGCGATCGAGGTGATGTAGGTGAAAAAGCGGTCTTTGCCGAGCGCGCGCGCCGGAGCGACCAGCGCATCGATATAGGATTGAACGTCGGTGTAGCTTGCCGGGCTGACCCCAGTGGCGACGTCGCCGGGGAACAAATACCATTCGTCGATCACCGCCTTGGCAAAGCCTTGGCGCGCCGCGAGGCCGCAGCTCGCCGCCGGGGTAGGCGAAGGGGTCGGGGTGACGGTCACCGGTCCGCCGCCACCACCGCCGCCGCTCGAACTGCCGCCGCCGCCGCACGACGCCAGCACAAACGCCGAGATGGTCAACAGGGCGATGGTTTTTTGCGACCGATGCTTCATCGATTGTCCTTGGAAATAAGCGCGATACGCTGCCGTGTCGGTGCAGATACGGCAGTCATCGCCTTATGTATGCGCGATTAAATTGCCCCGCAATGAACTTGGGCCGATGCCGGGGTCAGCGCGTGTTTTCGTCGCCGGTTTCGGCCGCATCGGCGGCGCTACGGCCCTTGAAACCCTGGGCGATCACATAGAGCTCGGGCGAACCCTTGCGGCTGGCGGGCGGCTTGGCGTGCTTGACCGTGGTGAAATGCCTTTTCAGCAAGGTCAGCAGGGTGTGATCGGCGCCGCCGGCAAACACCTTGGCGACGAACGCCCCGCCGGGCAGCAGCGTCTGCACCGCGAAATCGGCGGCGGTTTCCGCCAGCCCGATGGTGCGCAGATGGTCTGTCTGCTGATGACCGACCGTGTTCGCGGCCATGTCGGAAATCACCAGATCGGGGGCGCTGCCCAGCGCTTCGATCAGGGCATCGGGCGCCGCGTCGTCCATGAAATCCATCTCGAGGATTTCGACCCCCTCGATCGGCTCGCACGCCAGCAGATCGATTCCGGCGACGCGCGCGCGGGGGTTGGTCTTGCGCACGACCTGCGACCAGCCGCCCGGCGTGATCCCCAGATCGACGACCGCGCGGGCTTTCTTGATGAAACCGAATTTCTCGTCGAGCTCGATCAGCTTGTACGCGGCGCGCGAGCGATACCCCTCGGCCTGCGCCCGGCGGACATAAGGGTCGTTCAACTGGCGTTGCAGCCAGCGCGTCGACGACACGCTGCGCTTTTTCGCGGTCTTGACGCGGACATGCAGCCCGCCGCGGCCCCCGGTTCCTTTGGCGCCGCCGCCCTTGCTGCTCCCGCTGCCGCTGCTCATTTGCGATACTCGCGGCGGGTCACCGGTACGTCGCGCCCCTGCATCGCCAAGGTCCGCAAAATGCCCTCGCGGATGCCGCGATCGGCGACGCCGACCCGCGCCGCGGGCCACAGGTCGATGATACTTTCCAATATGGCGCAACCGGCGACGACCAGGTCGGCGCGTTCACGGCCGATGCAGGCGATCTCGGCGCGGTCGGCGATGCTGGCGTCGGCCAGACGGCGGCTGATGTCGCGCATGGCATTCGACGGCACGACCAGCCCATCGACCGCGCGGCGGTCGTAGCGCGGCAGGTTCAGGAACACGCTGGCCAGCGTCGTCACGGTGCCGCTGGTGCCGAGCAGGCGCAGCTCTTGCCCCGCAAACTGCTCGGCGCGCCCGGCAAAGGCGGCAAAGGCGGTGCGCGTCACTTCGCGCATATGGGCATAGGCGGCCTGGCGGCCCTCTAGGCTGTCGTCGGGCAACGGCGCATGTTCGGTCAACGACACGACGCCCCATGGCACGCTGATCCAATCGTGGATTTTTACGTCATGGTCCGACACATCGACATGCATCAGCTCGGTCGAGCCGCCGCCGATGTCAAAAATCAGCGCCGGGCCCTCGCCGGGTTCCATCAGGTTGTGGCACCCCAACACCGCGAGCCGCGCCTCTTCGGCGGCCGAAATAATGTCGAGCGCGATACCGGTTTCGCGTCGCACCCGATCGGCGAGTTCGGCACCGTTGGCGGCGCGGCGGCACGCCTCGGTTGCGACCGCGCGTGACAGCGACACATGGCGGCGGCGCAGCTTGTCGGCACAGATTGCCAGCGCGGCGACGGTGCGGTCCATCGCCGCATCGCTGATCCGGCCGCTGCCATGCAGGCCTTCGCCCAGCCGGACGATGCGGGAAAAGGCGTCGATGACGACCAGTTCGCCATCCTGCGGCCGCGCGATCAGCAGGCGGCAATTGTTGGTGCCCAGATCGATGGCGGCATAGCTGCGCGGCCGAACGAAATGCGCCGGGCGCGCGGCGACATCCGCCGGGTTTCGCCCTTTTGCCGCCGACCCCGTTCTGGAACCTGGCCGCGGCGGTCGCCCTGATGGCGCTGCCATTTGCCGCATGGCTAGTATGACCTGTCTCTCTCACGCATCCGCCAATTGCGGATGTGCACTTGGGCCAGAACCTACGCTTTCGCAGCGTTTTAGGCAACCCCGCGGCATCCGCCGCCGTGCAAGACAAAGAAAACCCCGCCCGGCTGGGCCGGGCGAGGTGAAGGGGGAAAGGAAATTATTGGAGGTCGGGACAGCCCTTAACGGCAGCCGTCATTCCCCTTGTCGATAGCGCGGCCGGCGATGGCGCCGACTGCGCCGCCGATGATCGTGCCGACGGCGCGGTCGCCGCGGCCGGCGATTTCATGGCCGGCGAGGCCACCGGCGATTGCGCCGATGATCGTGCCGCCGGTGCCCTTGTCGCACTGGCGATAATTGCGGTTGTTGTAACGCTGCTGGTTATAGCGACGGTCCTGGCGATAATCGCGGCGATCGGCGCGACGATCGTAACGACGGTCATAGCGACGGTCGTCGCGGTCATAGCCAACATTGTAGCTCGAGTAGCCGTCACGGTCGTAATAGCCGTTCTGTGCCGCAGCGGGAGCCGCCATGCCCAGCGTCGCGGTGGACATCAGGGCGGCGATCGAGAGGGTCACCATCTTTTTCATCGTCGTTCTCCTTCTTTCGTCGTTTGGCCCCTTGGGGCTGCCCGTCTGGGCGGTGTTCGATGAAGGGGTTATGAGCGATTCGCATTGAGCCGACCCTGAACGCGCTTGTTGGCTGGCGTTCAGCTTCGCACCCCGGAACGCTTCCCTTTCGCGCCGCGCCGCCCTAACCCGCGCCGATGCGCCGTCTTTTTTTTGCCGCCATGATCTTCCTTGTCATCGGACCGGTGCCGGGGACGGTGCAGCGTTTTCCCATCGACGACTTGACCCAGCGCGCTGCGGCGCGCCCCCTGATGTTCGCGGCGGAGGCAGGCGGGACGATGCGTTATGTGCGCGGCTGGCGTCTGGTCAGCCCCAACAGCCGCTTCGGCGGCTTTTCGGCGCTGGCGCGACCGGGGGCGGGGCAGTTCCAGCTGATCGGCGACAATGGCTATCACACACGGTTGACGGTGGACGCCCGCGGCGCGGTGGCAAAGGTCAGCATCCGCCCGCTGCCGACCCCCGACGGCCGCCGTGCAACCAAAGCCATGGCCGACACCGAAGCGCTGTTTATCGATCCGGTCAGCGGTCACGCCTGGATCGCGCTGGAAGGGACCAATCAGATATGGCGGCTTGATCGCGGTCTCGGCGCGATCGAATCGCGCCGCCGCCTGCCTCCACCGCGCTGGCCGGCGAATCGCGGCGCCGAAGCGATGGCGCGGCTCGCCGACGGACGCACGCTGGTGTTTTCCGAAGACGCCGACGACGACCCGCGCGGGACGGCGGCGCTGCTCTACACGGGTGACCCGGCCGCGCCCGGACCGGCGCCGATCCGCTTTTTCTATGATTCGCGCGGCAAGGGGCTGGTGAGCGACGCCGCGGCGCTTCCCGACGGGCGCGTCCTGCTCGTTCACCGGCGGCTTGGTTTCGACCCGGTGTTTACGACGATTGTCGCTGTCGTCGATCCCGCCAGCATCGCGCGTGATGCCGTTGTGCGGTCGCGAAAGATCGGCCGTGTTCCCCGGCCACTTGCCGAAAATTACGAAGGCGCCGCGGTGACGGTCGAGCGCGGGAGGACCTATTTGTGGCTGGTCGCCGACGATAATTTCAACCGCTGGCAGCGCAGCCTGTTGCTCCAGTTCGAGCTGACCAGTCTGCCGCGAAGGGAAATGCCGGACAGCAAAAAGGCCGCGCGGAAACCGGCGGCCTGATTGCTTTTGGCGATTTGAAAGCGCTTAGGCGGTCTTTTCGGCCAGCTTTTTCGCGACTTCCTTCTTCACCTTGCGCGCCGAAGCCGACAGCTGGTCGTCGCTGGCCTTGACCAGCCAGTTGTCGAGGCCGCCATTATGTTCGACCGTGCGCAGGCCGTGGGTCGACACGCGCATCTTGACGCCCTTGCCCAGCGCGTCCGACAGCAACGTCACATTCTGCAGGTTGGGCAGGAAAGTGCGCTTGGTCTTGTTGTTGGCGTGGCTGACATTGTTGCCTACCATGCGACCCTTGCCGGTCAGTTCGCAGATGCGCGACATGCTGTTTGTCCTCGTACAAAAATTTCGGTTCGGCGTCCGGGCGCTTCCCGTGAAATCGGGGAAGGCAGGACCGGAGTGAGCCGGGAAAGGCGCGCGCTTATCGGCTTGCCGCAGATTCGTCAAGCGACTAGCGGGAAAAGCGATGCCGCAATTTCCGCTCCCCGAACCGATGCGCGCGGCGCTGAACCTCGCGAAAGCCGCAGCCGATGCGGGCGAAGTGCCGGTCGGCGCGGTTGTCGTCAAGGACGGGACGATTATCGGCGAGGGTCATAATCGCCCCCGCGAATCGCACGATCCCACTGCGCACGCCGAAATCGTCGCGATTCGCGCCGCCGCGCGGGCGCTCGGCAACGAACGGCTCGACGGCTGCGATCTGTACGTCACCCTCGAACCCTGTGCGATGTGCGCGGGCGCGATCGCCCATGCCCGCATCGCCCGTCTTTATTATGGCGCTGACGATTCGAAAGGCGGCGCGGTCGTCCACGGCCCGCGCGTTTTTGCCCAGCCGACGGTGCATCACCGGCCTGAAGTGTATGACGGGATCGGGGCAGGGGAGGCGGCGGCGCTGCTGCGGGATTTCTTCGCCGCGCGGCGGTGAATACGAAGGTCTGCGTTTGGGTGGGAAGCGGACGTTTGCCATCTTCGTCATCCCGGACTTGATCCGGGATCCACGGCGGCGCTGAAGTCATGGACCCCGGATCAAGTCCGGGGTGACGACAGGGGGGCAGCGACCGCAACCCTCGTTACCTGTCGCAGCTAATTCCCCAAAACCTCCTCCACCCATTCCGGCACCAGCACTCCCGCTGGCCCATGCCGTGCCTCGGCGAACCAATGGCTGCCTTGGCTTGGCTCCATATTCAGTTCCAGCGTCCGCGCCCCCGCCTGCCGCGCCTCGCGCACAAACCCCGCCGCCGGATACACCGCGCCCGACGTCCCGATCGATACGAACAGGTCGGCACGATTCAGCGCGTAGTAGATCTCGTCCATCCGGTACGGCATTTCGCCGAACCACACGATGTCGGGGCGCAGCGTTCCCGCCGCGCCGCACGCCAGACAGGCGGGGCGATCGAGCAGCGTTCCGGTCCATGGGCTCCGCGCGTCGCACGCGGTGCACCATGCGTTCAGATGCTCGCCATGCATATGGATCAGCCGTCTTGCCCCGGCGCGCTCGTGCAGATCGTCGACATTTTGCGTCACGATCAGCAATTCGCCCGGCCATGCGGCATCGAGCCGCGCCAGCGCGTCATGCGCGGCGTTCGGCACCTTGGTCTGGATTGCCTCGCGCCGCATGTCATAGAATCGCAGCACCAGATCGGGGTCGCGCGCGAATGCCTCGGGGGTCGCGACATCTTCGACGCGGTGCTGTTCCCACAATCCGCCGCCGTCGCGAAACGTGTCGATGCCGCTTTCGGCGGATACGCCCGCGCCGGTCAGGATGACGATGTTCTTGATAGGGGGCACACTAACTCCGTTCGTCCTGAGCTTGTCGAAGGACTGTCCTTCCTCTTATGGCGGTTTGGAACAAGTACGGCCCTTCGACAAGCTCAGGGCAAACGGGGATCAGGGGTCATGACCAGCATCGGCATTATCGGCAGAGAAGGCCGGATGGGCGTCGCGCTCGCCGCGGCGATTGCGGAAGCGGGGCAGCAGCGCTGCGGAATCGACAAGGGCGGCGACGTCCTGGAACTGGCTAGTGAAGCCGACGTCCTCGTCGATTTCTCGTCGCCCGCGGCGCTCGAAGCGACGCTGGACGCCTGCATCGCGTCGAAGAAGCCGGTCGTCATCGGCACGACTGGACTGGAGGAACGCCATCATTATCTGATCGACGATGCCGCCGCCGACATCGCGGTGCTCCAGACCGGCAACACCTCGCTCGGCGTCACGTTGCTCGCACATCTGGTGCGCGAGGCGGCGGCGCGGCTCGATCCCGAATATGACATCGAAATCGTCGAAATGCATCACCGGATGAAGGTCGATGCGCCCAGCGGCACCGCGCTGCTGCTAGGGCAGGCGGCCGCCGACGGACGCGGGATCGACCTTGCCGCGGCTTCCGAGCGCGGCCGCGATGGGGTCACCGGCGCGCGCGGGCGCGGTAACATAGGCTTTGCCAGCCTGCGCGGCGGCACCGTCGCGGGGGATCATGACGTGATCTTTGCCGGGCCGGAGGAAATGATCACTTTGTCGCACCGCGCCGAAAACCGCATGATCTTTGCCCGCGGCGCGGTGCGCGCCGCGCTGTGGCTGACCGGGCAACAGCCGGGGCGCTACATAATGCCGCAGGTGCTGGGGCTGCCCGACCGGTGAAAAAGGCCGATATTTTCGAATTCTACCGCCGCCTTGCCGAACTGAACCCGGCGCCCGAAACCGAACTGGCCTATGGCAACACCTATCAATTGCTCGTGGCGGTGGTGCTGTCGGCGCAGGCGACCGACGTCGGGGTGAACAAGGCGACGCGGCGATTGTTCGCGGACGTGACGACGCCGCAGCAGATGATCGATCTGGGCGAAGATGGCCTGAAGGATCATATCAAGACGATCGGGCTGTTCAATGGCAAGGCGAAAAACGTCATCGCGCTCTCCGAAATCCTCGTCCGCGATTTTGGCGGCGAAATCCCCGCCGACCGCGACACGCTGGTCGAATTGCCGGGGGTCGGGCGCAAGACCGCCAATGTCGTGATGAACTGCGCCTTTGGGGCGGAAACCTTTGCCGTCGACACCCATATTTTTCGCGTCGGCAATCGCACCGGCCTAGCGCCCGGCAAGACCGTGCTGGCGGTCGAAAAGGCGCTGGAGAAAGGCACCCCCGGCCCGTTCCGCGTCGGCGCGCACCATTGGCTGATCCTTCACGGCCGCTACATCTGCAAGGCACGCACGCCGGAATGCTGGCGTTGCCCGGTGGTCGATCTGTGCCGGTTCAAACCAAAGACGGCGCCGCCGAAGGGGTGGCAGGCCGGTTGACCCGCTTCTTTTTCACAAATGTCGGCTTTGGGGTGGGGAGCGGACGTTCCCCACCCTCGTCACCCCGGACTTGATCCGGGGTCCATGACCCCTTGCGCCGCGGCAATCTTGAGAGGGCGCAGGGATCCCGGATCAAGCCCGGGATGACGAAAGTTTATGTCCGCTATCGGTCGAAAGCAGCCACGCCAACACCTAAATATAGTCTTGACTAACTTTTTGCCGCCGACCAGCGTCGTCGCGCGGGCGGCGGGAGAGAGGCATGAGCTGGAGCAACTGGTCGGGCAGCGTCACCGCGGCGGCGCAAATCGCCCGCCCGCATAGCGAGGACGAACTCGCCGCGCTCATCCGCAGTGCGCGCAAGCTGCGCGTTATCGGCGCCGGGCACAGTTTCATGCCGCTGTGCGAATCGGACGAGCTGATTGTCAGCCTCGACGATCTGGCGGGCGAGATGCACAGCGCCGCCGATCGCCGGACCGCGCACATTCCGGCGGGGTGGAGTATCCGCCGACTGACCGCGGCGCTGTGGGACGAAGGATTGGCGCTGGCCAATCAGGGCGACGTCAATCCGCAGTCGCTCGCCGGGGCGATGGCGACCGGGACGCACGGCACCGGCGCCGATCTCGGCTCGCTCGCGACCTTTGCGCGCGGCTTCCGGCTGATCGGCGCCGATGGCGAGGCGCATTGGTGCGACGCCGTCACCAACCCCGACCTCTATCAGGCGCAGCGGCTGTCGCTTGGGCTGTTCGGGGTCGCGACCGAGATCGAGGTCGCGGTCGTCCCGGCCTTTTACCTCTCCGAACGGATCGAAAAGCGCCGCTGGGCCGAAGTCCGCGAAAGCTATGACGACCTCGTCCGTCAGCACCGCCACGTCGAATTCTGGTTCTTTCCGCACAGCGACGATGTGATCCTGAAAACGCTCGACCCGTGCGATCCGTGCGACCCGCCGCCGACCACGACCGATATGGAGGAGGCGAGTTTTCGCCGCATTCTGAACATTTCGGCGCGCCTGCCCTTCCTCACCCCGACACTCCAGCGGCTGATGATGAGAAGCGGCATTTCAGGACGCCGCCGCGGTCCGGCGCATCTGGTCTTTCCGTCCGACCGCAATCTGCGATTCGAGGAAATGGAATATGAAATGCCGCGCGCGGTCGGGCTCGACACGCTTGCCGAGGTTGTCGGCTGGATCCGTCGGAAACGCCTGCCCGTGACTTTTCCGTTCGAGTTTCGCACCGTCGCTGCCGACGACATCTGGATGAGCCCGATGAACGCCGGACCCGTCGCGGCGATTTCGATGCACCAATATGCCAAAATGCCGTGGCGAAACCTGTTCGCCGCGGCCGAGACGATCTTCCGCGGCCATGGCGGGCGGCCGCATTGGGCGAAACGCCACACGCTGACCCGCGCCGATGTCGCGGCGCTCTATCCGATGGCGGGGCGCTACAATGCCGTCCGCCGCGCCGCCGACCCTGACGGCAAATTCCTCAACCCGCATCTCGAAAGCCTGTTCGCATGACCACCGACCGCGACCTCCACGCGCATCTGATCGGCCAGCAAGGGTCGCGCGCCGACCTCAATACTCCGGTGCTGGTGCTCGACGTCGAGGCGCTTGATCGCAATATCACAGCGATGGCTGCGTTGGCGGCCAGCCAAGGCGTGGCGCTGCGGCCACATGCCAAGACGCACAAGAGCGTCGACATCGCCAAGCGTCAGATCGGCGCGGGCGCCGTTGGGGTGTGCTGCGCCAAGATTGGCGAGGCCGAGGCGCTGAGCGAGGGGGGCGTGACGGGCATCCTCATTACCTCGCCGGTCGCGGCGCCGCGCGCGATCGAGCGGCTCGCCGCGCTGGCGGCCCGCGCCGACGGCCTGATGGCCGTCGTCGATCATCCCGACGTCGCGGGGCGCATCGATGCGGCTCTGGCGGCCGCCGACGCGCGGCTCGACGTGGTCATCGACATCGACCCCGGCATCGCGCGCACCGGCGTCGCCTCGTCGGAGGCGGCGGTGGCGCTGGCCACGACCATCGCCGCCGCGCCGAATCTCGAATATCGCGGGGTGCAATTCTACTGCGGATCGCAGCAGCATATTGAACACTATGCCGACCGCCGCGCTGCGATCGTCGAGCGTACCGCCTATCTGCAAAGCGTCATCGCGGCGCTGGCCGACGCTGGCTTTGCGCCGGGCATCGTTACCGGATCGGGCACCGGCACTCACCGCATCGACCTTGACCTGGGCGTCTTCACGGAATTGCAGGCGGGCAGCTATGTCTTCATGGACAAGCAATATCTCGACTGCGACCTGACGGGCGAGGACGGCGAACCGCCGTTCGAAGTGTCGCTGTCGGTCGATGCGCGCGTGGTCAGCGCCAACCACAGCGGCCTCGTCACCATCGATGCCGGGTATAAATCGCTCTCGACCGATGGCGGCATCGCGGTGGTCCAGCGCGGCGCGCCCGAGGCTGCGTTTTTCGCCTTCATGGGCGACGAACATGCGGCGCTGATCGCCCCCGGCATCGGCGCGCTGCTGGCCCCCGGCGCCCCGGTCAGCCTGACCGTGCCGCACTGCGACCCGACAGTGAACCTCTACGACAGCTATCACGTCGTCGCGGGCGAGACGCTGGTTGATATCTGGCCAGTCAGTGCGCGCGGGCGGGCGCGATGATCGCGGCGGACCGCGCACCTGCCATCAAGCGTCCGCCGCAACAGGATCGCGCGCATCTGACCCGCGAACGGTTGCTTGATGTCGCGGGCACGCTGCTGACCGAGGTCGGGATCGAGCGGATCTCGACCAATATGATCGCGGCGCGCGCCGGGCTGACGCCGCCCGCGCTCTACCGCTATTTCGGCGACAAATATGCGGTGCTGGAAGCGCTGGGGCGGCGGTTGATGGACCGGCAGAACGATGTGCTGGAGGGCTGGCTGGCGCGGCATGCCTCTGGCGGGATTGCGGCGATGGCCGACCATATCGGCGATCTCCTCGCGGAAAACGCCGCGGTGACGCGCGCCGAGCCCGGCGCAGTGTGGATCTTGCGCGCGCTCCACGCGTCGCCGCGGCTGGTCCATGTCCGGCTTGCATCGCATCGTCATGTGACCGATCGCTTGGCTGACGCTTGCGCGCAGCATCTTGCTGCACCCGACCGCCGGCCACTGTGGTCGCGGTTGCGGCTTGCGGTCGAACTCGGCTTTGCCGCCGACGAGATGCTGTACGAGGAAGATCGGGTTTCGGGGGCTGTTGTGCTGACCGATGTCGCAGCGATGTTGCGCGCGTCATTGCTCGAACTGACCAGTCCCCCTCCCGCGGGCGGGAGGGGTTAGGGGAGGGCGTGTCCACCGATCCTGTGGAAACAAGCCCTCCCCCGACCCCTCCCGCAAGTGGGAGGGGAGTAGAATGGCGCCTTGCCGCAAGCACGCTTCCCTTTCGGCGATCCACGCTTTAGAGGCGGGGGCATATGGCCGCCGACAGCCCGCCCGATTTCCGCCTGCGCCTGCGCCGCGACAGCAATGCCGTCATCGCCTGGCTGCGCGGCATGTGGACGCGGCGTTGGTTCCGCTGGCTCGGCTATCTCGCGCTCGCAGGCGTTCTGTTTCTCGCGCTGATCTGGGTTGTTTTCGCGCGCGATTTGCCGTCGGTCGACCAGCTACGCGATTACGAACCGCCACTGCCGACGATGGTCCGCGACGGCGAGGGCAAGCCGGTGCACAGCTATGCGCGCGAACGCCGCGTCCAGCTGGATTATAGCGAATATCCGCAGCTGCTGGTGCGCTCGTTCCTCGCGGCGGAGGACAAGACCTTTTTCAGCCACGGCGGCATCGATTATCCGGGCATCGCGTCGGCGATCGTCACCAATTTGACCAACAGCGGCCGCCCGATCGGTGCATCGACGATCACCCAGCAGGTCGCCAAGAACCTGCTGCTGACCAATGAGCTGAGCTATCGCCGCAAGGTGCGCGAGGCGATCCTGGCGATGCGGATCGAGGATGCGCTGACCAAGGAACAGATTCTCGAGCTGTATCTCAATGAAATCCCGCTCGGTCGCCGCGCCTTCGGGGTGCAGGCAGCGAGTCGCGCCTATTTCGACAAGGATGTCGATCAGCTCCAGCTCCACGAAATGGCGTTCCTCGCAATCCTGCCCAAGGCGCCCGAAAAATATGGCCGGACGCGCAACGAAGCCGAGGCGCTGGCGCGGCGCAATTTTGTGCTCGGGTCGATGGAGGACAATGGCTGGATCACCGCGGCGCAGCGCGACGCTGCGCGCGCCATGCCGCTCGGCCTTACGAACAGCGGCAATACCGCGATCGCGCAGGTCGGCGGCTATTATATGGAAGAGGTGCGGCGCCAGTTGATCGCACAGTTCGGCGAAACCGCCGACGATGGCCCGCTCAGTGTCTATGCGGGCGGGCTGTGGGTCCGCACGCCTTACGACGGCAAGATGCAGACCGGCGCGACGATGGCGCTGCGCAAGGGGCTCCAGCGCTATGACGCGGGTAAGGGCTGGTCGGGACCGATCGCGACGATCGAGGCTGACGACCAGTGGCAGAGCCGCCTGGCGTCAAGTTTCATCGGCATCGATTACGACAATTGGCGCGTGGCGGCCGTGCTATCGAAATCAGCGGGTGCGGTCCAAATCGGTTTTGCCAACGGCGATACCGGGACGCTGCCCGCCGGCGCCGCGACGCTCGGCTATCGCAAGACCGGCGGCAATGCGTTTTCGGCAATGCGCCCCGGCGACCTGATCGTGGTCAAATCGACCGGCGGTAACAGCTACGCCCTCCGCAACATTCCCGAAGTGTCGGGTGGCATGGTCGTCGAAAGTCCGCATTCGGGCCGTATCTATGCGATGCAGGGCGGCTTCGACGTCCGCTTGTCGCCGTTCAACCGCGCGACGCAGGCGCAGCGCCAGCCGGGATCGACGATCAAGCCGTTCGTTTATGCCGCCGCGCTCGACAATGGTATGACCCCGGCGACGATGATCGTCGACGGGCCGTTTTGCGTCTATCAGGGCGCGGCGCTCGGCAATAAATGCTTCCGCAACTTCGGCAATTCGGGGGGCAGCGGCGAACATACGATGCGCTGGGGGCTCGAACAGTCGCGCAACCTGATGACGGTCAAGACCGCCAGCCAGATCGGCATGGAGCCGATCGTCGAAACCATCCAGGCGATGGGCATCGGCAAGCATGAGCCTTATCTGTCGACCGCGCTCGGCGCCGGATCGACGACGGTCGAAAAGATCACCAACGCCTATGCGATGCTCGCCAACCATGGCCGCGCGCTGACCCCGCGCGTGATCGACTACGCTCAGGACCGCCGCGGCAAAGTGATTTTTCCGAAAAGCTGGAAGCCGTGCGACGGTTGCAACAAAAAGGATTGGGACGGGCGCCCGATGCCGCGCTTTGCCAAATCGGGCAAGCAGCTGATGGACCCGATGACCGCCTATCAGGTCGTCCATATGCTCGAGGGCGTCGTCCAGCGCGGCACCGCGGTGCGGCTGCGCGACCTGAATGTGCCACTGTTCGGCAAGACCGGCACGACCACGGGGCCGAACGACGTGTGGTTCGTCGGCGGCACCCCCGACGTGATCGCGGGCATGTATATCGGTTTCGATCAGCCGCGCAGCATGGGCGGCTATGCCCAGGGCGGCAGCTATGCCGCGCCGATCTTCAAGGATTTTGCGCTCGCGGCGCTCGCCGATCGCCAGCCGATTCCATTCGCGGCGCCCAAAGGCGTGCGGATGGTCCGCATCGACCGCCGGTCGGGCCGCCGCGTCTATGGCAGCTGGCCGGGGACCGATCCGAAAGCATCGATCATCTGGGAAGCGTTCAAGCCCGAAAGCGAACCGCGCCGGACGATCCGCGAAGAGGAAATCCAGCCGGTGAAGACCCCCCGGCGGCAGGACGCGCCGGTGCGGCAAGGCCCGGCGGGGCGCAGCGACAACGACTTCCTCGACGACCGCGGCGGCATCATCTGACCCGTAGGTCGAACTCATAGACCGTTCGTCCTGAGGAGGGGCTGAGCCTGTCGAAGCCTGTCCTGAGCGCCTGCAAGGCAGTCGAAGGGACCCGTCTCGAAGGATTGCAACGCCGCGATCCTTCGAGACGCCATTTCGACAAGCTCAATGGCTCCTCAGGGCAAACGGAGCAAGGGGATGCGGCCTTGTTAGAAATCACGCCGGTCTCTATGGCCGGTTTTCACTAGTTTCAGGAGCAAGGACATGCGCGCCGAAGCGCAGGATCATATCGACAAGATTGGCGCCGCGCTGGCGCTGCTGCGGCGTTTTCTCGACTGGGATCGCGCCGTGCGGCGGCTCGACGAGCTGAATGCCAAGGTCGAGGATCCGACTTTGTGGGACAGCCCCAAGGCGGCGCAGGAAGTCATGCGCGAGCGGCAGCGGCTCGACGCCGCGATCACCGCGACGCGCGCTATCGAAACCGAATGCGCCGACACCGCCGAACTGATCGAACTCGCCGAAATGGAAGGCGATGAGGCGATGGTCGATGAGGCTGTGGCCTCGCTGGCAACGCTTGCGGCGCGCGCCGAAGAGGACAAGATCCGGGCGCTTCTCGCGGGCGAGGCCGACGCCAACGACGCCTATATCGAAGTTCATGCGGGCGCGGGCGGCACCGAAAGCCAGGACTGGGCCGAAATGCTCCAGCGCATGTACGGCCGCTGGGCCGAAAAGCGCGGGTTCAAGGTCGAGCTGGTCGAATATCAGGCGGGCGAGCAGGCGGGCATCAAATCGGCAACGATGCTGGTCAAGGGCGAGAATGCCTATGGCTATTCGAAGACCGAAAGCGGGGTCCACCGCCTGGTCCGCATTTCGCCCTACGACAGCTCGGCGCGGCGCCACACCAGCTTCTCGTCGGTCTGGGTCTATCCGGTGATCGATGATAATATCGACATCGAGATCAACGAAGGCGACCTCAAGATCGACACCTACCGCGCCTCGGGCGCGGGCGGCCAGCACGTCAACACCACCGATTCGGCAGTGCGTATCACGCACATCCCGACCGGCATCGTCGTCGCCAGCCAGAACGACCGATCGCAGCACAAGAACCGCGCGACCGCGATGGGGATGCTCAAAGCGCGGATGTACGAAGCCGAACTGCAAAAACGCGAAGCCGCGGCGTCGGGCGAATATCAGGCAAAGACCGAGATCGGCTGGGGCCACCAGATCCGTTCCTATGTCCTCCAGCCCTATCAGCTGGTGAAGGACCTGCGCACCGGCGTGACCTCGACCGCACCCGGCGACGTGCTCGACGGCGCGCTGGACCCGTTCATGGCTGCGGCGCTGTCGCAGAAGGTGACGGGCGAAAAGGTCGAGGTCGAGGACATCGATTGATGACGCGATCCGCCGCCGCCCTGCTCGCGTTGATGCCGCTTCTCGGCGGCTGCGACGCGCCCTGGGATGACAGCGGCGACCGCGCGGCAACCGCGCGCGAATTTCCTCCCGCCGATCGCCCGGTGGCGCCGACCGTTTCGACCAAATGGTCGACCGAAGAAGCGCGCGACCGCGTCAACGAGGCCGAAGACGTCATGGACTCGGCGGATGTCCGCCCCGGCATGACAATCGCCGACATCGGCGCGGGCGACGGCTACTACACCGTGCGCCTGGCGCAGCGGGTGGGTGCTGGCGGGCGGGTGCTGGCGCAGGACATCATCCCCGAGGTGATCGAGCGGCTGGCCGACCGGGTGGCGCGCGAACGGCTCGACAATGTGTCGCTCAAACTCGGCGCCGTCGATGATCCGCGGCTGCCGGCCGCCAGTTTCGACCGCGTGTTCATGGTCCATATGTATCATGAGATCGGTGAGCCTTATGCCTTTCTGTGGCGGCTGCGCCCGGCGCTACGCGCGGGCGGGCAGGTGATCGTGGTCGATGGCGATCGCGCGATTGCCGACCATGGCACGCCGTTCCGCCTGCTCGTCTGCGAGTTTCAGGCGGTGGGATACAAGCTGGTGTCCTATGACGACAAACAGCATGCCGGGGGGTATCTCGCGCGGTTCGTGCCCGACGGGAAGCGGCCCGATCCGGACGCGATTACGGTGTGTGATAATCCGTGAAATAGTCGTCGCCCCCGCGAAGGCGGGGGCCGCTATCGTTTTACGCGGCTTGGACAGGAAAGACCGCTAGCGGCCCCCGCCTTCGCGGGGGCGACGCTTGTTAATACACCACCAACCGGTCGCTATCGCCGATCTCGGCCATAAAGCTCACCAGCCCGCCGGTGCGTACCTGCGGCACCAACTCGCTCGCCGTCATGCCGACCAGTGCCATGCCCGACTGACAGACGACTAACCGCACATCCATCGCCATCGCCTCGGCGATCAGCGACACCAATTCAGGCTGCCCCGCCGCGCGCCGGTTCTCATCGCCCGCAAAAGCGATGGGCGTGCGCAGCATTGCCACCGCTGGTCCTTGCAGGAATATCCGTGCCGACCGCCCGAGCGCCGCCGCTGCGGCCGCCGTCTCGAGCGCGGCGTAGAAACGTTCGCCATCGGCCGAAGCGACGATGATGTTCAACCCCGGCATATCGGACACTCCGGATCCTTGGCGATCGCGACCTCCCGCCAGCGCCGGTCGAGCATATCGATGATCGCCAGCCGCCCGGTCAGGGCTGGACCCCAGCCGGTCAGCGCGCGCACCGCTTCGAGCGCCGCCATCGTCCCGATCATCCCGGCAAGGGCACCCATGACGCCGGTTTCGGCGCAGTTTAGTCCCTCTTGGTCGGGATCGTCGCCG
This sequence comes from Sphingopyxis sp. BE259, assembly GCF_031457495.1. Classification (NCBI taxonomy): domain Bacteria; kingdom Pseudomonadati; phylum Pseudomonadota; class Alphaproteobacteria; order Sphingomonadales; family Sphingopyxidaceae; genus Sphingopyxis; species Sphingopyxis sp. BE259. The sequence continues at coordinate 527,023 of NZ_JAVDWM010000001.1, forward strand.
ACGAGGCAGGCGTAGCATGGACTGCTTGGGCGCCAGCCCTCGTACAGCGCCACCTGCCCCTCGAACGCGCCGATGGCGGCGCTAAGCAGCGGGGTCTGCAAGGCGGCGGCAGCGCGGTTGACCGCGAGCCGGGTAACAAAATTGTCGCAGCCGTCGAGGATCAGGCTCGCGTCACCGAGCAGCGCTCTGGCATTGCCTCTGTCCAGTCGCTGGACGACCGCGACTGCCTCGACATGCGGGTTGATCCGCCGCGCCGCATCTGCCGCGACCGAGGCTTTCGACGCCCCGATGTCGGCATCGGTGAACAGCGGTTGCCTTTGCAGATTCGACAATTCGACGACGTCATGATCGATAATCGTCAGCCGGCCGACTCCCGCCGCCGCCAGATAAGTGATCGCCGGACACCCGATGCCCCCCGCGCCAACGAGGACAACATGCGCGGCCTTCAGCTTCGCCTGCCCGGCGCCACCGAACGCCGGCAGGATGATCTGGCGCGCGTAGCGGTCGAGTTCGGCGTCGGTCAGCAATTACTCGCTCAAACGTCGGGTCTTGATCCCCGACAGCGATGCCAGCCCTTCGGCGTCGGCGGTTTCATCAACAGGTTCGCTCTCGACCCCGGTCGATCCGAACCCGCCCGCGCCGCGTTCCGTTTCGTCGAGCGTCGTCACCTCGGCAAAACTGGCGCGCTGCACCGGTGCCGGGACCAACTGGGCGATGCGGTCACCGCGCTTGATGTCGAAATTATCCTCGCCCAGATTGGCCAGGATGACCTTCACTTCGCCGCGATAGTCGCTGTCGATCGTCCCCGGCGTGTTGAGGCAGGTGATGCCATGTTTGAGTGCGAGGCCCGATCGCGGTCGCACCTGCACCTCATAGCCGGACGGGATCGCCATCGCGAACCCCGTCGCGACCGCGTGGCGGGTGCCGGGCCGGATCGTCAGCGATTCGGCGGCAACGACGTCCATCCCCGCGGCGCCATCGCTGGCATAGGCGGGCAGGGGCAGGCCGCCGCCGTTGGGCAGCCGCTGAATACGGATTTCAATCGGGCTAGCGGGGGCTACGCGCATCGAGCTCATCGGCGATCTTTTCCATCAATTTGCGGGCGACGGCCGCCTTTGGCAGTCGGTCCCAGCTGTCTATCCCGGTTTTGCTAACGATATGCACCCGGTTGCTCTCGCCGCCCATCGGGTCGGCGGCGACGTCGTTGGCGACGATCCAGTCGCATCCCTTGCGTGTCAGCTTGGCCTGGGCGTGGGCGATGACATCGTTGGTTTCGGCGGCAAAGCCGACCAGCAGGGCAGGGCGCTGCGGGCTTTTGGCGACACTTGCCAGAATATCGGGATTTTCGGTCAGCGCGAGCGGTGGAACTTGGCCGCTGCCGTCTTTTTTGATCTTTTGCGGCGCGGTGTCGGCGGCGCGCCAGTCGGCGACCGCGGCGACCATGATTGCGGTATCGACGGGCAGGCCTTTCTCGACCTCGGCCGCCATCTCGACCGCGGTTTCGACATCGACACGGATCACCCCGGGCGGGGTCGGCAACTCAACGGGACCGGCGATCAGCAGCACCTCGGCCCCAGCCGCAGCAGCGGCCTCGGCGATCGCAAAACCCTGTTTGCCGCTCGACCGGTTGGCGATGTAGCGTACCGGATCGATCGGCTCGTGCGTCGGGCCTGCGGTGATCAGGATGCGGCGACCAAAGAGCGGGCGGTGATTTGCGGGCGCGAAGTCGGGTTGCGATGCAAGGCTGCCACCCAAAACCGTTTGTCCTGAGCTTGTCGAATGGCTGTTCTTTTCTTCGGCGGGCGTGAAGGACGGTGCTTCGACAAGCTCAGCACGAACGGTCTTAAGAGCGATTTCTATCGCCGCGAAAATCGCAGCGGGTTCAGGCAGCCGCCCCGGCCCAAACTCACCGCACGCCATCTCGCCCTCGTCGGGCGCCATCACGGTCACGCCGTCGCCGCGCAACGTCGCGACATTGCGCTGCGTCGCCGGGTGCAGCCACATGCGGACATTCATCGCGGGCGCGGCCAGCACCGGCTTGTCGGTCGCGAGCAGCAGGGTGGTCGCGAGATCGTCGGCAATGCCCGCCGCCATCTTCGCCAGCAGGTCGGCGGTCGCTGGGGCGACGACAACCAGATCAGCCTCGCGCGACAGCTGGATATGCCCCATCTCGACCTCGTCCTTCAGGTCGAAGAGATTGGTGTAAACCTTGTTCTCGCTCAGCGCCGCGAGCGTCAGCGGCGTCACAAACTGCTCACCGGCGCGGGTGATGACACAGCGCACGACATAGCCCGATTTGCGGAGCAGGCGGACAAGTTCGATGCTCTTGTACGCGGCGATGCCGCCGCCGATGATGAGCAGGATGCGGGGCTTGATCATCGTCAAACCCCCGTCAGCAGCACGTCGAGTGCGTTCAATATGTCGTAGCGCTGGTCGGCAAGCGAGCCGACCTTGCGGCCTAGCTCCTCAACGCCGACTGCCGATGCGAGTTGCGTCGCAAGAATATGCTGCTCGCCGTCGATCGAGAACATAGGGTGCAGCCGTGGAAGCGTTCTGGCGGTTTGCGCCGATAACAGGGGAACAACAAACCGCGTACCAAAATGGTCGAGCAGGTCGCTCTGGCAATCGAGCAGCAGTTCGTCGCCCAGCCGACTTTCATGCACGTCAAATTGCGCCATCAGAATTGCCGGTACTTGGCAAGCGGAAGGCCGTTCTTGCGGATATAGTCGTTCCAGCTTTCGATGGCGGCGCGATTTTCTTCTTTCCACGCTGCCTCGCGGGCCTTTTTGACTTCGGCGGCAAGCCCCGTCTGGCAGGCCTCGCTAACGTTGATGCCGAGCTGCTTGGCCTCATCGACAAGGTCGGCGCTCAGCGACACATTAGTCGCCTTCTTGGGGCCTTCGAATCGAGCGGGACGGTTCATCGCCATTCTCCTTGCGCATAAGATATGCGCATAGGTGGATCGATTCAACCCAGCCAGTTGAGCGCCGCTGCGCCAGCCGCCGCACCCACAACCGCCGTCAGCGCATAACGCCACCAGCGCCGTTTCTCGCCCTTGTCCCACATCAGAGGGATCTCGGGCAGCGGCGGGGCGGGTGGCGCGGCGCCCTTCTTTGGCAATTGCGCGTCAAGGCGGCGGATGATGTCGGGGATCAGCGCCAGCGTCTTGCCCTGTTCGCGGATCCCGTCGGCAAGCGCGGCTTCGGGGCCGAGTTCGTCGCGGATCCATTCCTTCACGAACGGTCCCGACACGTCCCACATGTTGATCTTCGGATTGAGCATCGTCGCGACGCCCTCGACCATCACCATCGTTTTTTGCAGCAGCAGCAGGTGCGGCTGTGTTTGCATGTCGAAATCGCGGGTGATTGCGAACAGGCCGTCGAGCATCTGGCCAACCGACAGCTCGCTCACCGGTTTGCCGCGCATCGGCTCGCCGACCGCGCGCAGCGCCGTCGCAAATTCTTCGACATTATGATAATCGGGGACGTATTGCGCCTCGAAATGAATCTCAGCGACGCGGCGGTAATTGCCGGTGGTCAGCCCATAGAGGATTTCGGCGAGCCAATAGCGCGCCTGCCGGTTGATCCGCCCCATGATGCCAAAGTCCACCGCGGCGATCGTGCCGTCGGCCTTCACGAACAAATTGCCCTGATGCATGTCGGCGTGGAAAAACCCCTCGGCGATCGCCTGACGCAGAAAAGCGTGGACGAGATTGCCCGCCAGCGCTTCCATGTCGTGTCCCGCGGCAATCAGGTCGTCGCGGCGCGAAATCTTGATACCATCGATCCAGTCGAGGGTCATCACCTTGCTGGTCGTACGGTCCCAGTCGATCGCCGGGACTTCATAGGTCGGCACGCCGACCATCGCATCGGCCAGCTCGGACGCCGACGCGGCTTCGCGGCGCAGGTCGAGCTCGCGCAGCGTCCAGCGACGGAAATTGGCGATGACCTGGCGCGGGCGCAGCCGCGTCGCTTCGCCGCCGAGCGCTTCGAGATGCGCCGCCGCCCATTCATAGGTGTCGATGTCGCGCGCGAACTGCTTATCGATGCCGGGGCGGCGGATCTTGACCGCGACGGGACGGCCCTCGGTCGTCACCGCGCGGTGAACCTGCGCGATCGAGGCCGATCCGACGGGTTCGGGATCGAACTGGCAGTAGAGGCTTTCCAGCGGCACCTCGAACGCCGCCTCGATTTCCTGCCGGATGCGCTCGAACGCGACCGGTGCCAACGCGTCCTGCAAGCTCAGCAGGTTGCGCGCAGCTTCTTCGCCAACCAGGTCGGGGCGGGTCGCAAGGGTCTGGCCCAGTTTGACGGCCGCGGGGCCGATCGCCTGGAAGGCCGCGGCATAGTCGGGGATTTTCGGCTGAACCGTTCCGAACCGCGCGATGCGGCACAGGCGCTTGACCCCCGGCGGGGTCTGCGGCGCTGTCTCGATGCCGCGCAGCGCCCCGTGGCGCGCCAGAATGCGGCCCCATTTCAGCAGGCGCAGGATATGGGTGACGGGACGGGTCAAGCCTTCCACCCGCTGTGGATAGCGACCAGCCCGCCCATTATCGGTTCGACCTTGACCGACGCGAAGCCCGCGGCGCCGATCATCCGCGCAAATTCGGGCATCGGCGGGAAACGGCGGATCGATTCGATCAGGTAACGATAGCTATCCTCATCCTGCGCGATCAGCTTGCCGAGCTTGGGCACCAGATGATGCGAATAGGCGTCATAGGCCTGCGCGAAACCGGGCCATTCGTTGGTCGAAAATTCCAGGCAGAAAAAGCGCCCGCCATAGCGCAGCACGCGGTGCGCTTCGGCCAGCGCGGCGGGAATGTCGGTGACGTTGCGGATGCCAAAGGCGATCGTATAGGCGTCGAAAAACTGGTCGGGGAACGACAAGGTCTCGGCATTTTGTTCGCTCCACACCAGCGAATCGATGCCGCGCTCCGCCGCCCGCTCCACGCCAACGCCCAGCATGTCGGGGTTGATGTCGGCGACGGTGATGCTCGCGCCCGACGGCTCCATGCGAAAGGCGATGTCGCCGGTGCCGCCCGCCATGTCGAGGATCGCTTCGCCCGCGCGCGGTTTGACCCGGCGCACGAAGCGGTCTTTCCACAAGCGGTGCATGCCCCCCGACATCGCATCGTTCATGATATCATATTTGCGCGCGACGCGGCTGAACACCTCGCCGACCTTGGCGGTCTTTTCGGTCGCGGGAACCTGTTCATAGCCAAAGCTGACGGTATCGGGGGTGGTCATCGATTGGGCGCCTTTGCGGGGAGAAGCGAAGTCTGACCGGCCTTTAGCCAAGGGTTGAAGCGCAAGCAAATGGCGCGTAGCCCGATCCGCGATATGCCCGAACTTCCCGAAGTCGAAACCACCGTCCGCGGCCTGATGCCGCACCTCACCGGCCAGCGGCTGGTGCGCGTATCGACGCTGCGCCCCGATCTGCGCCGTCCGTTTCCGGTCGATCTGGCGCAGCGGCTGACCGGCTCGGTTGTCACCGGCCTGTCGCGGCGCGCCAAATATGGCATCATCGCGACCGACCGCGGCGACCATATGATCTTTCACCTCGGCATGTCGGGCAGCTGGCGGATCGGCGCCGGCGAACCCGGCAAGCACGACCATCTGCTGATCGATACCGCGGCAGGCCAGCGGCTGATGCTCCACGACCCGCGGCGGTTCGGGTCGGTCGATCTGGTCGCGGGCGATCCACTGACCGGCTTTCCGGCTTTCGTAACGCTGGGGCCCGAACCCTTGTCCGATGCCTTCGACGCGGTCAATCTCGGCCGCGTGTTGGCGGGACGGCGAGCTCCGATCAAGGCGATGCTGCTCGACCAGACGATCGTCGCCGGACTCGGCAATATCTATGTCTGCGAGGCGCTCAACATGGCGCGCATCGCGCCGACCCGCGCCGCCGCCGATGTATCGCGGGCAAAGCTCACTGAGCTGGTGTCGGCGATCAAGGCGGTGCTCGAAGCGTCGATCGCCGCGGGCGGATCGACCCTGCGCGATTACAAGCAGCCCGACGGCGAACTCGGCTATTTCGCCAAGGACTGGCGCGTCTATGGCCGCGAGGGTGATAAGTGCGCATGCGGCGGCAGGATCGCGCGGATCGTCCAGAGCGGCCGATCGACCTTTTATTGCCCCAAATGCCAGCGGTAATGCGGCTAACCACCGATTGCCGATTTTTGTCTATCGTCATCCCGGACATGATCGGGAATCCCTCGACCCTCTCGCGGTAGGGCGATGCTGGCGGTGATGGACGCCGGATCAAGTCGGGGAGGGCGACGAAGAAAATTTTGGCTGCTCCGCCGCCCAAAACGGACGTCATCGCGAACCCTGTGATGGCGAATGATCAGCGCCTCAGCGCGCCGCGATCTGCCGCGCGAAATGAATTTGCACCGCGTCGCGCACCCCGCGCGCGACCTTTTTTTGCCCCGCCGTCGACGCCAGGAATTCGGCGTCGTCCTTGTTCGAAATAAAGCCGGTTTCGAACAGGATCGAAGGGGTGTCGGGCGCCTTCAGCACCACGAACGAAGCGAAGCGGTGCGCGTTGGTGCGGAACTTGACCGCCTCGCCCGCCTCGCGTTGAAGCAGGCGCGCAAAGTCGGAGGCGACGTTCATCGTCTCGCGCTGGGTCAGGTCAAGCAGGATCGACGACACATCGCCGCTGTGCGCGCCCAGATCGACGCCGTTGATGACATTCGCCTTGTTTTCGCGCGCCGCCAGCCGGGCCGCTTCGCGGTCGGAGGCGACTTCCGATAGCGTATAGATCGACGCGCCGTGGGCGGCCTGGTTTTCAGCCGCGTCGGCATGGACCGAGATGAACAGATCGGCTTTCAGTCGCCGCGCGATGCCAAAGCGTTCCTCGAGCACCAGATAGCGGTCGTCGCCGCGGGTCAGCGCGACGCGGACGCGGCCTGAGGCGAGCAGGTCGTCGCGGATCGCGCGCGCCAACGCCAGCGTGATGTCCTTTTCGCGCTTGCCGCTGTGCGGGCTGATCGCCCCCGGATCATGGCCGCCGTGCCCGGCGTCGATTACGACCAGCGGGAGGCGACCGTCGTTCGGCCCCTCAATCCGCGGCAGCGCGACGCTGGGCTTCGGCTTGCCGATCGGCACGCTGACGCTGTAGCGTTTTTCGGGGGGCTTGGCGCGAAACCCGGCGGGCGGCGCCAATTGGGTGCGCGGGCCGCGCGACACCCGCGCGAATTCGTCGGCGGACACCGGACGCAGCTGAAAGGTCAGGCTGCGGCCGTCGGCGGAAAAGCGTGCCCCGGTCACCACCGCGGGCTGCGCCAGGTCGAGCACGATGCGCGCGGTGTTCGAATCCTTTTGCCCCTGGCGCACGGCGCGCACCAGTCCCGCACCTTGTGCCGATCGTCCCGGTTGCGCGCCCGCAATATCGAGCGCGATCCGGTCGGGGCCGGCGAGCAGAAAGGTCGAAGCGCCGCCAACCAGATCATCGAAACGCAGCGTGATGTCCGAATCGCCGATTTCGACCGCGCCGATCGGCCCCGCCAGCGCCGCCGCCGGGTCCATCATCATCGCCATCAGGACGAGCAGCAGGTTCATGGCGCTTCTATGCCGCCGCCCGCGCGCGCTGGTCCAGTGCTTATTCGAAAACATAAGGCCCCCAGCCGTGGAATGTCGTGAACCCGCCATTAGCCATTGGCGGTCAAACCCCCGTCAACTGGCAGGGTTAACCGCCGATTCAGCATGATTTGAGCCAATGCGGGGTTGTCATCGCGCGGCGGCGCCTCATCTTTCTGCGGCGGTGCTGTTGCCGTCGGCCCGTGCCGATGCTAGCACGGCGCCACTGACGGTGTCGTTCCCGGTGCCGTCCGGCCTTTTGAGGGGAAGGCCTGCTCCGCGAATCCGCGGAACATGGCCGCCTTGGCGCCGGATATGCGGGGATCGGCAACCTGCCGTCAGTCCACCCGGTTGACCGGACAGTCGGGGCGAACGCCAGACGCCCGCCCCGCCCGCCCGCTCACCCATGTAACAGGTTGATGCCGCATGAGGCTTGCCATGCCCTCTTTTCATCCCGACGCGGGCGTTTTCGCCGCTGCCGTCGCCGGATGCGAAGACCGCATGCGCGTCCAGGACCGGACGCAGGCTCGCAGCGGCAATAACGTCTTTTTTCGTATCATCCGTATCCGCCGCGATTTTTTCGCAAGGAAGGTCGCGGGATTTTTTGATGGCGCGCCGCGGCGCGCTTGGAGTGTAACTAATGACCACGCGCATGTTGATCGACGCGCGGCACCGGGAAGAAACCCGGGTCGCCGTCACCCAGGGAAACCGCATCGAGGAGTTTGATTTCGAGTCCGCCGAGCACAAGCAGCTCAAGGGCAATATCTATCTGGCCAAAGTAACCCGTGTCGAACCGTCGCTGCAAGCGGCGTTCATCGAATATGGCGGCAATCGCCATGGGTTCCTGGCGTTCAGCGAAATCCACCCCGATTATTACCAGATTCCCAAGGAAGACCGGGAAGCGTTGCTGCGCGAAGAGGCGGAGCATGCCGCCGCCGCAGCGCAGCGCGCCGAGGAAGACCTCGACGCACTGGAAGGTGATGTTGCCGACGTCGAATATCATGACGAGGACGACAATGGCGACCACCGCGACGACGATCGCGATGACCGCGAAGGCGGTGACGAGGGCGAAGACCGCGACGATCGCGACGACAATGGCGACGCCGAAAATGGCGACGGCGAAGACGGCGGCGAGGAATCCGAAGAAGGCCGCGAAGGGCGTGGCGATCGCGGCGACCGCAAGGGTCGTGGTCGCGGCCGCGGCAACGGTCGCAAGGGCGGTGGTCGCGGCCGCAGCAGCCGCCGCGACGAAGACGATAGCGAAAACCGCATGTCGCTGCGCCGCCGCTACAAAATTCAGGACGTCATCCGCCGCCGCCAGGTGATGCTGGTCCAGGTCGTCAAGGAAGAACGCGGCAACAAGGGTGCGGCGCTGACCACCTATCTGTCGCTCGCCGGCCGCTATTGCGTGTTGATGCCCAACACGATGCACGGCGGCGGGATCAGCCGCAAGATTTCGAACGGCGCCGATCGCCGCAAACTGAAGGCGATGATCGACGAGCTGGCGCTGCCGCCGACGATGGGCTGCATCGTCCGCACCGCCGGGATGGCGCGCACCAAGGTCGAGATCAAACGCGACTTCGACTATCTCGCCCGCCTGTGGGACGAGATTCGCGAAAAGACGCTGGAATCGAGCGCCCCGGCGCTGGTCCATTCGGACAGCGACCTGGTCAAGCGCGCGATCCGCGATATTTATCACAAGGACATCGAGGAAGTGCTCGTCGAAGGCGACGAGGGCTATAAGGCCGCCAAGCAGTTCATGAAATTGCTGATGCCCAGCCACGCGCGGCGCGTGAAGCAATATGCCGATCCGGTGTCGCTCTATCAGCGTTATGGGGTCGAGGATCAGCTCGCGGGGATGCTCAATCCTGTCGTCCAGCTGAAATCGGGCGGTTATCTGGTGATCAACCCCACCGAAGCCTTGGTGTCGATCGACATCAACTCGGGCCGGTCGACCCGCGAGCATAATATCGAACAGACCGCGGTCAGCACCAATCTGGAAGCGGCGGCCGAAATCGCCCGCCAGCTGCGTCTGCGCGACATGGCCGGGCTGGTCGTGATCGATTTCATCGACATGGATCATGGCTCGAACGTCCGCAAGGTCGAACGCGCGATGAAGGACGCGCTGAAGAACGATCGCGCGCGCATCCAGGTTGGCCGCATTTCGGGCTTTGGCCTGATGGAAATGAGCCGCCAGCGCCTGCGTACCGGGGTGCTCGAAGCCTCGACCCGCCCCTGCCCGCATTGCGAAGGCACCGGGCTGGTCCGCACCGCGTCGTCGGCGGGCCTCAGCGCGTTGCGCCTGATCGAAGAAGAAGCGGCGCGCGGCAAGGGCAGCCGGATCACCCTGCGCGCCAGCCAGGAAGCGACCTTCTATCTGCTCAATGAAAAGCGCCGCGAACTGCGCGACATCGAGGAGCTTTACGGCGTCACCGTCGAAATCCTTCCCGACGGCGAGACCGAAGGCGCGCGCATGGCGGTCGAGGTCACCGGGCCGCCGCCGACCCAGCGCCGCAGCTTTGCCCCGATCGCGCCGATCGAGGACGATGACGACGACATCCCCGAGGACGAGGATGACGAGGATGCCGAAGAGGCTACCGAAGAGCGCCCCGCCCGTTCGCGCGACCGCGAGGATGGCGATGCGCGGGGCGATGGTGAGGGACGCAAGCGCCGCCGCCGCCGCCGCGGTCGCCGCGGTCGCCGCGACGAAGACGGCAACGAAATCGCAGAAGGCGGCAGCGATGCCGAAGCCGAGAGCGAAGCAACCGACGACAACGATGCCGCACCGGCCGAAACCGCGGGCGAGAGCGAGAGCGACGCCGAAACCGGCGAAGCTGGTGCCAAGCCGCGTCGTCGCCGTGGCGGTCGCGGCCGCAAGGCCAAGGTCGACGCGGTTGACGCCGTCGATGGTGACGCCGCCGAAGTCGATGCCGAAGCTGCTGAGCCGGTAGAAGCCGAAGCCATCGAAGCGGTTGCCGAAGCGGCGCCTGCTGCCGAGGAAAAGCCGAAGCGTAAACGCGCGCCGCGCAAGACCAAAGCGGCAGCCGCGGCGGAAGCGGAAGCGGAAGCGGAAGCGGAAGCCGAAGCCGCAGCGGTCGAAGTAGCGCCCGAAGCAGCTGCGGAAGCGCCCGTTGTTGAAGTCGAAGCAGAAGCCGAACCCGTCAAGCCCGCGCCGAAAAAGCGCGCCAGCCGGGCGAAAAAGGCGGTCGCCGCCGAAGCCGCCCCTGAAGCGGCAACGACGCGCGACGCCGAACCCGTTGCTGCGGATGGTGACGCGGACGGCGTCGGTCCCGACGGCGAACCGCGTCGCGGCTGGTGGCAGCGCACGTTCGGTTGAACGATATGTTTTTCTGCCGCGTCATTGCGAGCGAAGCGAAGCAATCCAGGGCTGGCGTGTGCCGCCCTGGATTGCCGCGTCGCCCCGGATCAAGCCCGGGCCTCCTCGCAATGACGACTTTCCTATAAGTCTCGCCTTGCCTCCACGCGCACTGGACCCCACAAAGCCCCTATGGCTTCACTCGAGGTTCAGGCGCGCGGCGCAACACAGGCGGCGATGATCGCTTCCCCATCGCAAATCGCCAGTCGGTCGAGCGCTTGGCGCGCGCTGTGTCGCATCCTGCTGACTTTGCTCGCGATATTCGCCGTCGCGATGCGCCCGGCGATGGCGCAATCGATCCTGCGCGATGCCGAAACCGAGGCGCTGTTTCAGGACATGATGGACCCGCTGCTCGTCGCCGCGGGGCTGCAACCCGGACAGGTGCGTGTCCATCTTCTCGGCGACCCCAGCATCAACGCGTTCGTCGCGGGCAGCCAGGACGTCTATGTCTTTGCCGGGCTGATCGAGGCAGCGGACACCGCCGAAGAGGTGCAAGGGGTGCTGGCGCACGAGCTGGGCCACGTCATCGGCGGCCATGCGATCCGCGTCAACGAAGGCGCCAAGACCGCGACCGGCATCTCGCTGCTCAGCCTGCTGCTCGGCGCCGCGGCGATCGCCGCGGGCGGCGGCGAAGCCGGCATGGGGATCATGATGGCGGGGCAGCAGGCGGCGCTGGGCAAATATCTGGCGTTCAGCCGCGTCCAGGAATCGACCGCCGACGCCGCGGGCGCGCAATATCTGTCGAAAGCCGGGATCAGCGGCCGCGGCAGCCTGGCCTTTTTCAAGAAGTTGCAGAATCTGGAATTCCGCTACGCGGTCAAGCAGGACGACGATCAGGCCTATGGCCGCACCCATCCGATGTCGGGCGATCGCATCCAGACGCTGCGCGAGGTCTATGTCATCGATCCGGCGTGGGCGAAGCCTTCCGACCCCGCCATCGAAAAACGCTTTCAGCGCATCAAGGCCAAGCTGTCGGGCTTCATGACCGACCCCGACCGGACGCTGCGCAAATTCCCCGAAACCAACACCAGCATTCCGGCGCGCTATGCCCGCGCCTATGCCTGGCACCGCAGCGCCTATCCGCAAAAAGCGCTGTCGGAAGTCGATGCGCTGCTCAAGACCGATCCGAACGACCCCTATTTCCTCGAGCTCGAAGGCCAGGTGCTGCTCGAATCGGGGCGCCCTAAAGAAGCGATCCCGGCGCTGCGCAGGGCGGTGACCATTTCACGTTCGCAGCCATTGATCAGCGCGACGCTGGGCCATGCCTTGATCGCAACCGAAGATCCGGCCAATTTCGCCGAGGCCGAAGAGGTGCTGAAAACCGCAGTCGCGCTCGACAATCAGAACCCGTTCGCCTGGTATCAGCTCGGCATCGTTTATGCGAACAAGGGCGATCAGGCGCGCGCCGCGCTCGCTTCGGCGGAACGTTACACGCTACAGGGTGGACAGGCGGCGCTGGCGCTGCGAAATGCCGAAATGGCGATGCAGGGGCTGTCGCAGGACACGCCCGACTGGATCCGTGCACAGGATATTGCACTGGTCGCGCGCGCCGAGGTGGAACGCGAGCGTAAACGGCGCTAGTTTCGCCAGCAATATGCGGGGACGCATCGCCAAGATCGATGCACAAGGGCAACACGTGACGGACAATAAAGACGATTATTACCAGCCATGGCTGCGCGATCCCGCGCCGACGCCCGACGCAGCGCCGCTGCCGCCCGCGTCGCCGAGCGAGGGATTGGCGAAGCCGCGTGACATCCCGCCGGTCGGCATCGACCTGTCACGCTACCCCGCCGAAGAAAAAGCCCCGCGCAAACCGGTCGTCACATCGGATCAGATGAAGGCGGGTGCCGCCGGGGTTTGGCATTCGGTGCGCGATGGCGCCGACGCCTTTGCCGACTGGACGATGCGGGTCGGCGACCGGGCCGACATTCCGGCGCGCGTCGAAGCGATGGAAATCCCGCGCCTCGCCCGCGAACTCACTGCCAAAACCGGCGCGCTGACCGCGCAAGCGGCGCGCGCGATCGGGCGCGGTTCGGCGCAGGCCGCGCGCGCGACCGCCAAGGCCAGCGGCGCAGCGTGGGACAAACTGGCGCTGGGCGACAAGGCGCGTAAACTGTCGAGCGACGCCGGGCGCGGGCTGGGCGAGGTTGCCGACCGGACCAAGGCAGGCGTGGGGCAGATTGCCAAGGCCGGAAGCGAAAGCCTGCGCGGCAGCATCGGCGAAGCCGCAACGAAATTGCGCCCCAGCCCGCGCGAAGAGCTTGCGCCGCCGCCCTCCGGCCTCGAACAATTGCTCGCGCGCGAGGAGGCTGCGGCGCGCGCCAAAGACCCGTCGGCGCCCGATCTGCCGCTATTTGCAAGCGATGCCGGACGGACGACAGCCCCGGCGGCGATCGCCACACCCATGGCGGAAGGCGACGACCGGTCGCCGTTGGTCGCGCCGCCCGCCAAAAAACCGGTGGCTGCCAAGCCGATGGCCGCGCCGCGCTTGCCGCAAATCGGGGGGATGGGAATGGACGGCGGATCGACACGGATCTGGGGCATGGCGCTGGGCGGGCTCTTGCTGCTCGCTGTCGCATTCTGGCTCGGCGGCCGCATGGGCGGCGGGATGAGCAAGAGCGAGGTCGAGACGATCGTCGCCGACTATATCAAGGCCAACCCGCAGATCATTCCCGCGGCGCTCGAAGCGCAGCGCAATGGCGAGATTGCGAAAGCGATCGATGCGATCCGCCCGGCGCTCGAAAAACCTTATGCCGGGGCATGGGCGGGCAATGCCGACGGCGATGTGACTTTGGTGGTGTTCACCGACTACGCCTGCGGTTTCTGCCGCGCCAGCGTCCCCGATGTCGATCGGCTGATCCGCGAGGACCGGCGTCTGAAAGTCGTGTTCCGCGAACTGCCGATCATTGCCCCGCAAAGCCGCGATGCGGCGCTGATGGCGCTCGCCGCGGCGCGGCAGGGCAAATATGACGCGTTCCACCACGCAATGTTCGCCGCCAGCTCGCTCGACAAGGCAGCGATCGCCGCCGCCGCCGCCAAGGTCGGCGTCGTCACCGACGGCACCGCCGACGCGACCGCGAACGAGGCGCTGTTCCAGCGCGAACTCGACAGCAATCTGGCGATCGCGACCCAGCTCCAGCTCAACGCCACCCCGACCTGGATCGTCGGCGACCAGCTGTTTCAGGGACAGATCGGCTATGATGCGTTGAAGCAGGCCGTCGCCAAGGCCCGTACGGCGAAAAGCTGACGGAGACCAGCATGGCGACCGTCACCCATGATGCTGCGCTCGCCAATGCTCGTCGTCTGCTGGCCGCCGAACCCGCCAGCGCGCTGGCGCAGGCGGAGGCGATCATCGAAGCGGTGCCGACGTCGGCCGCCGCGCACCGGCTCGCCGCGCACGCGCTGCGCGCATTGAACCGCGAGCAAGAAGCGCAAGGCGCGTCGCTGGCTGCCGTCGGCGCGACGATCCACGACGAAGCGATGGTCGATGCCGCGCTCGCGCTCGCCGAGAACCGCCTCCCCGATGCCGAGGCCGCGCTGCGCCAGCGGCTGCGCGAGGACGCCACCGATGTCGCCGCGATCCGGATGCTGGCCGAGGTCGCAGGGCGCATCGGCCGCTATGGCGACGCCGAAAAACTGCTCACCCGCGCGCTTGAACTCGCACCCGGTTTCGGCGCCGCGCGCGCCAACCTCGCCACCGTCTATTACAAGCAGAACCGCTATGCCGAGGCCGCCGAAACGCTCGACGCGGTGCTGGGCGACGACCCCGACAATCCGGCGCACGCCAATCTGAAGGCCGCGGCGCTTGGCCGCATCGGCGGTTATGACGAGGCGATCGGGCTCTACGAACAGCTGACCCGGCGCTTTCCCGATCACGCCAAGCTGTGGATGAGCTATGGCCATATGCTGAAAACCGTCGGGCGGCAGGACGAGAGCATCGCCGCCTATCGCCATGCGCTCGGGGTCGACCCCGGGCTCGGCGAACTCTGGTGGAGCCTCGCCAACCTCAAGACGATCCGCTTTGACGCGAGCGACCGGGCCGCGATGGAAGCCGCGCTGGTCGCCGCCGATCCTGCGGACGAAGCGCGAGCCGACGACCGGCTGCACCTGCATTTCGCACTCGGTAAGGCCTATGACGACGCCGGGGACGCTGAACCGGCTTTCCGCCACTATGCCGCGGGTAACGCCATCCGCGGCGCGCAGCTGGGCTATGACGCCGCCGACACCAGCGCGATCGTCGATGCGGCCATCGCCACCTGCACCACCGATTTTTTCGCCGAACGGGCGGGCGCGGGCGAACCGGCGCCCGATCCAATCTTCATCCTGGGCATGCCGCGCGCCGGATCGACCTTGGTCGAACAGATATTGGCCAGTCATTCGGCGATCGAGGGGACGATGGAGCTGCCCGACATTCCGGCGCTGGCGCTGGGTCTGGGCCGCGAAACGCAGGGCGAAGGCCGCCACTGGATCGCCGCGCTCGCCGAAGCGCCGCCCGAACGGCTGGCCGAGATGGGCGCGGCGTTCCTGCGGCGCACCGCGGTGCAGCGCAAGACCGACAAGCCGCTTTACATCGACAAGCTGCCGAATAACTGGCGTTACGTCCCGCTGATCCGCTTGATCCTGCCCAATGCCCGGATCATCGATGCGCGGCGCCACCCGCTCGATTGCTGCTGGTCCAACTTCCGTCAACATTATGCCAAAGGGCAGGCGTTCAGTTACGATCTGGCTGACATGGGCGCCTATTACCGTGATTATGTGCGGTTGATGGCGCATATCGACGCCGTACAGCCGGGGCGCGTCCACCGGGTGATACACGAAGCGGTGTTGGATAATCCCGAGGCCGAGGTGCGCGCGGTGCTGGCCTATCTCGGACTGCCTTTCGAGGACGCCTGCATGGCATTTCACGCCAATGTCCGCGCCGTACGCACCGCGTCGAGCGAACAGGTGCGCCGCCCGATCAACCGCGACGGGGTCGATCAGTGGCGGCCATATGACGCCTGGCTTGACCCGCTCAAAACCGCGCTCGGGTCCGTGCTCGACGCCTATCCCCAAGCCCCGCGACGCTTCGACTGAGCGCGCGAGCAAATTCGTTGCCTTTTGGCAACAGCAGACGACATTTTCGACTAACGACCCCGGCGCTCTGCGAACAAGGCTTGCGCTTGTGCTGCACTGCGTCATGCTCGCGTCATACAGCTGTCATTTGAGGGGGGTCTCATGGTCAAGTTTCCAGCCGGTCTGATGCGGAACAGCGCGCTGCTGCTCGGTGGGACCATCCTGTGCACATCGGGCGCGGCGCTGGCGCAAGAGGCCGCGATCGACGACGATCGCGACATCGTCGTCACCGCGTCGAAGCGCGAACAAAATTTGCAGGACGTGCCGCTGGCGATAACCGCGATCGGCACCGAGCGGCTCGACCAGCTGCAAGTCAACGAGTTTTCGGACGTCGTGAAGTTTCTGCCGTCGGTGACGATCCAGTCGGCCGCGCCCGGCTTTGCCCAGGTCTATTTCCGCGGCGTGTCATCGGGCGAAAATGCCAATCATTCGGCGTCATTGCCGACCGTGGGCACCTATCTGGACGAAATGCCCGTCACGACGATCCAAGGCGCGCTCGACATCCACACCTATGATCTGGCGCGTGTCGAAGCGCTCGCCGGACCGCAGGGCACACTTTATGGCGCCAGCTCGATGGCGGGCACATTGAAACTCGTCACCAACAAACCCGATACCAGCGGCACTTATGGCGAGGCTTCTTTCCAGCTGAACAGCGTAGCGCATGGCGGCATCGGCGGCATTGCGGAGGGTTTTGTCAACGCGCCGCTGGGCGATCGCGCGGCGCTGCGCCTCGTCGGCTGGTATCGCCGCGACGCGGGCTATATCGACAATATCGCGGGCAGCCGCACCTACGCCTCGTCGCAAATTACCCAGAGCAACGCTGATCTGGTCGAAAAGGATTATAACGGCGTCGACACCTATGGCGCCCGCCTGGCGCTGGGCATCGAACTGGACGACGACTGGACGATCCGCCCGCTGGTCACCGGGCAGGTGCAGAAATCGAATGGCAGCTTCGCCCAGGAACGCTCTACGTCGGTCAACGGCGATCTCCAGACGGTGCAATATAATCCCGAAGGCGCAAAGGATCGTTGGATCCAGGCGGCACTGACGATCGAGGGCAAGATCGGCAGCTGGGATTTGACCGCCACCGGGGGACATCTGCGCCGCAAAACGACGACGGAAAGCGATTATTCTGACTACGCCTATTTCTATGACGCGCTCTATGGCTATGGCGCCTATTTTACCGACAACAACGGCGACCCCGTCAATCCCAATCAATATATTCAGGGTATCGACCGCTATAAGCGCAGTTTTGGCGAAATCCGTGTTGCTTCGCCAGCCGATGCCCGCATCCGCTTCATCGGCGGGCTGTTCTGGCAGCGCCAGTCGCACAATATCGAACAAAATTACATCATCGACGGCATCGGCGACGCGATCACTGTCACCGGGACCGACAGCAACATCTGGCTGACCAAGCAGTTGCGCATTGACCGCGACTATGCCGCCTTTGGCGAAATCAACGTCGACGTCACCGACAAGCTGACGCTGACGGGCGGCGGGCGTCTGTACAAATATGACAATTCGCTGGTCGGTTTTTTCGGCTTTGCCGCGGGCTATTCGGGGGACAAGTTCGATCCCGTTCTGGGTGATTTTGCCGTCGACGGAACGGGGGAAGCCGGCTGCAACGGTGCGCCTGCCATCATCGCTGGTTCGCCATGTACAAATGTGGACAAGTCGACGTCCGACACCGGGTTTATCCACAAACTGAACGCCACCTATAAATTTACCGACGACGCGCTCATTTACGCAACATGGTCGCGTGGATTTCGCCCCGGGGGGATTAATCGTCGCGGCACCTTGCCGCCTTATGCCTCCGATGAGCTCGACAATTATGAGTTTGGCTGGAAGACCAGCTTTGGTCCATTTCGTTGGAACGGCGCCGTTTATCAGGAAGATTGGAACGGCATTCAGTTGTCCTTTTTGGGCGCAAACGGCCTGACCGAAATTCGCAATGCCGGCATCGCCCGCATTCGCGGCGTCGAAATGGACTTGGGCTATCGGGCGGGCGGTTTTTCTCTGAACGCGGGCTTTAGTTACAATGATGCAGAAATTCGCCGGGATTTTTGCCGTGTTGCGAGTGCCGAGTTCGACTGTTCGTTGCCACTGCCCGATAGCAAGCGCGACAATGACCTGTTGCCGGACGCCAACGAGCTTCTCGCTCCCGCCGGGACGACGCTGCCCGTAACGCCCAAATTCAAGGGCAATATCGTCGCGCGATATGAGTTTCCGTTGATGGGCAATGAAGGGCATTTCCAGCTTGCCGCCAATCACGTCGGAAAACGCAGGAGCGATTTGCGAACCGCGCAGAATGAAATCAAGGGCGATTTTTCTTCTTACTCGACGGTCGATGTCAGCTTTGGCATCACCGCCGATAGCTGGCGCGCCGAGGTGTTCGCGACCAATTTGTTCGACAGCAACGGTGTGGTCAATTCGGGTGTCCAGTGCGTGGAAACGGTCTGCGGCGATCCAGACGGAGTGAGCAGCACCGGCGGCGTGTTCTACGACACGGTCATCCGGCCGCGATTGATCGGGATCAAGGTCAGCAAGGACTTCTGATCGGGTGACCGGCACCATGACCAACCACGAAAGGCCGGGCCAAAAGCTCGGCCTTTCGATGTGCATCGCTCTGGTCATGGGCAACATGATCGGATCGGGCGTGTTCTTGCTGCCGGCCGATCTGGCGCCGCTCGGCTGGAACGCCGCCCTTGGCTGGATCGCGACGATCATCGGGACGATCTGCCTGGCACTTGTGTTCGCCCGCCTGTCCCGCTTTCTTCCCGGTGGCTGCGGCGCCTATACCTATGCCGCCGAAGCCTTTGGCCCAGCGACGGGTTTCATCGTCGCCTGGAGTTTTTGGATCAGCTGTTGGGTGACCAACGCGGTGCTCGCGGTAGCGGCGGTGCGGAATTTGGCCATCCTCTATCCGGCACTGAATGGAAAGGGCCCTGCGGCGGCGCTGCTCGCAATCGGCTTTCTCTGGGTCTTCACCTTCGTCAATCTGCTTGGTGTTCGCAAGGCGGGCGGGGTGCAGGTTGTCACTTTGGGCCTGAAACTGCTGTTGCTGTTCGGCGCCATCGCCATCGCGATTTGGTGGTTCGCCGTCGGCGATACGCCGCTGCCGTCGATGGCGGACAGCGCGCCGGTGAGCTTGGGCGGCATTGGCCAGGCGGCGACCTTCACGCTCTTCGCGCTTCTGGGTTTCGAAAGTGCGCTGGCCGCCGGCGACCGGATCGCCGATCCCGAACGGAACGTGCCGCGCGCGACGATCATCGGCATGGTCGCGACGGGCCTGCTCTATCTGATCGCCTGCACCGCGGTGACGATGTTGCTGCCCATCGCAACCGTGACCAATTCCATTGCGCCCTTCCCAACCTTTTTCAGCCACTTCATCGGCCCCGAAGCCGGCGCCGTCGCAGCCGTGCTCGCCGCGATTGCGGCGCTCGGCGCGCTCAATGGTTTCGTCCTGCTCGCCGGGGAGCTGCCGCGCGATCTGGCGCGCCGTGGACTGCTGGCGCCGCTGTTCGGAGCCGAGAATCGAAACGGCGCACCGACCTGGAGCCTGTTGCTGTCGGCGGTGCTGGCCACGCTGATCGTCTATGCGAATTACGACCGGGGGCTGGCCGGACTGTTCAATTTCATGATGCTGGTCACGACATCGACGACGATCATCTTCTACCTCGTCGGGGCGCTGGCGGCGATAAAGTTCGAACGCGGCGGCCGCCTTCCCCGATCGCCGGGCCTGCTCGTGTTGACTGTCACCGGCATCGTCTATGTCTGCTGGGCCTTTTACGGCGCCGGACTGGAGCCGACCCTGTACAGTCTGGCGATGACGGTGGCGGGCCTGCCGCTGTTCCTGCTCGCGCGCCGTTCAGCGCCAGCGCGGCGCGAAGACGCCCCGATCGCGTAGGATCACCTGCGCCGCATTATGCCCCGGCGCCCCCGTGACGCCCCCGCCGGGATGGGTCCCCGCCCCACACATATAGAGCCCCTTCAGTGGTCCACGATAGGCACCATTGCCCAGCACCGGGCGCGCTGACCACAGCTGGTCGAGGCTCATATTGCCGTGCATGATGTCGCCGCCGACGAGGCCGAATTTGCGTTCGAGCCCCTTGGGGCTGAGAATCTGGCGACCGACGATCGAGGCGCGGAAGCCGGGAGCGTGGGCTTCGATGACGTCGATGATGCAGTCAGCGGCGGCGCCTTCCTCGGCATCCCAGTCCCGGCCGTCGGGCAGCTCGGGGGCGAATTGCTGGCAGAACAGGCTCGCCACATGCTGGCCCGGCGGCGCCAGGCTGTCGTCGACCGTCGAGGGGATGAGCATTTCGACGATCGGCGCCTTTGACCAGCCATATTGCTTCGCGTCGAGGAACGCCCGGTCCATATAATCGAGCGTCGGCGCGAGGATGATGCCCGACTGATGATGTTCGCCGGGTTCGGGCAGGCAGGTAAAGCGCGGTAGCTCGCTGAGTGCGACGTTCATCCGGAACGTCCCGCTGCCCACCTTGAACGCCTTGATCCGGCGGCGGAACTCGGGTGCGATGTCGCCTTCGCCGAACATCCGTTCGTAAAGCAGCTTCGGCCCGACGTTGGCGATCACGCGCGCCGCGGCAATTTCTTCGCCGCCGACCAGCTTGACCCCGACCGCCTTGCCACCATCGACCAACACCCGCGACACGGGCGCTTCCAGGCTGATCTCGACCCCTAGCTGGGTGCAGACCTTTGCCATCATCTGGGTGATCGCGCCCATGCCGCCGACGCTGTGACCCCATGCGCCCTTTTTGCCATTCACTTCGCCAAAGACATGGTGGAGGAGGACATAGGCGCTGCCGGGGGTGTCGGGGCTGGCATAATTGCCGACCACGGCGTCGAAGCCGAACGCCGCCTTGACCGCCTCACTCTCGAACCAGCTGTCGAGGAAGGTGCGCGCCGATTTGGTGAAGAGTTCGAGCACGTCGCGCTGCTGCGACAGGCTGAGCTTCGCGAGCCCGCGCCCCTGCCGCGCCGCATCAATCAGCGTCTTGAAGCCATCGCCGACATTAGGCGGCGATTTCAGCGCCAGGTCGCGTAGCACATCAGCGACGCCCTCGAGCATGTCATAATATTCGGGCAGCCGCGCGGCGTCGTGGGCGGAGAAGCGCGCAAATTCCTTCTGGGTGCGTTCGAGGCCGCCGCCAAGTTTCAGATAACCGCCATCCTGCTGCGGCAGGAAATTGCTGATCGGCCGTTCGATGACGCGATAGCCGTGATCGGCGAGCTTCATGTCGGCGATCACCTTGGGCTGGAGCAGGCTGACCGTATAGCTGGCGACCGAATTGCGGAAGCCCGGTACGAACTCCTCGGTCACCGCGGCGCCGCCGACGACATCGCGCGCCTCGACAATCCGCACCTTCAGCCCCGCTCTTGCAAGGTAAAAGGCGCAGACAAGCCCGTTGTGGCCGGCGCCGATGATCAGGGCGTCATATTGCTTGGTCATGCTTTGCTCCATCCCGCACGCGGGGCTCGTTCGAGGCGGGATTCGGGGATCAGGTCGCGCATTCGCGCGCAGAAATGCTTGAGGCACACTTCCTTGTCGCTGAGCGGACCCATGGTGAAACTCTGCGACGCCATCCCCTGCTGGACGCGGGTGATGAGCAGCGTGTCCTCGGCGTTGACCTGGCGGTTGATGCGCCAGTTAAGGTATCGCGCGGCGCGCATCTCGCGGCGCCACTCTCCCGTATAGGCGTCGGGGAGGACATAGGAAATTTCACGGATCAGGCAGCTGGTCGGGCCGGTCGGCAGCCACTGCATGAAATCGACCTGATCGGGATAGATGTCGAAGGCGACGTTCGGCCACAGCTTGAAATAGAGCCAGTGGCGCTGGCGGGCTTCGGGCAGGTGCGGCACCGGCGGCAGCAGCCGCTGATACATGCGTTCAGACCAATTGACCGACGGGCGGTCGATCAGATCGCCCCACATGCGGTCGACGTGATCCGTCGCCTCGACCCCATAGCTTTTGCCGAACAGGCGGGTGAGGCCAGGGTGGGCGACGGGGATGTGAAGGCCGTCGGAATAATTGTCGCCGACATTTTTCCAGTTCACCTCACGCGGGCGGAGCGTGACGCGGCCGAGCGCGGCAAGGTCTTCGAACCGGTACGGCGCTACCTGTTCCTCATAGGGCGCCATCATTTCGGCCACCGCGGGGCCGCCGTCGTCGGTAAGGCGGACGAACCAGAAGCCGCGCCATTGCTCGAGATCGACCGGCACGAGCGACGCCCTGCCCTTGTCGAGCGTCGGGTAGCTCGCCGAATCGGGGACGCCGGTCAGGCGGCCGGCGAGGTCATAGGTCCACGCGTGATAGGGACAGACGAGCTTTTTGGCGCAGCCCGTAGCGCCATCGACCAGCCGCGAGCCGCGGTGGCGGCAAACGTTGGTGAAGGCGCGCACGATGCGGTCGCTGCCGCGCACGACGATGACGCTTTCGCCGCAATAATCTATGCTGTGCCAATCGCCCGCGCCCGGGATGTCGCTGTCGTGGCAGACGACCTGCCAGCTCGGCCGGAAAATCCGCGCCATTTCTGCCGCGTAAAAATCGGGGTCGCTGTACGTCCAAGCGGGTAATGACCAGCCGTCGAGCGGGTCGATATGCGATGTGCGGAGGGATGCCGTTGCCATGAGTCGATCCTTGTTATACAAACGTATAACAATATGCAGCCCGCTCGCCAAGCCTTTACGCGCGAAAGCGCCGATGCCCGCCGCGGCGATCTGGTCGAGGCGACCGCGGCGTGTCTGGCGGAAGTTGGCCTCGCGGGAACGAACGTTCGCGCGATCTGCGCCCGGGCGGGGGTGTCGCCGGGGCTGCTGCGCCATTATTTCGGCGGTATCGACGATCTGATCGCGGCCACATATCAGGCGACGAGCGACCGGATGGACGCGATTTTTGCGGCTGCCGTCGAAGGTGTCGGGCCCGATCCGCGCACGCGGTTGACCGCCTATCTCACCGCCAGTTTTCGCCCGCCGGTGACCGCTCCCGAACTGCTGGGGGCGTGGACGGCGTTCTGGGCGCTGGCGCGCAGCGACGCGCGGATGGCGAAAATTCACGCCCAAAGTTACGCCGGATACCGCGCGCGGCTGGGCGAGCTACTCACCGCGTGCGGCGCCCGCGATGCCGAACGGCTGGCAATCATGCTGACCGCGATGGTCGACGGGCTGTGGCTCGAACTGTCGCTCGACGCGGGCAGCTTTGGCGCCGAGGCGGCGGTTCAGATGGTCGAGCGCGCGGTGGCCGCGCTGGCATAAACGTCGCCCCCGCGCAGGCGGGGGCCGCTGGCCACGTTAAACCAAACCGTCGTGAGAACCCGATAGCTGCCCCCGCCTGCGCGGGGGCGACGACCTAATTAGCGCGCTTACTTCGACAAATCCCTGAGCAAGCTGTCCCAATGCGCCAGCGCGGGCGCAATCGCGTCGACCGGCACCCGTTCGTTAAGGCCGTGGGCAAAGCTGTCGCTCGCCTTGCTGAATAGTCCCGCGACACCATAGCTCGGCACGCCCTGGATGCGGAAATGATAGCTGTCGGTCGCCCCGGCGCTCATCGACGGGATGATCGGCAAGCCAGGCGCGCGCGCGTGTACGGCTTTGGTCACCGCCGCCATCACGTCGGGACGCAGCGGCGAGGCGTCGCTGGCGCTGGCGTCGGGGTCGGTGTTCACCTTGATCCCCGGGTCGGCGATCACGCGTTCCAGTTCGGCGCGCACGCTTTCGACCGGCACGCCGGGAAAGATGCGGCAATTGATGTTCGCGGTCGCGCGCTGCGGTAGCGCGTTTTCGGCATGGCCGCCCTTGACCAGCGTCGGGACGCAGGTGGTGCCGATCTGGCCGACATATTCGGCGTCGGCGCGAATCTTGGTGATCGCGTCGGCATCTTCGGGATCGGCGGCAAAGGCTTTCAGCGCCGCGCCCATATTGCCGCCGACCTGGTCGGCGACGATCGGCATACCGATCTTGGTCAGCTCGTTCTGCTGCGCGGCGAATTTATAGGCGCCGATTTTTTCGAGCGCCGCAGCGAGCTGGACGATTGCGTTGACCGGCGACGGGCGCGAGCTGTGGCCGCCGGGATTGGTGACCTCCAGTGTGAAGTCGGCGTAGGTTTTTTCGCCCGCCTGCAGCCCGTAATATTGCGGCTTGCCATCCTCGCCGATCGTCCCGCCGCCGCCATCGCCGTTGAGCGCAAATTCAGCGCCCTTATACTTTGCGGCAAGGGCGCGCGTCGTCAGCATCTGGGTTTCCTCGTCCCCCGACAGCAGCAGGATGATCGAGCGTTTCGGCTTGAAGCCCTCTTTCTTGAGCTGCGCCATCGCGGCGACCATCATCGATACGTCGAACTTGTTGTCCTCCGACCCGCGGCCGAAAATATAGCCATTCTCCTCAACCGGCACGAAGGGGTCGCGTGTCCAGTCCTTCGCATCGGCCTCGACCACATCCATATGGCCCAGCAGCACGATCGGCTTTTGTTTGCTCGTCCCGGTCAGCGTCGCGGCGAAGGTCGCGGTGTCGCCCATCGGGGTGATTTCGATGTCGCTGTCGGCATAGCCCGCGGCCTTCAGCACCCCGCCATAATAGGCCGCGAGATCAGGCACCTTGCCGCGCCCCTCGACGGTCGGGATCGCGATGCTGTCCTTCAGGATCTGCTTAGCGGCTTCGGCGTCGGCGGGTTTGGCATGGACGGGCGCTGCAGCGAGCATGGCAGCGGCGAGGGCGAGCGGGGCGGTAAGGTTGCGCATGGCAACGGACTATGGCGGGTCAGGGGCAGACGGCAAGCGTCAATCGTCGTCGCTGCAACCGGAAAGGACACGATAGGGCGAACGACAGCTCGCGACCGGTTGCGGATCTTTAATTTCGTCATCCCGGACTTGATCCGGGATCCATGCGCCCTCTCAGCAGCGGGCGGCGCATGCCCTCATGGACCGCGGATCAAATCCGGGGTGACGAGTCCATGAGGGCAGCTTCCCGCCCCAAAGCCGACATTCCCCGCCTATTGCGGATCGAAAGCCATTGACCAAAAGGGCCAGGCTGGCTATGCGCGCACCCTTCGAGCAGGGTCCGGCATTCCGGAACCGGCCATATCGGGACATTGATTCGCACGTTTCGCGCGACTCGGCTGCTCCGGTCATGCTGTGCTCCGACCAACTTAGACCGTTTGAAACACTGAGGAATTTATGGCCAACACGCCCCAGGCAAAAAAGCGCATCCGCCGCAACACCGCGCGCACCGCCGTGAACAAGAATCGCGTCTCGCGCATCCGCACGCTGGTGAAGAAGGTCGAGAACGCGATCGTCGCTGGCGACAAGGACGCTGCGGCGACCGCGCTGAAGGCGGCGCAGCCCGAAATGGCGCGCGGCGTGGCCAAGGGCGTGCTGCACAAGAACACCGTGGCGCGCAAATTCTCGCGCCTGACAAAGAGCGTCAACGCGATCGGCTGATAGCCCTGGCGCTCTGTCCCGAAAGGGAACAAAATCGACCCGTCGGCGCGTTGCCTGCGGGTCTTTTTTTGTGCCGGTGATTGTGACCGGCTGATGGCAAATGTGTTGCAGCGCGGTAAGTGACGGATTTACGGCGATTCGTTGAAATGGTGCTGGTCAGCATCTCTTAATACACTGAAAAATTTAGTAAAAATATGATGCTGACGCGATTCCGGCACCCCGGTCGAGTCAAGATTTTTATTTCAGTATTTTTACATCGGCGCCCCTTGCTCGACTCGGTTTGGCCTGACTAGACAGGATTGTCGTCGGCCTTCGCCGGTGGCCGCCACATCGACATGATTCGCACTTCTTCGGGCTTTCGGTCCTGAGCAGGATGTTTGCGCCTCGGCGCAGGCGACGATTCGGCGTGTAGGGCGGCGCCGAGAAGGTTTTGATGGCAGGGGGATCAGCGGGGGCGGAGCGGGCGTGACGGACAGCGGGAATTGGGATGGCTATGACGCAAAGGACAGGGCGGTGAGCGGCGATGCTGCGGCGCTCTGGCCGCGCGTTGCCGAAGGCTTGCGCCGCGATCTGGGCGTGCGCACCTTCGACCATTGGCTGAAACCCGTGCGCTTTGGCGATTATTGCGCGCTGTCGGGGGTGGTGACGCTCGAAACCGTCAGTCGCTTCTCGGCCAACTGGATCAACGAACGCTTTGGCGACCGGCTCGAACTGGCGTGGCGTCAGCACCTGCCCACCGTGCGCGGCGTGACCGTCCGCGGTGGCGCCGGGGCGACCGAGCGCGCCGCGATTTTGGCGAGCCCGCCGCTGCCGACCTTCGACACTCCGGTCCCGGCAACGATCACCGTGCCGTCGCCCTTTGATCCGCGGCTGTCGTTCGACCGCTTCGTTGTTGCGCGCAGCAACATCCTCGCCGCCAATGCCGCGCGCCGTATGGCGATGGTCGAGGCGCCGCAATTCAACCCGCTCTATCTCTGCTCGGGCACCGGCCAAGGCAAGACCCACCTGCTTCAGGCGATCGCGCAGGATTATGCCGCGGCGCATCCGACCGCGACGATCATCCTGATGTCGGCCGAAAAATTCATGCTCGAATTCGTCGGCGCGATGCGCGGCGGCGACATGATGGCGTTCAAGGCGCGGCTGCGCGCCGCCGACCTGCTGCTGCTCGACGATCTGCAATTCGTCATCGGCAAAAATTCGACGCAGGAAGAACTGCTTCACACGATCGACGACCTGATGACCGCGGGCAAGCGGCTGGTGGTTACCGCCGACCGCCCGCCGGCGATGCTCGACGGGGTCGAGGCGCGGCTGCTGTCGCGGCTGTCGGGCGGGCTGGTCGCCGACATCGAGGCACCCGAGGACGATCTGCGCGAACGGATCATTCGCCAGCGGCTGGCGCTGATGCCGATGGTCGAGGTGCCCGACGATGTCGTCGCCTATCTGGTCAAACATTTCACCCGCAACATCCGCGAGCTCGAAGGCGCGCTGAACAAGCTGCTCGCTTATGCTGCGCTGACCGGGACGACGGTCGACCTCCGGCTTGCCGAAGACCGGCTTGCCGAAAACGTCCGCACGGCGCGGCCGCGAATCACGATTGACGAGATTCAGCGCGCGGTGTGCGCGCACTACCGGCTCGACAAGAGCGAGATGGCGTCGAAGCGCCGCGTCCGCGCCATCGCCCGCCCGCGTCAGGTCGCGATGTATCTGGCGAAGGAACTGACCCCGCGCTCCTATCCCGAAATCGGGCGCCGTTTCGGCGGGCGCGACCATAGTACGGTGATCCACGCGGTGCGCACAGTCGAGGCGCTGCGCATCGCCGACAGTGAACTCGACGCCGAAATCGCTGCGATCCGGCGCAGTTTGAACAGCTGATCCACGGGGTTATGCCGGGGTTATCCCCGGAATTGTCCACAGGGCGTTAGAGTGTCGGCATTGGGGTGGGGAGCGAACATACCCCACCCTCGTCACCCCGGACTTGATCCGGGGTCCATGACCCTTGCGCCGCCGTAATCTTAAGAGGGCAGATGGATCCCGGATCAAGTCCGGGATGACGATATTAAAGGCCCGCTTCCGGTCGAAAGCCGACATCGCGGTGGTGACACAAAAAGGCCCGCCGTCCGGATTGGAAAGCGGGCCTTTTTTCTTACCTGAGAGGCGGACTAGCCCTTTTCGGGCGGTGCCACCGTAATCCGCACCCGTTCGCCCGAATTGCCGGGGAAGCCGGTGAACATCGCCTCGACCAGATTGGGGACGATCGTTTGCAGATTATTGTCGCGCGACTGCGCTTCGGCCTGGCCTTCGAACAGCCGCGATCCGTCGGCGGCGCGGTTGATCTGCAGGTTCAGCCCGCTGGTATAGACGGTGTAGCTGCTGACGTCGGTGCCGCCCCAGCCGGGGCCGAAACCGCCCCACAGGAACGGGTCGCGATAGCCATAGACATAACGGCGCCCACCGCGTCCGGTGACGATTACCGGGCGATAGAAGCCGCGGCCATAACCGCCATAGCCGCCGTACCAGGGATCGCCAAAGCTGGGGCTCGACACGACACGCTCGCGCCCCTTGTCGACGCCATAATCCAGCCGCACGATCAGATCGGCGCGTTCGCCATTTGCCGCCGGGCGATAGCCGTAGCGACTGAGCTCGCCCGCCACCAGATTGGCATATTGGCCGAATTCGATGCCGCCCGCGAGCGCCGGGTTGCCGGCCTCGACGACGAAGCTCTGGCCCTGCGGCGCGGGCAGCTGGGTCTGGAAACGCGCGACATCGGCCTTGAACGGGGTCGCGCAGCCGGCGAGCGCCAGCGCGGCGCCGGTCATTACGGCGAGTCCCAAACGGCGAAGGCCGCGGTGCCGAAGGTTCATCTTGCTCATCGTCTTGGCTCCGTGATTCGGGGGCGCACATCCTTGGCGCTTTATACCATGACTGCGCCGACGCGACTTAACCTTGGTTGAACCCGGCTCGTCGCACCTTGGTTCCATGCAGCATATCGGATGCCGCCGCCAATAAACAAGCCCGGTCAGGCGATTAGCGGCAAAGCCCCAGCGCAGCATAGGCCGAGTCGATCGTTGGCCGCGCCAGCGCTGCGGCGCGCGCCGCGCCATTCTCCAACGCCGCGTCTATCGCCGCGGGGTCGGCCTTGAGCTGGTTCAGCCGGGTGGCGATCGGGCGCAGCGTTTCGACCAGCAGCTCGCCGAGCGCGGGTTTGAACGCCCCAAACCCCTGTCCGGCGAAGCGCGCAAGCACCTGGTCGACGCTCTCATCGGCCATTGCGGCATAGATCGACACCAGATTTTTCGCTTCGGCACGGCCCTCCAGCCCGGCAATCTCGGACGGCAGCGGTTCGGCGTCGGTCTTTGCCTTACGGATTTTCGCCATGATCGTGTCGGCATCGTCGACCAGATTGATGCGGCTGGCATCGCTCGGGTCCGATTTCGACATTTTGGCGCTGCCATCGCGCAGGCTCATGATCCGCGCCGCGGTGGGAGGGATCGTCGGTTCGGGCAGGGTGAAGGTGTCGGTGCCGGTATCGAGGTTGAATTTGGTCGCAATGTCGCGCGCCAGTTCCAGATGCTGTTTCTGATCGTCGCCGACCGGTACATGCGTCGTCTGGTACAGCAGCACGTCGGCCGCCTGCAGCACCGGATAGGCATAAAGCCCGACGCTCGCGCCCTCGCGGTTCTTGCCCGACTTTTCCTTGAATTGCGTCATCCGGTTCAGCCAGCCGATCCGCGCGGTGCAAAACAAGAGCCAGCCGAGTTCGGCATGGGCGGGCACGCGCGCTTGATTGAACAGGATCGCTTTTGCGGGATCGATTCCCGCGGCCATCAGCGCCGCCGCCATCTCGCGCGTGTTCGCGGTAAGCTCGGCGGGGTCGTTGTGAACAGTGATCGCGTGCAGGTCGGCGAGGAAATAGAGCTTCTCGCCCGGCATCTCGTCCTGCATCCGCACCCAGTTGCGGATCGCACCCAGATAATTGCCCAGATGCAAGTTTCCGGTGGGCTGGATGCCCGATAGCGTCCGCATGTCGATCGTCCCGTCTGAAATTTAGAGTTTGCGTCGGCGCAGCTGGCCGATGGTGTCGCGATTGACCACGCCGAACAGGAAGGCGCAACCAAAGAATATGAGCGCGCCCAGCCCGACGATCGCGCCCAGCGCAGCGATCCGTTCGAACACCCCGCCGACAAAGGCGTCGCCGGCCAGCGGGATCGCGAAACGCAGCGCCGCCGCCATTGCCGCTGCGGCCAGGATGATGCGCGCGATCCGGCCCGCGACCGGGCCGGTCAGGCGGAACAGGCCGCTGCGATGCAGGATGGCGTAAAGCATCGCGACATTGCACCATGCTGCGATCGATCCCGCCAGCGCCAGCCCGACGATCCCCAGCGACGGGATCAGCGCGAAATTGAGGCCGATGTTGATCACCAGCGAGATCGCCGCGGTCCACACGGGGGTGCGGGTATCCTTGCGGGCAAAGAAATTGGGCACCAGCACCTTGACCAGGACATAGGCCGGCAGGCCGACGACCAGCCCGCCGACCACGGCGCCGGTCGCCAGGCCGTCGGCCAGGCTATATTGGCCGCCGACATAGAAAGCGCTGGTGATCGCGGGGCCGGCGATGAACAGCGCGACGGCCGCCGGGACGGTCAGCAGCATCGCCAGTTCGACCGCGTTGCTTTGCAGGCGAAAGGCGCCGTCGCGGTCGTCCTGCGCCACGAATCGGGACAGCGCGGGCAGGATCGCGGTGCCGAGCGCGATACCGATAATACCCAGCGGCAGCTGGTTGAGGCGGTCGGCCATCGCCAGATAGGTGATGCTCTTGTCGGGCAGCATCGCGATGAAGAACAGATCGACGAAGCGGCTGATCTGATAGACCCCGGCGCCGAACACCGCGGGCAGGATCAGCACCCCCATTTCGCGCACCCCGGGGGTCAGCCGCGGGCGGTGCAGCGCGGGCTGAAAGCCCGAGCGCCGGACCCAAAAATAGAGCCAGA
The DNA here is from genome assembly GCF_031457495.1 of Sphingopyxis sp. BE259. Classification (NCBI taxonomy): domain Bacteria; kingdom Pseudomonadati; phylum Pseudomonadota; class Alphaproteobacteria; order Sphingomonadales; family Sphingopyxidaceae; genus Sphingopyxis; species Sphingopyxis sp. BE259. The sequence continues at coordinate 557,534 of NZ_JAVDWM010000001.1, forward strand.
CGAGCTGGAACAATCCGGCGATCGAGACCGAGATGGCAAGATACAGCCCGGTCCGTTCCTTTGCGTCCTCGCCGCCGTCGCCGGTTACCATGCCGATTAGCAGCGCGGCGACCAGGCAGATGTTGAGCAGGATTGGCGCCGCCGCCGCGGCGGCAAAGCGCGACAGGCTGTTGAGAATCGCCGCGAACAGCGTCGCGATGCTCATGAAGGCCAGATAGGGAAAGGCGATCCGCGCCATCGCGACCGCAAGGTCGAATTTCGTGCCATCCGCCCGCAACGCCTCGCTGGCGAACAGATGCATGATCCACGGCATGACGACCAGCAACAGGCCCGAAAAGATGATCAGGATCGGGATCAGCACCGCGAGTACCGCGTCGGCAAAGGTGCGCGCTTCGCTATGGTCGCCGTCCTTCGTCATCCGCTGGTTGAACAGCGGGACGAACGCGGCGGCAAAGGCGCCCTCGGCGAACAGGCGGCGAAAGATATTGGGGAGCTGGAACGCAAGCTGCCATGCATCGGCGATGCCGCCCGCGCCGAGGATACGGCTGAGCAGCATGTCGCGCGCGAATCCGAAAATGCGGCTGACCATCGTCAACCCGCCGATCGTCCCGACGCTCTTGACCAGGCTGCTCACCTCGTCAGCCCGCCCCGTCGATGGCGATTATGCCTGACCAACCGGCGCGACGTCGCCCGCCTGCTCGGCCTCGACTTGCTGGACCTGCTGCATGAACAGGCCGTGGAAATCGATCGGCTCCAGCAACAGCGGCGCGAAACCGCCATCGCGCACGGCATCGGCGACGACGCGGCGGGCAAAGGGGAACAGGATGCGCGGCGCTTCGGCCAGAAAAAACGGCTGCAACTGGTCCTCTGGGACGTTGCGAACGCCGAACAGGCCGGCATATTTCAGGTCGATCACGAACATGGTGCCCGCGTCAGCCTTTGACGTGACGTCGATCTTCAGCGTCACTTCGAACAGGCCGTCACCGACGCCGTCGGCGGCAATGTTGAACTGGACGTCGATCTGCGGCGCTTCCTGCCACTGATACACGGCGGGCGCGTTCGGGTTTTCGAACGACAGGTCTTTGACATACTGCGAAATCAGGCCGATCGCCGGGCTGGTGTCTTCACCATTGGGCTGCAGGGCGGGGTTGTTGATGTCGGCGCTGGTCTCGTCAGCCATGATGATATGCTTTCGCTCGATAGGATGAAACTGGGTCCCCGCCGCGGGCCGTGTCGGGATCGCGGCAGACGGTTGCGGCGGCGCTTAGCAGCGCCTGTCACCCAGCACAATGGGCGCGCGGCAGCGGTTCGGGCGGGGTGAATCGTTGACCTGCTGCGTTGCCGGGGCCATGGTGGTTTGAAACTTGGCCGTGCATCGCTTATGTATGGGCCGATATGTTTCCATTGCCCGCATTGGACTTTTGCCCGTGACTGCTTTTTCGATCGTCTTGCTCGCCATGATTGCCGCCTTCCTCGGCATGCGGCTCTATTCGGTGCTCGGCAAGCGCACCGGGCACGAGCAGGAACCCGTGCTGCCGCGCCGTGATGATCGGGCGGCGCCCGCGCCGGTGCGCCTGGACGATGGCGAAGCGCCCGCGCCGAGTGTCGGCGGCGCCGACACGTCGGGCCTCGTCTACGAACCTGCCGCCGAAATCGGATTGCGCCAGCTGCTCGCGAGCGACCGCAGTTTTGATGCCGGTCGCTTCATGGAGGGCGCCGAGGCCGCGTATCGAATGATTTCGGAGGCCTATTGGAGCGGCGATCGCGAGACGCTGCGCGACCTGTGTGACGACGATAGCTATGAAGCGTTCGTCGAAGCGATCGAAGCGCGCGACGCGCGCGGTGAAAAGCTCGACAACCGGCTGGTCGGCATCGATTCGGCGAAGATCACCGCGGTCGAAATGGATCGCAACGAAGCGCGCATCACCGTGCGCTATCAGGCGGACATCAGCGCCGTCACCCGCGACGCCGATGGCAAGATGATCGCCGGATCGATGAGCGATGCGTCGCGGACCGACGATCTGTGGACCTTCCGCCGCGGCATCGGCAGCAGCGATCCCAACTGGCTGCTCGACGAAATCGAAGCAGCCTGACTGCGGTGCTGACGATATTGTCGTCCGGGGCGCGCCGGACGCGCGCTTTCGGATTCATCTTGATCGCCGCGCTGCCGCTTTTGGCGGGGTGCGCGTCGGTGATCCCCGACACGGGCAGCCGCCCGGCGCCCGCCACGTCGGCGCCGGCACCAACTCCGACCCGTCCCGGCGCGACGCCGCGCCCCTATCAGCCGCGTCCGTCCGAAACCGGCGGGGTGGCCGCCCGCCCGATCCCGGCGACGCCGCGCGCTGCGTTGCCCACCGCCGCCGTCCCGGCGGACGCAACGACCGCGGCGACCAGCGGCGTCATCGCCGGTCCCGACTTCGCCAGCCTTGGCGTCACCGCCCAACAGGCGGTGACGGCCCTCGCGGCATTCCGCATCAGTTGCCCATCGGTCCAACGCCGCGCCGACGTTAGCGGGCTGACGCAGGGCGCCGACTGGACAGAAAGCTGCAACGCGGCGAAAAACTGGTCCGACGGTGACGCATCGGCTTTCTTCGCGCGCTATTTCGGCACGGTTCAGGTCGGCGCCGGAACCGCATTCGTCACCGGCTATTATGAACCCGAAATCGCCGGATCGCGCACCAAACGAGCGGGTTACGATGTCCCCATCTATCGTCGGCCCGCCGACTTGGTCGATGTCGATCTTGGTCAATTCTCCGACGAGCTGAAGGGCAAGACGATCCGCGGCCGCGTCGAGGGCAGCAAGCTGGGGCAATATTACGACCGCGCCGCGATCGAGAGCGGCGCGCTGGAAGGACGCGGGCTTGAAATCGCTTATGCCGCCGACGCCGCCGAATTCTTTTTCCTGCAAGTTCAGGGGTCTGGCCGCCTGCGCCTGCCCGACGGCGGCATCATGCGCATCGGTTATGACACGCAGAACGGCCGCGGCTATGTCGGGATCGGCAAGCTGCTGCTCGACCGCGGCGAATTGCAGCGCGGGCAGGCGTCGATGCAGGGCATCCTCGATTATCTGCGCGCCGATCCGGTGCGCGGCGCCGCGGTGATGAACGAAAATCCTAGCTGGGTGTTTTTCCGCGAGCTGACCGGTCCCGGCCCGCTTGGCGCGATGGGGCTGCCGGTGACGGGTCGCGCGAGTGTCGCCGCAGATCCCAAATATGTGCCGCTCGGCGCCCCCGTTTTCCTCTCGCTCGACCGCGCCGAACCCAATGGGTTGTGGATCGCGCAGGACACCGGCGGCGCGATCAAGGGCGCCAACCGCTTCGACAGTTTCTGGGGCGCAGGCGAGGATGCGCGCGCGATTGCCGGCGGTATGGCGGCGCGCGGTTCGGCGCTGTTGCTGCTGCCGCGCGCCAGCATCGCGCGGCTGATCCCGGCGCGCTGACGCCGCGATGGCGCGGCGGCTCGATCCCGACGAAAACGCGCTGTGGAAAAAGGTCGCGGCAACGGTGAAGCCGCTGGCCAAGGCGAAAGCGCCGCTTGCTCCAGTGGCCCCGCCGACGATCCGCCCGCCGCAGTCCACCCTGCGTAACACCGCCATCCCCGCGGCGCCCGCCCGCCCCGCAGCCAAGCTCCCGCAGCCGCGCCGCACTCACAGCGCCGCGACGCTCGACGGTCATTGGGATCGGCGGCTGCGGAAAGGGCTGGTCCGCCCCGACCTTAGCATCGACCTCCACGGGCATACGCTCGTCTCGGCGCAGGCGCTGCTCGACGACGCCATCGCCCGCGCCGTGATCCGCAGCGCGCGCGTGCTGCTCGTGGTCGCGGGGCGCCTTCGCCCGGGCGCTGACCGATTACCGCAAATGCACGGCGATCCGCGGCCGCGCGGCGCGATCCGCGCCTCGCTCCCCGACTGGCTCGCCCATTCGCCCCACGCAGACCAGATCGTCGCGCTGCGCCCGGCGCATGTCAGCCATGGCGGGGCAGGCGCCGTCTATGTGATTTTGCGACGCGCAAGAGACGATTAAAGGAAAGCCCGCATCAACACGCCTCTGTAAATCGCCGTCAGCTTGTGCAGATCGTCCACCGCCACCGCTTCGTCCAGCTTGTGCATCGTCGCGTTGGTCAGCCCGAATTCGACCACCGGGCACAGCGCGTGGAGGAAGCGCGCGTCCGACGTGCCGCCCGTCGTCGACATCTCCGCCACCACATCGGTCTCGGCATGGATCGCCTCGGCGACCAGCCCCGACAGTTCGCCAGGCGGGGTCAGGAACGCTTCGCCCGAAATCTTGCCCAGCACTTTGGCGGCGGGTTCGACGTCGTGCGCGACGCGTTCGATCATCGCGACCAGATCGGCACCCTTGTGCTGGTCATTGAAACGGATCGACAGCCGCGCGCGTGCCGATGCCGGGATGACGTTGGTCGCGCCATTGCCGACCTCGATGTCGGTAAATTCGATGTTCGACGGCTGAAACCAGTCGTTGCCGTCGTCCAGCGCCACCGCATCGATCGCCGCCATGATCCGCACCAGCTTGGGGATCGGATTGTCGGCGAGGTGCGGATAGGCGACATGCCCCTGCGTCCCCGGCACGTCGATCCAGATATTGACCGACCCGCGCCGGCCGATCTTCACCATATCGCCCAGCTTGTTGACGGACGTCGGCTCGCCGACGACGATCATGTCGGGGACGATGCCGCGCCCCGCCATATGCTCCATCAGCGCGCGGGTGCCGAAAATCGCCGGGCCTTCCTCGTCGCCGGTGATGATCAGGCTGATCGTCCCGGCATCGACCGGGGTCGCGGCGGCGGCGGCGACAAAGGCCGCGATCGATCCCTTCATGTCGACCGCGCCGCGGCCATAGAGCAGGTCGCCGCGAACTTCGGGGGCAAAGGCGTCCCCCGTCCAGCCAACCCCCGGCGGCACGACGTCGAGATGCCCGGCAAAGCCGAAATGCACGGGGCCGCTCCCCTGCCGCACCGCGAGCAGATTTTCGACCGGCCCGTCGGGTTCGATCCCGTCGATGAACCGCTCGACGGTAAAGCCCAGCGGCACCAGCGCCGCTTCCAGCACATCGAACACCGCACCGGTGGCGGGCGTGACGGAGGGCGCGGCGATCAGCGCTTGGGCCAGTTCGACGGGGTCAATGCTGTGGGTCATCCCGTCCTCTTACCCGTTCGTGTCGAGCGAAGTCGAGACACGTTGGCGTCCACGCATCTCGACTTCGCTCGATGCGAACGGCAAGAAGGTGGCGGAGGACTGCCATGCCCAAACTCGACCTCGCCGCGATTCCGCAAACCAACACCACCGGTTATCCCGCACCTTACGACGCTCCGGTCCAGGGCCGCTGGTATCGCCGGCTGGCCCCCGCGACCGGGCTCAGTGATTTCGCCGCCAGCCATGTCGTGCTGAAACCCGGCGCCTGGTCGTCGCAGCGCCACTGGCACGACGGCGAGGACGAGATGCTGGTGATGATTTCGGGCGAGGCGGTGCTGATCGAGGATGACGGCCGACACGCCATGCGGCCCGGCGACATCGCGGTGTGGCCGAAGGGCAGCACCAACGGGCATCATCTGGTCAACGAATCGGACGCCGACTGCGTGTTCGTCGCGCTGGGCGGCGGCAAGAAATATGACACCGGGGGCGGTTATTCGGACATCGACATGTTGTTTGGTCCGGACGGGTATTTCCGCAAGGACGGTACGCCGTATCCGACGAAGCGGATTCCGTGAGCGCCCAAGTTCGGTTTTGGGGTGGTGAGCGGTCATTGGCTTAACCTCCCCTCCCGCAAGCGGGAGGGGCAGCGAGACTTACGAACTTGTTCGTTAGTCGCAGCGGGGTGGGCCTTTGCAACGTCGCTGCCCACCCCCGACCCCTCCCGTCTGCGGGAGGGGAGACCATGTCCACAATCGGTTGAAGGCCGCCCTTTAAGAATTTCGCGCAGAGGCCGCAGAGAACGCGGAGATGTTGACGTTTTCTCTCTGCGTTCTCTGCGGCCTCTGCCCGAATCTCCGAACAGACTGACAACCACAACCGATCGCTAACCGACGCGCCCTACCCCTGCTCCGGCCCCTCGAACTTCTCGATCACCCAATCTTCGGCCTGTGCGCCGCCGATCCATTCCTGCATGCACGGATGGCTGATCACCGCCTGCATATAGGCAAGGGCAAAGGGTGGCAGCGGGATTGAATAAGTGATGAAGCGCGAGACGACCGGGGCGAACATGATATCGGCGGCGGACCAGTCGCCGAACAGATAATCGCCTTCGCTGCCGAACCGCGCCCGCGCTTCGGCCCAGATTTGCAGGATGCGGACGACATCGGCCTGCACCTCGGGAAGCAGCGGCGCGGCGGGGTAGATGCGGCGGATGTTCATGCTGTGATTACGCCGCAGCGCCGCAAAGCCCGAATGCATTTCGGCCGCCATTGACCGCGCCATGGCGCGTGCCGCCATTTCGTCGGGCCAGTATCCGCGCTTCCCGCCGGTCTTTTCGTTGAGGTAATCGACGATCGCCAGGCTGTCCCAGACGACGATGTCGTCGCCGTCCCACAGGATCGGCACCTTGCCGCCCGAGGGCGCGAACTCGTCGCCTTCGCGGCGCTGGTTCCAGGCCTCGTCATACAGCGGAACGGTGATTTCCTCGAACGACAGGCCGCTATGCTTGGCGGCGAGCCAGCCGCGCAGGCTCCAGCTGGAATAGGCCTTGTTGCCGATGAACAGTTTCATGGGGTCTCCCTAACCCCTCTCCCCTTGGGGGAGAGGGTTGTGCAGGCTTGGCAGCTTGCTGCCTAGCCGAAGCTGGGTGAGGGGTGTCAACCTTTGCGGCCACAGCCCTCACCAAGTTTCGGTAACGGACAAGTCCGCAACCTCCACTATCCTCTCCCCCAAGGGGAGAGGATTATTAGATTTCCACCGCCTCCAGCACCGCGGTGCGCAGTTCGGCGATCCCCATGCCCTTTTCGCTGCTGGTCACGATCACCTCGGGGTGCGCGGCGGGGTGCTTGCGGGCTTCGGCCTGTGACGCGGCATGAACCGCGGCCAGCTCGCTCGCCTTGATCTTGTCGGCCTTGGTCAGCACCAGCCGATAGCTGACCGCGGCGGTGTCGAGCATTTCGATGAACTCGCGGTCGACGTCCTTGATCCCGTGGCGGCTGTCGATCAGCACGAGCGTGCGTTTCAGTACCGCGCGCCCGCGCAAATAATCGTTGATCAGGAAGCGCCATTTCCTGACGACATCCTTGGGCGCCTTGGCAAAGCCATAGCCGGGCATATCGACCAGCCGGAACACGAGCGGTTCGCCGACGTCGAAATAGTTGAGCTCCTGCGTCCGCCCCGGGGTCACCGACGTGCGCGCGAGGCCGTTGCGGTTGGTCAGCGCGTTGAGCAGCGACGATTTGCCGACGTTCGAGCGCCCCGCAAAGGCGATTTCGGGCATCGTCGGGTCGGGCAGATGCTGGAGCGCCGGCGCCGATTTCAGGAAGGTGATCGGTCCCGAAAACAGCTTGCGCGCGCGTTCCGCCCGTTCGGGGTCGGCGCCGGGTTCAAGGTCGCTATCGCTCACGTCGCCGCCTGCGCCTTCAACGCCGGGAACTTGCGGTACATCCACTGCTGCTGGCCGATCGACAGGATGTTGTTGGTGATCCAGTAGAGCAGCAGGCCCGCCGCGAACGGCGCCATGATGAACATGAACAGCCACGGCATGATCTTGAACACCTGTTGCTGGACCGGATCGGTCGCTTGCGGGTTCAGGCGGAACTGCGCCCACATGGTGATGCCCAGGATGACCGCGAGGACGCCGATCGCCAGGATCGACGGCGGGGTGAAGGGCAAGAGGCCGAACAGGTTCAGGATGTGCAGCGGATCGGGCGCCGACAGATCCTTGATCCACAGGATGAACGGCTGGTGACGCATTTCGATCGCCAGCATCAGCACCTTGTACAGCGCGTAAAAGATCGGGATCTGGATCAGGATCGGCAGACAGCCCGCCAGCGGATTGATCTTTTCGTCCTTATAGAGCTTCATCAGCTCCTGCTGCATCTTGGGCTTGTCGTCCTTGAAGCGTTCCTGCAGCGCCTTCATCTTCGGCTGCACGACGCGCATCTGCGCCATCGACGAAAATTGCCGGTTGGCGATTGGGAACATCAGCAAGCGGATGATCAGCGTCAGCGCCATGATCGCGACGCCGAAATTGCCGACCTGCAGGAACAGCCAGTGGAGCAGCTTGAAGATCGGCACCGCAAAAAATTCGAACCAGCCCCAATCGATCGCGTTCGACAGGCGGGTAATGCCCAGCTTGTCCTGATAATTCTCCAGGATCTCGACTTCCTTGGCACCGGCAAAGATGCGGCTGGTGGTCGTGATCTGCTGGCCGGGGGCGACCTGCGCGAAATCGCGCGCGAACAGCGTCTGGTAATTGTTGGCGCTCGGCGAACTGATCGCCGCGGTCACCCGCTCGCCCTTGGCGGGAACGACCGCCGCGAGCCAATATTTGTCGGTAAAGCCCAGCCAGCCTGCCGAATTATAACGCACGGTGCGGTTCGGCGCTTCCTCCAGATCCTCGTAATCCGTGTCGAACACCGACTTGCCGTCGAGATAGCCGGTTGGTCCGACATGGATCGTCCAGCTGTCGACCTCATGCGGGTCGGTCGGCTTGCCGAGGCGGTCGATCAGCGCAAAGCTGCTCGCGCTCACCGGCGTGGTGCCGGTGTTGGCGATCGTCTGTTTCGCGGTGATCAGATAATTGGCGTCGATGCTATATTCGATGCGGAACGTCTGGCCGGTGCCATTGGCCCAGCTCAGCGCCACCGGGGTCGTCGGGGTCAGCTTGGCGCCGGTCGCGGTCCACAGTGTCGTCGGCCCCGGCACCTGAACGCCCTGCGCCGCCCAGCCGATGCTGGCGAAATAGGCGGCCTTGGTGCCGCCCGGCGCGAACAGGCGAACCGGCGGCGAATCCTTGGCGATCGTCTGGCGATATTTGGTCAGCGTGATGTCGTCGATGCGTGCCCCGACCAGGTTGATCGAACCCGCCAGCGCGGGGGTTTCGATCGGCACCCGGTTGCCCTCGGCCAGCGCCGCCTCGACCGGGCGGATCGCCTGCGCTGCCGTGGTGGCGGGCGCGGTAGCAGTGGGCAACGCGCTCGGCTGGCCCTGCGCCGCGGGGGTCGTGGCGGGGGTGCCATTGGCGCCTGCGACAGTCGTCGTCACATCGGGCTTGGCGGGGGTCGGGAAAAACTGCGCCGAGACGAAGTTCCAGCCCAGCAGGATGGCCACCGACAATAAAATTGCCGCGATCAGGTTACGCTTGTCGTCCACGCTGCTTGGTCTCTCTTCGTCTCAAAAATGTCGGGGAATACCGTTCAGGGAACGGGGTCGTGGCCGTGGCCGCCCCAAGGATGGCAGCGCAATAGCCGCTTTGTCGCGAGCCAGCCACCCTTGATCGCACCATGGCGCGACAGCGCCGTGATCGCATAGGCGCTGCACGAGGGCGAGTAGCGGCAGGTGGGGGGGAGCAGGCGCGAGGGGCCGAGCTGCCACCCGCGCGCGATCAGGATGAGCAATTTGGCGATCATGCCGGAAGCCCGGAAAACTGCCGAAGTTTACTCGCGATTCTTCCCATTTCGTCACCCCGGACTTGATCCGGGGTCCATTGCCAACGGCGCCGCATGGACCCCGGATCAAGTCTGGGGTGACGAAGGAGGGGGTGCAGCGTCATCGCGCCAATTTCTTCGCCGCGCGCGTCAGCGCCGAATCGAGCTGCTCGCCTAGCTCCGCAAAGACGATGTCGTTGCCCCCGGGGCGCCCGATCAGCACATGGTCGGCGCCGGCAATCCCCGATTCGGGCAGCGCCGCGCGGCACAATTCGCGCAGCCGGCGCTTCATCCGGTTGCGGGTGACGGCGTTGCCGACTTTCTTGCTGACGGTATAGCCGATGCCGATCGCGTCATCGGCGTCGCCGCGCTGGCGGACGAGCAGGACAAAGCCGGGCATAGGAAAGCGAAGGCCGCGGTTGGCGGCTAGAAATTCGCTGCGTTTTGAAAGCGTTCGCACCAGCTTTACTGGCGCAGAAGCGTCAGCGGTCAGGCCGACAGCTTCTTGCGGCCCTGGGCACGGCGGTTGGCGAGAATCTTGCGACCGCCGACCGTCGCCTTGCGGGCGCGGAAACCGTGGCGACGGGCGCGCACGAGGTTGCTCGGTTGAAAGGTACGCTTCATCGCGGTTGTCCCTAAATCTCTTGCAAGGCTCTAACAGAAAAGGGCCGCCAAACGTGGGCGGCCACTGATGAAGGCGCGGATAAGCGAGAGTCGGGGCAAAGTCAATCGGCCCTGATCGCGTTCGGCGATCAAACGACATGGTCACGGTTTTCCAGCGCTTCCCGCTCGCGCCGCCGCGCTGCGCTGGTCCGCCGCATCACGCGGTCGGTCCAGGCGGCATAGCGCGGGTGGCGGCGCTTGAACCGCACATAGATGCGCTTCGCCCACGCGCTGTTCTGCAGGCACAGCATCAGCCCGACGGGGAACAGGATCAGAAAGCCCGGACCGGGCAGCACCCCGACGATCGGCGATAGCGCGATCAGCACGGCGCCCAGCCCGAACAGGGCCAGCCGCACCTGCGCGGTCGATCGCAATCGCTGGTAAAGGCTGCGCTTTGCCATAGGGGCGATGTGGGTAGGACAGCGCCGTACGGCAAGACTAAAACAGCTGGGCGAGGCAGCGACCCCCGCATTCGCCCCGGCCCAGCGGTCTTTTGCAACGCTTCGGCCAGCGTACCACCGACGCAAAGGAACGATCTATTCACACCACCGTTGCCGAAAATATCGAAATTGGAGGGCAGTTGGCCCTCGTGTCGGAGAGAGAGAATGAAAAAGCTTCTGACGATTTTTGCGATCAGCGGGTCGATGTTTTTCCTGTCTGCGTGCAATACCGTTGACGGCGCAGCAAAGGACGTTGAATCGGTCGGCGACTGTGCCGATGGTGTTCAGGGCAACTGCTAGGCGCTAGCAACGCCCGACCAATGATGATCAGTTGAGCGCGACGAACCGCGCCATATCGTCGCGGTTCAGATAGCGCACTTGGTCGAATGGCGTCGCGTTGGTGAGCGCGTAAAAGCTGCGCGCCTTTGCTTCGTCCATTCCCATTTCGCGGTAATAGCCGAGATATTCCGCGTGGACCGGGTCGCCGGCGGCATAATCATTGGCCTCGCGCCCGGTGTCGTCGGCCCAGCTATGGACCCCGAATTCGGCATCCGCAGCGGCACGGCGGGTGATTCCGGCGAGCCAAAGCTCGACCGCGCCCGACCGCACCGAACCGCCACTCGGGACGACGGTTTCCAGCCCCGCGCGGCGGATCGCGCGTGCGAGAATCAGATTGGCTTCCTCGTCGAGGCTGCCGGGGCAGTCGATCATTTCGAGGCGCTTGAGGCCGGGATGGGCTGCGAGCATCGCGGCGAACTGGCGCGGTGTTGCCGATGTCACGTCGCCCGCCATGCGGACGGTAGCGGCATCGATTACCGCAAAGGGACCGTAATGCGCCTTGGCCCGGCCCAGCGTCGCCAGTGTCGCGGCGGGCGCATAACGACGGGTTGCCGCCATGTCGGCGTCGTCGGCCAGCCCTTCGTCATCGAGCAGCGCGGCATCTTCGTCGATCGCCGTGTCATCGGCTTCGTCATCAAATGCGACGTCGCTGCCGCCGTCCCCCGCGTCGTCCCACGTCCAACTTACCGTCGTGGTGACGGTAAAGCCCTGCTGCGCGTGCGCCGGGGCGAACGCCAGCACCGCCGCGCAAAGCGCGATGAAAAAGCTGCGGACGAGAGCGGTTGGCGACATCATGCCCCGGCTCTCGCGCACGCGCGCCTATCAAGGCGTCAATCGGCGCGGTCAGCGCGCCATTAACCCCGTTATGGGACGACCGGCCCGGTTCTTGGTCCTGCGCGCTCAGTCCTGCTCGCATAACGCGGCGAGCTGGTCGGCGCATGCGCCCCACCCGTCCTCGAAACCCATTTCGGCGTGGCGCCGTGCCGCTTCCTCGTCCCAATGGCGCGCGGTGGCGGTATAGCGGGTGCCGCCGTCTTCGGCGGCGATTTCCCAGCATCCGACCATGAATGGCGCGGCAGGCATATATTGCCCGTCGGCGCCGATGGTGAAGGCGTCGGTCGATACAAAGCGCACGCCCGGCGTCACCTCCAGAAAAATGCCCTCGTGCGGATGCTGCTCGCCGTCGGGGCCGTGCATGACAACGCTGGTGCGGCCGCCGGCGCGCCATTCCTGGACCAAAAATTCGGCGCGCCATGGCACCGGGCACCACCATTCGGCTTGGCGCTCGGTCAACATATGCCACACTTTTTCAGGCGGCGCGGCGATATGCCGGGTGATCGTCAGCGCCCAGCCATTGTCAGTGGTTGCGGTCATCATAAACTCCTTTAACAATCAGTCGCGGCCCGACACGTCGAGCGGGAAAAAGCTGCGGTACGGGCGAGCTTCCTCAATGCATCGCGATACGCTCGGCCGTGCGAGCAGGCGGGCGCGATAGGCCCGCACCCGCGGATAGCGGGCGTCGATCGGATGGACCCAGTCGGCATAGAACAGCGCGGGCGCCGCCGAACAGTCGGCCAGCGAAAAGCCATGCGGGGTCGCCCAGCCATCGCCCGGCAGCTGCGTTTCGAGCCAGCCATAGGCTTTCTCAAGCAGGTCGCGGGCGCGCGCGATGCGGACCGGGTCGGGGGTTTCGGTGATAAAGGGCAGATGCTCGGCGACCACCGCCTGAAAACGCGCCTGGAAGTGGTTGTCGAATATCCGGTCGAGAAACCGGATGGTCAGCGCCGCCTGCGGGTCGGCGGGGATCAGGCGGGGTTCAGCGCGCAGCTGATCGAGATATTCGATGATGATGCTGGATTCGAACCGCGGGCGCCCGTCGTGGACGATCAGCGGGAATTGCCCGACCGGCCAATGGGCTTTCAATTCTTCGTAATGGGTAAAAGGCGCTTCGTTTTCGAGTGCGCGATAGTCGAATTCGATGTCCTTTTCATACAGCGCGATCAGTGCCTTCCACGCGTAGGACGAAAAGGGGTGGCCATAGAAAATCAGCATCGCTCAACCCTTCACCGCAGCTTCGATGGCGGCGACGTCGATCTTGGTCATCGTCATCATCGCCTCGAACGCGCGCTTGGCCACCGCCGGGTCGGGGTGCGCCATCGCATCGGTCAGCACCCGCGGGGTGATCTGCCAATTCAGGCCCCATTTGTCCTTACACCAGCCGCAGGCGCTGGTCGCGCCGCCGTTGTCGACGATCGCGTTCCAGTATCGGTCGGTTTCTTCTTGGGTGTCGGTATGAACCTGAAACGAGAAGGCTTCGCTGTGCGGAAATATCGGCCCGCCGTTGAGCCCGACGCACGGAACGCCCAACACGGTGAACTCGACGGTCAGCGCGTCGCCCGCTTTGCCGCCCGGAAAATCGCTCGGCGCATGATGGACCGCACCGACATGGCTGTCGGGGAAGGTCACGGCATAGAATTTGGCCGCGTCTTCGGCGTCCTTGTCGTACCACAGGCACAGGCTGACCGGGGTGCTGTTGCTGCTCATCGTCCGTTTCCTCTCATCCCGTTTCGCGTTGGCCCGCTCATTGTCGCGGCCCGACAAAGCCGACTGCGGCGCCCTGCGGATCGATGGCATTCATCGCAAATTCGCCGCCGGGGATTTCCATCGGTTCGCTGGTGACGTTGCCGCCATTCGCGGTCACTGCGGCGTGGGCGCGGTCGATGTCATCGACCCCGATATAGAAATTCCACACCGGTGCCGGATAGCCGGTCATCAGCGGCATCACCGCGCCCAGCCCGACGTCGCCGCGCTGGATGAAACGATAGGCGCCTAGTTCGCCCATCGGCATCTCGCCGTGCTGCTGCCAGCCGAAATGCTTCCGGTAAAAGGCGACCGCGGCGTCGGGGTCGGACGTCGCCAGCTCGTTCCAGCGCATATGCTGCGCTTCGGTGACCGAAAATACGTCGCTTGCCATGCCCTCCATGCCCGGCGGCGCGATCGGCGCCATGATATAGAAGGGCGCCCCCTGTGGATCGGTGACCATCGCGATGCGGCCCACGGGCAGGTCGGTCGCGGGCATCTGCACCGCGCCACCGTCGGCGGTGATTGCGGCCAGCGCCGCATCGACATCGGTCACCTCGAGATAGCCGAACCAGCCGGGCCGCGCCCCGCCTGCCAGCATATCGGCGTTCAGCGCCAGCACGCCCCCGGCGTTGCCGCCGTCGCTGCGCCCGATCATCCGATAATCCATGGCACCGGCCGCGGGGTCGGCGTGGCTCGCGATCGTCCAGCCGACCACCGCGCCGTAAAAGGATGCGGCACCGCCTGGATCGCTGGTCATCAGCTCGTACCAGATGAAGTTGGCGGGGTTGCTCATCGTCTCTCTCCTCTGCTTTTACGTCGTCACGCCTCGACGATCGGGGCAAAGCCGCCATAGATCATCCGCTTGCCGTCGAAGGGGACGTCGCTGCCGTCGGGCTGCATCCGGTCATCGGCCATGACCTTTTCCCAGCCCGCGACGCGGGTTTCCTTATCCGGCCATTCGACCCAGCTGAACACGACGGTTTCGCCGTCCTGCTTGTGCGCGGCGCGGGCAAAATCGGTCACTTTGCCATCGGGGACATCGTTGCCCCACGCCTCGACGACGCGTGTCGCGCCATGGTCGCGGAACACCTGCGACGCCTTTTCGGCGAGCGCGCGATAGGCGTCCTTGTTGCCGTCGGGGACGGGCAGGACATAGCCGTCGGCATAACCCATCGTGCCGCCCGCGGCGTCATCGACGATCGAATCGAATCCGCCAATGATCATCCGCTTACCGTCGAAGGGCATCTCGCCGCCCATCGCTGCCATGCGCGGGTCGCTCATCATCTTGTCATTCGCCGCGTCGCGGGTCGCCTTGTCGGGATATTCGAACCAGCTGAACACGACCGTCTCATCTTCATTCGCCTGCACCGCGCCCTTGAAATCATTGATCTTGCCGTCGGGCACATCGTCGCCCCACGCTTCGACCATCCGTGCCACGCCAAATTCCTTGAACAACGGCGCCGCATCGGCGGCATGTTTGCGATAGGCTTCCTTGTTGGCGGTCGGCACCGCGACCACAAATCCTTCTACATAGGTCATCTTGTCTCTCCTTAGGGGGGTGGGAGTCGGGGGTTTTCAGGCGGCGGGTGGTCCCGCTTCGTCGCTGAAAGCGGCCAGCTGCGCGTCCATCGCGCGCTGAAAGGCGGGGCGGGCAAGGCAGCGATCGAGATAGGCCTGCAACCGCGGTTGTTCGGCGATCAGGCCCGCCTCGACGGCTTCGCGCAGCACCGTCGCCATCGCGATGTCGGCGATGGTGAAGTCGCCGGCCAGATAGTCCTTGTCGCCGATCGCATCGTTCAGGCGGCCGAGCCGACCCTGGATGAACTCGATCAGGCTCGGTCGGCGCAGCTTGGCCCAATCCTCTTCGGCGGCAAAGATGTCGACATTGCCCAATTCGAACAGCATCGGCTCGACGCTGTTATAGGCGGCGAACAGCCACGCCAGTGTATTGGCGCGCGCCTGCGGATCGCGTGGCATCAGCCGGGCATCCTTTTCTGCCAGATGGAGCAGGATCGCGCCGCTTTCGAACAGGCGGACGCCGCCGTCGTTCAGCACCGGCACCTGGCCCCACGGCTGGAACAGGAAATGATCGGCAGGGCGATTGATCGCGCTGATCAGATGTTCGGCATAATCGAGCCCGATTTCCTCGCACGCCCAGCGCGGCCGGAGGTCGCGGACGTAACCGCGGGCGAAATCGGGCACCCAGTCGAAGGCGGTGACTTCGATGTTGGCATCGGGGTTGACGGGCATGGCTTAATTCCTCTTCCCTTTGATATAGGCGACAATCGCCATCGCGTGGCCGTGGCCCAGGTCGAAATCACCCTTCAGCCAGTCGATCACCGCGCCGGGTTTGACCCCGGGGGCGAGGTCGTCGGCGTCGGCCAGACCTTTGGCGATCGCCAGCGCCTTCATATCGTCCGCCGACTTGCCGGTCTTGGTTTCGACATTGTCGAGATAGGCTTGGAAACTCATCATCGGTCTCCCGTCGGGAAGGGAACGGCGGCCTTTGCAAGGGTGGCCGTCCGCTCCCCTCCGCGGTTCGGTCAGGCGGTGGCTTCGGCGGGCTCGCCAGCGGGGATCGCGTTAGGATCCATCCACATCACTTCCCAGATATGGCCGTCGGAATCTTCGAAGCTGCGGCCGTACATGAAGTCGCCATAGTCCTGGGTCGGGGTCGGGTCGGCCTTGCCACCCGCGGCGGTCGCCCTGGCGACTTGTGCGTCGACATCGGCGCGGCTGTCGGCGGATACGCAGAGCAGGACTTGTGCGGTGGTGTGCGCGTCGGGGATCGCTTTCGAGGTGAAGGTCGACCATTTTTCATGGGTCAGCAGCATGACGTGGATCGACCCTTCGGCCACGACCATGCAGGCGGCGGTGTCGTCGGTGAAAGCGGGATTGTTGGCCGCGCCGACCGCTTCATAAAAGGCCTTCGACTTTTCGAGGTCGGTGACCGGCAGGTTCACAAAAATCATCTGGGGCATCGTCTCTCTCCTTTGGTAGTTTTGACGGGTCAGCGCGGCGGCGCCGGCGGGGCAATTACCCGCGTCATGGTGCCCGCCGCTCGTCGAACAGCATCCGGACATAACGCTTCAGATGGGTGACGCTTTCCCGCGCAATCGCCGGGTCGTTCGTCGTTTTGGCCAGAATGAAGCTGCCTTGCAGCACCGCCTGGATATGTTGCGCCAGACCGAGTGCGGTAACGTCTTCGGGCGCGCCGTATCGTACCATAGTCGCCTCGATGTCGGGGGTCAGCGCGTCGCAATAGGCGTTGATGCTCGCCTCGCACGCGGCGCGGATCGCGTCGCTGGTGGCAAAGGCTTCCTGCACCATCGTGCCGACGAAGCAGGTGAATTCCTCGACCGGGCCGTCGAGCATTGCAAAGCGGAAATCGATATGGCCGATCAGTCGAGCGAGCGGGTCGTCCAGCTTGGTGTGCGGCGGCATTTCGAACATCGGCCGCGCGCGCTCGGTCCACGCTTCGGCCGCCGCGACCGCCAGCGCCTCCTTCGATGCGAAATGATGGAAAAAGGCGCCCTTGGTGACTCCGGCAGCGGTGCAGATCTGATCGACCGTCGTCGCGGCATAGCCTTGCTTGCGGACCGTGGTGTGCGCCGCGGCGATCAGCGCAGCGCGGGCGCTGCCGCGCGGGGCGCGGACCGCGGCGATGCCCGCGCCGACGCCGCCGATCGCGGCATCGGCGGGGCGAGCTTGAGAATCGGAGGTGGGCTGATTCGGGTTCATGCTCATTGTCATACCGACTGGTTGGTATGTTGTCAAATCGCGTCTAACCGGGGCTCCGCGCGACACCCCCGCCGTCGCGAGCGCAGGGTTTCCGCCAAGGTTCGAAAAAGACTCGACCTTTCCGATGATCGCAGCCACAAGCGTGAGAACAAACAGGGGACATTATGGTCGCAATCGTTTCCACCGTCGCCTATCTGGGGCTCGAAGCGCGCGGGGTCGAAGTGCAGTGCCAGATCACCCCCGGCGTGCCGCGTTTCGTCGTCGTCGGCCTGCCCGACAAGGCGGTCGGCGAAAGCCGCGAGCGCGTCCGCGCCGCAATCGCCGCAATCGGCCTCGCGCTGCCGCCCAAGGTCATCACGGTGAATCTGTCGCCCGCCGACCTGCCCAAGGAAGGCTCGCACTACGACCTGCCGATCGCGCTAGCGCTGCTCGGCGCGATGGGGGTCGTCGATCCCGAAACGCTCAGCGCTTATGTGGTGGTCGGCGAACTCGGCCTAGACGGCCGCGTCGCCGCCTCGCCCGGCGTGCTGCTCGCCGCGCTCCATGCGGGGAGCCGGGAGCGCGGGCTGATCTGCCCGGTCGCGCAAGGGCCAGAGGCGGCGTGGGCCGGCAATGTCGAGGTGCTCGCGGCGCCCGACCTGCTGTCGCTGCTCAATCATTTCAAGGGCAACGCGCTGCTGGCGCCGCCGCGCCCGGGCGAGGTCGAGCAACCGCAGCGGATGGCCGATCTGGCGCAGGTGAAGGGGCAGGAGGTCGCCAAGCGCGCGCTGGAGATCGCTGCGGCGGGCGGGCATAATCTGTTGATGGTCGGGCCGCCGGGGGCGGGCAAGTCGCTGATGGCGGCGTGCCTGCCCGGCATCCTCCCCGATCTCGATCCCGGCGAAGCGCTGGAGGTGTCGATGATCGCATCCGTCGCGGGCGGGCTGGAGGGCGGGCGGCTGATCCGCGCGCGGCCGTTCCGTTCGCCGCACCACAGCGCGTCGATGCCCGCGCTGGTCGGCGGCGGGCTGCGGGTGCGGCCGGGCGAAGTCAGCCTCGCGCATCTGGGCGTGCTGTTCCTCGACGAGTTGCCCGAATTTCAACGCACCGTGCTCGACAGCCTGCGCCAGCCGCTGGAGACCGGCGAGGTCAGCGTCGCGCGCGCCAACGCGCATGTGACCTTTCCGGCGCGGGTGCAGATGGTCGCGGCGATGAACCCGTGCCGCTGCGGCCATCTCGGCGATCCGGCGCTCGCGTGCAGCCGCGCGCCGCGCTGCGCCGCCGATTACCAGGCCAAGGTGTCGGGCCCGCTGCTCGACCGCATCGACCTGCATGTCGAGGTGCAGGCGGTCAGCGCCGCCGACCTCGTCCTGCCGCCCCCCGCCGAGGGCAGCGCCGAAGTCGCCGCCCGCGTCGCCGCGGCCCGCGCGCGCCAGACCGCGCGCTACGCCGATCACAAGGCGCGCACCAACGCCGAAATCGACGGCGAACTGATGGAGGCCGTCGCCACCCCCGACGACGCGGGGCGCCAATTGCTGGCGCAGGCGGCCGAGGCGATGCGGCTGTCGGCGCGCGGCTATACCCGGATCCTGCGCGTGGCGCGGACGATCGCCGACCTTGCGGGCGCCGAGGCGGTGGGGCGCATCCATATCGCTGAGGCGTTGAGCTATCGGCGGCAGGCGCCGAGGAGTTGAAGCTCGCGTTCGACGCCCCGATCATCGAATGGCGCGGCCCGCCGCCCTATTTGTTCGTTGCCGTTCCTGACCATCTGGTCGGTGAGGTGGCTTATGCGGCGCGCGAGGTCAGCTATGGCTGGGGCATGGTTCCGGCAACGGTACGGATCGGCCGAACCGATTTCACCACCGCGCTGTTCCGGCGCGGCGACACCTATATGCTGCCGATCAAGGTTGCGGTGCAGCGCGCCGAGGGAGTCGGGTTCGGCGACCGCGTCGCCGTCACGATGCAGGTCGACAGCGTCAGTCGGCGCTGAGTTCGCTGCCAAGTTTCAGTACCGCGCGCCCGTCGAGCATTGCGATCAGATAGGCGGGGTTGGCGGCCGATCCGTTGCGGACGATGCAAGTGCCCTTGATGATGCGCTCGACGCGGTGCTCGAAGCGTTCAGCGATCCGGCCATGGCCCTCCCCGCGGCCCCACGCCCAATGGACATGGGTGTCGATGGCGAACTGATGCGCGGTCATGCCGGTCCGACGCCCGCCGGGGTCAGATGCCGAGCGCCGACTTGTTCTCGACGACTTCCAGCGGCGGCGGCGCTTTTGCGGCCATCGCGCCGTGGCGGCGGTGCGACAATTTGCCGTCGACCTTGCCGCCGTTTTCGATCGTGATCGTCTCGTAGGTCACGTCGCCGGTGATCCGCGCGGTGGCGTGGACGATCAGCGTCTTGGCCTCGATCGATCCGTCGAGCAGCCCCGCGATCTTCGCCGTTTCGGCGGTGACGGCGCCCTTGATCTCGCTCGCCTCGCCCTGGACCAGGTTGGCGCATTTCAGGTCGCCGTCGATCTTCCCATCGACGTGCAGGTCGACGCTGGCGGCGACATTGCCGGTGACCACGACGTCCGATCCCAGGATCGAAAAGGTGGTGTGACGCGCACCGGTCGCCATCTTAGCGGGCACCCCGGGCAGTGATGGCACCGACTCGCTGTCGGGCATCGTCTTTGACTTCGAGAACATCGGCTTTGGCCTCCAGGAAGCGGCGCGGATTGACCGCGACGCCGTTCAGACGGACTTCGAAATGCAGGTGGCTGCCGGTCGAACGGCCGGTCGAGCCCATTTTGGCGATTTGCTGGCCGGCGGCAACTTGCGACCCGACCTTGGACGTAAAGCCCGACAAGTGGGCATAGCGGGTCATGATGCCCTGGCCATGGTCGACCTCGACAACATTGCCGTAACCCGACTTGGTGCCGACAAAGCTGACGCGGCCGGGAGCAGCGGCAAGGATCGGGGTGCCGATCGGGCCGCGAAAGTCGAGCCCGGCGTGCATCGCACCGGCGCCAGTGAACGGATCGCTGCGATAGCCGAAGCCCGACGACATCATCAGCACGTCGGCAGGGTTGCCCGAGGGCACGGCGACGAGGGTGCGTTCGAGCACTTCCATGCGGAACAGCGCGCCTTCGAGTGCGGCGAACGACGGACCGAGCGCCTTTGCCTTGCCCATGCGGCCCTTGTAAGGGATGAACGGACCACCGCGACCGCTGGCGGCGCCGCGCACGATCGCCGCGGGATTGAGCCCCAGCTTGGCGACGGCTTCTTCGGCATTGGCGGCGCGGATGTTCACCGCGGCGAGCAGGCGGCTGGCAAAGCGTTCCTGCCGCGCTTCGAGGCGGGCGAGCGCTTGCGCCTCGGGGGGCAGGTTCGCGTCGATCGCGCTGGTTTTCAGCGGTTCGGCTTTTGCCGGTGCATTGGCGGCCGGTTCGGCGGTCGTGGCGGCGGGCTGCGCCGCCATCGCTTCGGTATCGATGCCGAAATGGGTTTCGGCGACCCCTTCGAGCAGCGCCTGCCGCTCTTCGAGGTCAGCGGCGGTTTCGGCGACATTGTCGCGATATTTGGCGATGCGCGCTTCGGATGCGGCGGCGGCAGCTTGTTGCTGCGCGACCGCGGCGCGTTCGCCCGAACTCATGAGCTGGTTGACCAGCACCGCCAGCGTCGCTCCGGCCCAGGCAAGCAGGACGACCGCCGCGATCAGCGCGACGCGCTTTTGCCAGACGGCGCTGATTCGCAGGAAGCGGACGTGGCCGTGCGTGCGAACGAAGATTTCATGGTCCTGAAACAGCGCAGAGAAGCGCTGGCGCCAATGGCGCAGGCCCGTTGATTTCGATGACAAGTGGCGACCCCATCTTGTTGTTATAAGGAGCCCTCCGCCCCGATTGATGGGCGCCTTAACAGGCCGTTTGCCGTGCGGCGAATCATTGCGGGCGGACTCGCGCCGAGTCGAACTCAACCTGCGGTGAACGGTGTCAAACGGCGGGAACGCTGCCATTTTAGCCGGAAATTCGCCGCGAATCGGCAAAATATATTGACGGCTTGCTTACCAATTTTTGCTAGGGCGAAGCGCATGGATTCCATGGTCGAAACCGCCGCTCCGGGCACTCAAGATGCGTCGGGGGCGCCGTCCTCGGTCCGCACGACGCGCCCGCGGTCGGCGGTCAGCGCCGGGGTCGGCATCGTCGGCTTGGCGGGGCTGGTCGGATATTTGCTGCTCGCGCGTTACGCGCCCGACATCGCCGTCTTCCTTGGCATTGATTGGGGCACACGCGGGCCGATGAACGGTCCGAACTCGGCGATCGCCAGCGTGCTCGCGTGCGGCATTCCGATGGTGCTGTGGTCGGTTTTCGTCGACAAGGTGCACCGCAACCCATCGACCGGGATCGATTGGGCGCTGCGGCGGCCGTGGCGCGAGACGATCGACATCAGCCTGACCAAGCTCGCCGGATTATGGGCGACGTGGGGGCTGATCACGCTGATTTACGCGACGATGCGCTATTATTGGACGGGCAATTACGCCTTTTCGATGGATTTGCTCGAACGGGTGGCGCCTTGGCTGTTGCTGGTATCGGTGCCCTATATGCTGTGGCTCGATCGCCGGATGATCGAACCGCGCGACGGCTGTTATCAATTCGGTCGCTGGCTGATCGCGCCCGGGCAGCCGGTCGATGGCCGCGCGATCGGCCATCATCTGCGCGCCTGGGCGGTGAAGGGGTTTTTCACCGCCTTCATGCTGTCGATCGTGCCGGGCAATTTCTCGGCGCTGGTCACCGTGCCGATGACCGAGGTGCTCGCCAACCCTTATATGACGGGGCTGTGGGCGCTGAACTTTCTCTATCTGATCGACGTCCATATCGCGACGGTTGGCTATATCCTGACCTTGAAGCCGCTCGACGCGCATATCCGCACCGCCAACCCCTATGGCATGGCGTGGGTTGCGGCGCTGGTTTGCTACCCGCCCTTCATCCTGATGAGCGGCGGCCCCCTCGACTATCAGGTTCACGGCGCCGATTGGGGGCATTGGCTGGCCGGGAATGAGACGCTGCTGATCGTCTGGGCGGTCGTGCTGGCGCTGCTGACTGCGATTTACAGCTGGGCAACGATGGCGTTCGGCATCCGCTTTTCAAACCTGACCCACCGCGGCATCATCACCCACGGCCCTTACGCCTTCACCCGCCACCCGGCCTATGTGTCGAAGAATCTGAGCTGGTGGGTCGGTGCGCTGCCCTTCCTCGCGGTCAGCGGCGGCTGGGTCGAGGGCGCGCGCAACGTCGTGCTGCTCGCATTGGTGAGCGGGGTCTATTATTGGCGCGCCAAGACCGAGGAGAAGCATCTCCTCGCCGATCCCGCCTATGTCGCTTACTGGAACTGGGCGCAGGCGAATGCGCTGATGCCACGCCTGTTTGCGCGGGTGACGGGGCGTCAGCGCCCGCTCATCCGCCTTGAACCCGACGAACGCGTCGGCCCGGTCGCTTAGTCCGGCAGCGCGGCGGCGGCGCTCGCGTCCGCGGCGCGGCGCGCCTGCAACTCGGCGTATCCGTCGGCGATGATGCGCCATGCGCGGTCGCAACGGCGCTGGTCGGAGCGCAGGTCGCTGCTGCAAATTGCTTCGAGCCGCTGCAACACCCATTTGCGTTCGTCGGCGCGGGTGCGCGGATAAACGCTGGCGGCATTGCCAAAGGCGTTGGCGCCGATGCTGGCGGCCGAATTGACGTCCGTGGCCATGGCAGGGGTCGTCCCGGACAGCAGAGCCACGGCGATCAGGCTAAGGGTCAAACGCGACATCATCGACTCCTACATGGTTGCAGAGCAATGATATCATAGAAATATTTGGAAACAAGCACCGGTCCGCGCGGCGAGAAACGCCGCGCGGATTGGTCGTCGTTCAGAATTTATAGCCCGCCTCGATGCCCCAGATGCGGGGTTCGTTGACGAAGCCGGTCAGGTTGTTGAAATCGATCGCGCCGACCGCCGATACATCCTTGGTGATGTTGCGGACAAAGGCGGCGATGTCATAGCGATCGGTCTTGTACCCGACCCGCAGGCCGCCTTCGAGCATATGATCGTCGTTGAACTCGGCCGATTCATACAGGAAGAAATTGACTTTTGACCGGTACGCCCAGTCGGTGAAGACATAGACTTCGCCATCGCCCATCGGCACGCCGTAACCCGCGGTCCAGTTAAGCGACCATTTGGGCGCCTGCGGCAGCTGGTTGCCGTCGATCGAATAGATGCCCGGCGAGCCGGGGCGCACCGGATCGGTGACGGTGCAGCCGCCGCCGCAACCGGTGATGAAGGCGTTGGGATCGTCGATCTTGGCGTTGTTGTAGCTGATCCCCGCGGTCACCGTCATATTATCGACCGGGCGCGCGTCGAGCTCGGCCTCGAAGCCATAGCCGTGGACATTGTCGACGTTGATCAGGCGCGCCGCGTTACTGGCGCCGCCGACCGCGGTCAGCTGCGCGTTTTTGAGGTCATAGACGAAGCCCGACAGGTTGAAGCGGACGCGGCGGTTGAATTCGGTCTTGATGCCCGCCTCATACGACATGATCGTTTCGCTGTCGGCGGTGCTGATCGCATCCTGCACGGTCGTGAACACGAACAATGCGCGGCCCTGGATGCTCGGCGCGCGATAGCCCTTGGCGACGCGGGCGTAGAGGTTGATGTTGTCCGACGCTTCGTAGCGCGCCGACAGGTCCCAGGTCAGATTTTCGTCATCGACGCTGGCGCTGCCCGAGCCGATGGCGCCGAAAAAGCCAGTGCGGTTCACCACCATGTCGCGCTTGTCATTGTTGTAGCGCGCCCCGGCGGTCAGCTTGAACTGATCGGTGACCGGCACGGTGACCGACCCGAACACGCCCCATGCGCGCGATTCCTGACGCTGGAGCGCAACGACGCTGGGGGTGGTGTCGGTCGGATTGTCATAGTTGATCGACCCGATGTCGATGTCTTCGTTGAAATAGAAGACGCCGGCCTGATAATCGATCGCGCCGCCGTTCGACGCGATGCGGATTTCCTGGCTGAACTGGTCGAGGCTGGGCACCTGATCCTGCGACTGGGCCGGGAAGGGGATGATGCCTGGACCCGAATTCGGCAGGAACGCCGCGCCAAAGCCGCCGTCGATGTCGCCGCGGCTGTCGTAATTGCCGTTCCAGTAAGCGGTGACCGAGGTGAGGGTGACCGGACCAAGGTCGTAATCCATCGTCGCGGCGGCGTTATACAGTTCCAGCTTCTGGTAATTGATCCCGTCGGTGCGCACGACATTGCGGTCGAAATCGACCGGCGCGGCGGGGGTCTGACCGGGGTTCTGGACGCCGGGGTAGAAGATCAGGTCATTGCTGCCGGGGCGGAAAATGTTGGCGCGGAACACCCGCGCGGTGCCGTCGAAATTGCGGTATTGGCCGGTCAGGCGCAGCTTGAACGCGTCGCTGGGTTCGAACTGGATCTGGCCGCGGATCGCGACGTCTTCATAACCTTCCAGGTCGTTCTCGTCCGGGGTCGCGAGATTATCGACCCAGTCGCTGCGCCGCTGGTACATTGCCGACAGGCGCGCCGATACGGTGTCGGACAGATGGCCGCCCGCCGCACCTTCGATATTGATCGAATCGAAGCGGCCATAGCTGCCCTTGATATAGCCGCCATCGCGGTCGGGGCGGACGCTGTCGAACTTGACGATGCCGGCGGGGGTGTTGCGGCCGAACAGCGTGCCCTGCGGTCCGCGCAGCACTTCGACCCGGTCGATGTCGAAGATCGGAAAGCCCTTCAGGATCGGGTTTTCGAGCACGACATCGTCATAGACCAGGCTGACCGGCTGCGACGCGTTGAGGTCGAAATCGGTGTTGCCGAGGCCGCGGATGTAAAAGCGCGGAAAGGTGCGGCCGAACGAGCTTTCGATGTTGAGACTGGGGACGCGGCCGGCGAGCGCGCGAATGTCGCCGCCGCCCGAATTGATCGCGTCGAGCTTGGCGCCGCTGACGACATCGACCGAAACCGGGATGTCTTGCAGATTTTCCTCGCGGCGCTGCGCGGTGACGATGATTTCGCCGAGCGCGCCGTCATCTGCTGCGGGGGCGGCAGGGGCATCCTGCGCGGCGGCCGGGACGGCCCAGGTGGCCGACGCGAGAACAAGGGCGATAGCGGTGGTAGAAGGAAAATGGCGCATGGCGAGCTTCCTGAAACAGAGGGAATGATGGGAGAGGCGAAAAACCGCGCCCCCTTTGGCTTCGTGGACGTGTGCGATCAATCGCGGATGCGCGCCCCGCTGACGTTCGTGTCAGCAGTGTTGCGGATTTGCTGCACTTTGGGGTGGCGTGTGGTGGCGGCTAGCGACCGATTGCGGACGTTCCGCATTTCTTGACTTCGTCATCCCCGCGAAAGCGGGGACCCAGAGCGTGCGTCGGCGGGCCTGTCCCTGGGTTCCCGCTTTCGCGGGAATGACGAGGGTGGGGAATAGCAGCTCCCCACCCCAAAACTGACGTCGCGCTAAAAGCTCAGCTCGTCGTAGATTTTCGACAGGTCGCCGCCCCACGGGCCTTCGTAGCGGTCCATCAGGTCGTGCGCCGGGGATTTGCCGCTTTTGGCGATGCGGCGCAGCGGTTCGAGGAAACCGACTTCATTGTCGCCCATCGAATTGACTTCGCCGCGCGCCGCGAGGCCCGCCGCCGCGATGTCGAGCACCCGGTGCGCGAGGTCGCCGACGGTGCCGCCGCCCGGCGCCGGAGCGTCGAGCCCTTCGCTCGGCACCGCATCGCGCAGGATCTGCTGCTCCTCGATGCTCCAGCCCTTGACCAGATCCCACGCCGCATCGAGCGCGCCCTGGTCGTAGAGCAGG
The DNA here is from genome assembly GCF_031457495.1 of Sphingopyxis sp. BE259. Lineage (NCBI taxonomy): Bacteria > Pseudomonadati > Pseudomonadota > Alphaproteobacteria > Sphingomonadales > Sphingopyxidaceae > Sphingopyxis > Sphingopyxis sp. BE259. The sequence goes on from NZ_JAVDWM010000001.1 coordinate 583,688, forward strand.
CCGACCCACAGCGCGGGCAGCGCGCAGATGCGGTTCCACGGGCCGCCGTCGGCGCCGCGCATTTCAAGAAAGCTCTTCAGCCGCACTTCGGGGAAGGCAGTCGACAGATGGTCGTTCCAGTCGCTGAGGCGCGGTTTTTCGCCGGGCAGAACCGACAGTTCGCCGTTCAGGAAATCGCGGAAGCTGAGGCCTGCGGCGTCGATATATTTGCCGTCGCGAAAGACGAAATACATCGGCACGTCGAGCATATAGTCGACATAGCGTTCGTAACCGAAGCCGTCCTCGAACACGAAGGGCAGCATGCCCGTCCGGGCCGGGTCGGTGTCGGTCCAGATATGGCTGCGGTACGACATGAAGCCGTTGGGCTTGCCCTCGGTGAAAGGTGACGAGGCAAACAGCGCGGTGGCGAGCGGTTGCAGCGCGAGGCTGACCCGGAATTTCTGGACCATGTCGGCCTCGGACGAATAGTCGAGGTTGGTCTGGATCGTGCAGGTGCGCAGCATCATGTCGAGCCCCATCGTGCCGACGCGCGGCATATGATCGAGCATGATCTTGTAACGGCCCTTGGGCATGATCGGCAGCTCGGCGCGGGTCTTGTCGGGCCACATGCCGACCCCCAGGAAACCGAGCCCGAGTTCGGCGCCGACCTCTTTCACCTGTTTGAGGTGACGGCCGGTCTCGGCACAGGTCTGGTGGAGATTTTCGAGCGGTGCGCCCGATAGTTCGAGCTGGCCGGCGGGTTCGAGGCTGACGGTGCCGTCGCTGCCAGCGAGCGCAATCACCTTGCCGCCCTCGATCACCGGTTCCCAGCCAAAGCGCGTCAGCGCCATCAACAGATCGTGGATGCCGCCGGGCTCGTCATAGCTCGGGGCGCGATGATCGGCGGTGCGATAGACAAATTTTTCATGCTCGGTCCCGATCCGCCAGCGGTCCTTGGGCTTCTCGCCCTGGATCATCGGGGTAGCCAGTTCGTCGCGATGTTCGACGATGGGATCGTTGCTGTCCGAAGCGGTGCGCGTGCTCATATCGCGCATTTAGACTGTTCAGTATAGAATGCAATCAGCTGTTGAATCAGGGCCGGAATCCGCCCCTATTCGACCAGTCCGCGCAGGTTGATCGTAAAGCTCGATCCTGCCGCCATCGGGCCTTTGGGCCGAATTCGGACATGGGTGACGGCGGCATCGACGCCATTGACATCGGCGGTCGGCACATAAGTCCAGCTGGCACCGCCATTGCTGGAAAATTCCAGATCATCGGTGGTGCTGGCGAGGCTGGCGAAGCTGTAGGTCAGACCGCTGGCGCCTGCGGCAAAGGCGATCGGCCCTGATCCGGGCGCGTAAGTGCCGACGAACAGGCTGAGGTTTGCGGGCAGCGCGTCGGTGACGACGACACTGTTGTTGGTCGGGCTGGTGCTGGCGGGGGCGGTGACGGTCAAGCTGTAATTGGCAAAGGCGCCGGGGATCAGCTTTGGATTGACCGTGCCGTTCACCGGGTCGCTGAAAGCGGCCGATGTCTTGGCGATCGCCAGCGGCACGACATAGCTGTTGGTGAAGGTGCAGACGATCGCGGTGTCGGCAGGATTGACCGTCAGCAAATTGCCGGCGAGCGCGGTGCCGTTGCCGGTGCAGGCGAGCGCCTGGCTGTAATTGGCGCCGTTGCCCACGGTGAACGTCTCACCGAGCGCCGCAGTTTCGGCGGCATAGACGGTCACTGCCGCGTTGGTGTCGGTTTCGTTCGCGCTGTTGGCGACCGACGCCAGGCTGGCGTTGTTGATCAGGCCGCTGGTCGCGACGGTCACCGCGTTGGTCGTCACCGCATTGACCCAGGTCTTGCGCACAACCAGCGTCGCCGACCGGCGGCTGTTGGTCCAGGTGCAGGTGAGCGACGTTCCCGATGGCATGACGACGGTGCGGCTGAGGCCGCTGCCGCCGGTGGCGACGACGACATTGTCGCTGTTACGGCGACATTCGATGCTGCTGTTATAGTTCGCCGCGGCGCCAGTCGTATAGGCTTCGGTCAGCGTCAGGGTGCTACCGGGGATCGCGACCGCGGTCGCGTTGGTCGCGCCGCCGCCGACGGTCGAAGTGCCCGCGCTGGCCCCGAAACCGCCGCTGATCGCCAAACTGACCGCGTCTCCGACGATGCCGGTGACCCAGTTTTTGGTCAGTACCACCGGCGAGTCATTGTCGGTGATCGTGTAAGTGCTGGCGGTGCGTGCCGCGCCGCCGCAGCTCGACGTGCTCGACACGGTGTAGCCGGTGCCGGGGTTCAGCGCGATCTGGATCGTCTCGCTGCCCTCGTTCGCGGTATCGTCGACAATCTGGATACCCAGCGGGACGGCGGCGTTCTGATACGTCCCGGCGGGGATGGTGACGGTGAAGGTCGCGCCGCCGCCGGGGGTCGTGTAGTCGGTGCCGCGCACCGCTGTACCGCCGGTGATGCTGACATTGACCGTCCGCGCGGTGAACAATGTCCCGTTGACGGTCAGCGTCGGCAGGTTCGCGGTCGCAAGCGATTCAACGCCCGATGCCGACGCCGTTGATAGCTCGATAAAGGGGTTGAGCGTAATCCGGATGTCGTCGAGGAAATTGCCCAGGCTGCCCGCGTCGCTAGTCACGAACTGGACCCGCTGGATGCCGGAGGCGCCGGTGTAGGTCGTCGACCCGCTATTGACGTTCCAGACATTGTTGATTGCCGACGATTGTGTCGCCAGGGCCTGGATCAAGGTGCCGCCGCTGCTGGCGATCTGGAATCGCGCGGTCTGGGTCGTTGGCCCCCCGGCGCGGGCGCGATGGGCAAAGGTCCAGCCGATCGATTCGCCGTTCACCATGCAGATGTTCTGATACAGCGCGCCCGGTACATTGGCGTTCATTTCGGCAAAGACCGCTCCGGCATAAGCGGGGACGCTCTGAAAATTCGTGTCCCACAACTCGATCTCGCCGGATGCCGAGTCCCAGCCGATGACCGAGCCGTTGGGATAAATCTGGTAGTTGGCGGCGCCCGGTCCCTGCGGGTCGTTCGATTCGAAACTGGGGTTGACGATGACGCGCTGCGCCATCGCTTGCGGTGTCGCAGCGAGCATCGCAATGGCGGCCAGCAGCGCGCACGGCCTGATCGAGAATCCATGCCGGATCAATTTACGATGACGTCGAAAACGACCGCCAAGGCGGTTCCGGGGGCGAGCGTCGGAGCGGTCGCGGCGACCGCGGTGCCGGTGATCGAGGCGCCGAACGGGTCGCTTTCGTCGGCGCCGCTGGCATTGTCGTCCTCGACCGTTGCCGCCCCCGCGCAGCTCGTGCCGCTGCGCAGCGATCCGGGGATGAAGGTTGTCGTCACGGGCAGCGCGTCGGCGACGTTGATTGCGGTCGCGGTGCCGCTGCCGTTATTGGTGACGAGGATGCAATAACGCATCGTCGCGCCGGGGATCGCCTTGGGATCGGTGCTGCCATTGGTCGGATCGCTGACGACGCTACTGGTTTTGGCGATCGTCAGGTTGGTCGTTGGGCGGCAAAAGGTCACGTCGTGGATCGCGATCGCCTGTTGCCCCGGATTGGTCGGCGCCAGGCTGTGGTTGCCATATTCGACGACGATCGTGTCGACGGGCGCGTTAAAAGTCACCACGACATTGCCGTTCGCGCTCGTGTCGGCGGAGGTGCCGTCGCCATAGGCGCTGTTGCCAATGACATAGTTGCTCACCCCGTTGGTCAACAGGGGCGTGACCGGAGCTCCGTTGAAGCTGCCAGTGACGGTCACGCGGTCGGCGAATTGCCCCGCGGCATAGTCGATATCGAACAGCCGGAACTGCGCCCCCGGCACCGCGGTCGGCAATGTAAAGGTGCTGGCGACGCTGCCCGCCTGGCTGGTCATGTCGACGATCTCGAAAATCGAAAATTGCGCTGGCGAGAACCCGCCGGTGACGACATTTTGCCGGGTCGGCGACTGGCCGCCATAGGTGGCGTTGTTCAGGAACGTCCCGCCGCTGATCCCGATATTGAAATTCATCGTGCCGATTGCGGCCAGCGGATAACTGCCGCTGGTCGTCCCCGCGGCCCAGGTGACGCCGTCCCAGTCGTGCACGGTCGAACCGACCGGGCAGACGAGCGTCGGCGGCGTGCCCGCGACGCGCGTGCCCGCGACGGTGAAACTGGCGGTGTCATAATCATCCTCGCCCGCGGCGCCATTGCCGGGGGTCGAATCGAAATCGAACGCCGACGAGGCGCTGACTTCGGCGATATTGGCGATCGTCGCGCCCGCACTCGCGGTGACGGTGCCGCTGATCGTCAGGGTGCGGGTGGTGCCGGGCGGGATGCTGCCGACGGTCCAGACCCCGGTCGTGCTGTTGTAACTGCCGAAACCCGACGCGCCGGTGAAGGCGAAGCCCGCGGGCAGTGTGTCCTGCACCGTCACGCCGGTCGCGGTCAGCGCCGATCCGCTGGCGTTGGTGACGCTGAGCACATAGTTGATGCTGGCGCCGGTCGCGGGCGCGGCATTGCTCACCGATTTGGTCAGCGACAGGTCGGCCGACGGCGCGGCGGGCACTGTCGTCAACGTCAGATCGGCGCGGGTGAAATTGCCCGTGTCGCCGTTCAGCGAGTCGCAGATCGTCAGTTGCCATGTCCCCGCCGAACCCTGGCCGTTCAACGCCGCGAGCGGTGTTTCGGGTGAGAAGGTGCGCTGATAGGGCGGCGCGGCGGCGGTGGTATCGTTGGCCGTATGGGTGGTGATGCTGGTCGCGGCGCTATCGTCGAACAGCACGTTCAGATTGTCGGCGCCGGTGCCGACGTTGGTGATCAGATTGACCACCGCGCCGCTCGGCGCCACCAGCGTGGCGCGAATATCACCGCGATAGCTGTGTGCGAACTGGACCCCAATATTGACGTCGGTAATCTGGGCATTGGCGGCGACGGTGAAATTGCGGACTAGCGGCGTCGCGCACGGCGTTGCGGTCTCGCTGATCGCGCCGGTGGTCGTGTTGCTGTAGGTGGTGGTCGTCTGCGCCGCGGCCGGATTGGCGGCGAGCGCCAGCGCCAGCCAGACGAGCATCCATAGAGCTCGTGCAGACTGCAAACGCTGGCCCCCACGCCAGCGGTCTCGGCTCTGGTCCTGCCGTTGCATCGCGCCGCTATGCCCGCGCATAGCTAATATGCGGTTAAAATCGGGGGCTTGGCGCAAAAACTGTCCGGGAACGGAACAGCTTTGCGCGTTCAGGCAGCCGTCGTCCAGTCGCCATGCTGTGCCATCCACAGGCTGGTCGCCGCGATCGCGGCGGTTTCGGCGCGCAGGATGCGCGGGCCGAGCGTGATCCGGCGCACGGCGGGGCTGGCGACCAAAATGTCGCGCTCGCGCGCGGTAAAGCCGCCCTCGGGGCCGACGAGGATCGCGGCCGGAGCGGGGGTATTGAGGGTGAACAGTGGCGCGCCGCCCGCTTCGTCGGCAAACAACAGGGTGCGATCGGCAGGCCATTCGGCGAGCAATTGCGCCAATTTGGCGGGCTCGGCCAGCGCCGGCAGCGCGGTGCGCCCGCATTGCTCGCACGCTTCGACGATTTGCGCCTCCAGCCGCTCGCGTTTGACGCGCTCGACGATCGTGCGTTCGGTAATGACCGGTTGCAGCCGCGCGACCCCGAGTTCGGTGGCTTTTTCGATGATCCAGTCGAGCCGGGCTTTTTTGACCGGCGCAAAGCACAGCCACAGATCGGGCACCCGCTCGATCGGGCGGGTCTGGCGCTCGACGTGCAGCGTCAGCGATCGTCGGCCCGCCTCGGCAACGCTGGCCAGCCATTCGCCGCTGCGATTGTCGAACAGCAGGATTGGCGCCCCGGCTTTCAACCGCATGACGTTGAGCAGATAATGGGCGGCGGCGCTATCGACCGCCACCGCCGCATCGCTGGCGAGCGGCGTATCGATGAACAGGCGTGGGGTGCTGGCGGGCGGCCAGGCAGGAGTCGCAGGCATGGTGCGCGCGATAGCAGACGCCGGGATTTTGCGCATCTGCCGCGTGCGACAGGCCGATCTGTCCCGATTCGGGTCAGAATCGGCGGTTGCCGCGGGGATCGCGGGGGGAGCGATTAGGGGTTTGGTAAGCAGTTCGGCCCTAGTGGAACGATGCCAGCCACGCATCTGTAGTGGGCCGCGTGTCTGGACCAAGAGGGGTTTGACCATGCGAGGGACCGTATTCACCCGGCTGCGGCAGGGCAGCAACAGGCTAGCGCGCGACAAGCGCGGCAACGCCATGTTCCTGACCGCGGCGGCGATCCTGCCGGTCATCGGGCTGCTGGGATCGGGCATCGACATCGGGCGCGCCTATATGGCGCAGTTGCGCCTGCAACAGGCGTGCGACGCCGGCGTGCTCGCCGGGCGCCGCGCCATGGCCGGCGGCACCTATACTGCGGCGGCGCAGACCGAAGCCACCAAGATGTTCAACTTCAACTTCGGCGCCACCACCTATGGCAGCAGCGCGGTGACCTTCGCCTCGCAGGCCGACGGCACGTCGAACGTGAAGGGAACCGCCACCGCCACGCTGCCCACCGCGCTGATGCAGATTTTCAACTATCAGAAATTCGATCTCGCGGTGAATTGCACCGCCAAGCTGGAAATTTCCAACGCCGACGTGATGATGGTGCTCGATGTCACCGGGTCGATGGCCCAGACCAACTCGGGCGACTCGGTCAATCGCATTACGGCGCTGAAATCGGCGACGATGGACTTTTTCGACACGCTGACCACCGCGGATGTCGGCGATGGCCGCCTGCGGTTCGGGGTCGTGCCATACAGCTCGACCGCCAATGTCGGCAGCATCCTGTACGCCAAGGATCCGTCGTGGCTGTCGGACAATGTGTTGCTGCCGTCGCGCACGCCGGTGTTCAAGGTGACCTGGGGCAATGCGACCAGCGAGCAGTCGGAGGAATATTCCGACGGCAACACGACCTATGGCAGTTATTCGAACGTCAGCACGGTCAACGGCCAGGACAGCGCCTCCTGCGGCGATCTGGAGCCGCCCGCCGATACGTCGCCGACTCCCAGCGGTTCGCCCAATTCGAACCAGACCGCGCAATATGTCGACGGCAATGGCAATCGCATCACGACATACGACACCAACCAGACCTATACCTATTATAACTATCGTTACCGCTGGTCGAATGACCGGTGCCGTTTGCAGCGCCGCGTTGCGACCTTCACGCGCACCTACACGACGACAGTGACCGAAACGCCGACGCAGACGTTCGACAATAAATATACCTATCAGGACCGGTTCTTCGACGTCAGCCAGGCCAAGGGGGGATCGGCGATCGAGACCGACACCGGCGATTCGGGTGCGACCGTGTCGAACACGTGGGGCGGCTGCGTCATGGAACGCGCAACCGAACCGTTCGCGGCCAACCAGACGGCCCCCGCGGACGCCTATGACATGGACGTCGACAGCGCCCCGACCGGCGACGACGATACCAAGTGGAAGGTGCTGATTCCGCAGATCGCCTTTCCGCGGGCGAGCAGCCCGGGCGGCACGCCATCGACGACGGGATCGGTCACGGTCAACAGCAGCAGCGTATCGAGCAATAGCAGCACCAACGGCAGTTGGCAGAATTATTCGCGTTACTGGTCGAACGGCTGGGGTGTGTGTCCGGTCGCGGCGATGAAGCTGACGACGCAGACGGCGGCCGATCGATCGACCTTCAACAGCTATGTCCAGTCGCTCCAGCCGGTCGGCGGTACCTATCATGACGCGGGCATGGTGTGGGGCGTGCGCCTGCTGTCGCCCGACGGCATGTTTGCCGACGAAAACGCGACGGCCCCGAACAACCGGCCGATCAGCCGTCACATCGTTTTCATGACCGACGGCGAAATGGCGCCCAATATGGGCAATCTGTCGTTCCAGGGCTATGAGTGGCTGATGAAGCGCGTCGGCGGCACCAGCGACAGTGCGTTGACGAGCCGTCACAACAACCGCTTCCTGCAGCTCTGCCAGAAGGCGAAGGCAAAGAACATCACCGTGTGGGTGGTGGGCTTTGGCGTGGCGCTGAACACCGAGCTCAACGCCTGCGCGAGCCCGGGCAAAGCCTATCAGGCGAACAATGCCGCCCAGCTCAACGAAAACTTCCAGGCAATCGCCCGGCAGATTTCCAAACTGCGGTTGTCGCAATGACGCGGCGGCCTTTCCTGCACCGGCTGCGCCGCAACGAACGAGGCAATTCGGTCGTCGAATTTGCGCTGACCGCGCCATTGTTCCTGATCATCCTGCTCGGCATTCTCGATTTTTCGTGGCAATATTATGCGAAACTCGAGTTGCAGGGGGTGGTCAACGCCGCGGCGCGCGCCGCGACGCTGGAGGGCAATGCGCTCAGCCAGACAGCGCTCGACAATGAAGTGCGTCGCAAGGTGCTGAACGTCTTTCCCCGCGGCGAAGTCACTTTTGTGCGCAAGGCGTATGACAGTTACAGCGAAGTGGGCGATCCCGAAGCGTTTACCGATGGCAATGCCAACGGACGCTATGACAGCGGCGAATGTTTCGAGGACGTCAACGGCAACAGCAGCTGGGATGCCGATCGCGGCCAGACCGGCAACGGCGGCGCCGAAGACATTGTCCGCTATACCGCTTCGCTGAAGATGACGCGGGTGATCCCGATCTGGAAATTTCTGGGGCAGTCGGAGGAGAGCACGCTCGTTGCCACCACCGTGCTGCGTAACCAGCCTTATAATGCTGCGACATCGACGAAACAGGTGATCTGCTCATGATCGATCTTTTGCAACGGACCCGGGCGCGGGTAGCCCGGCGGGCTCAGGCTGCCGCGCATCTGGCGCGCGATGTCAGCGCGGTGGTCATGATCGAAGTGGCCTTTTGCGTCCCCATCCTGGCGATGATCGGCTTTGGCGGGATCGAATATGCCAATCTGCTGCTGACCGGGACGCGCGTGAACCAGATCGGCCTGGGCGCGGCTGACAATGCCGCGCGTATCGCCTTTGGCAGCAATTTGGCGCAGCCGAGCGTCCGCGAGGTCGACATCAACGAGGTTTTTGCCGGGGTCGAAGAACAGGCGAAGGGGATGAACTTCAAGGCCAATGGCCGTGTCATCCTGTCAAGCGTCGAACGCAATCCCGACGGCGGGCAGTGGATTCACTGGCAGCGCTGTTATGGCGATTTGCCGGTCGCGTCCGCCTATGGCCCGCAAGGCACTGGTGCCACGGGAACCGGCTTTGCCGGGATCGGTGTCAATGCCTCCGCCGGTACCGCGATCATGCTGGTCGAAGTGACCTATGATTATAAATCGCTGGTCTGGGGCAAATGGTTTCAGACCAAGCGGATGCGGGAAACCGCTGCCTTCCTCATTCGCGAGGGACGTAATCTGCAGGGCGAAAATAACACCGGGATATTCAACCCGGCGCCGGCGGCGACACCGTCGCTCTGCACTTGATCACGCGGCGCCCCGTTCAATAACCGTTTATCACCGGCGCGGCGGCTGCTAAAGGCGCCGCTGCCGATGACCGCCACCCATCCTCCCGACAGCCAGCTGCGTGGTTTTGTGGGGCTTTTGCCCGCCGCGGTGCGGCCCTATGCGCTGCTCGCGCGGTTCGACCGCCCAATCGGCTGGTGGCTGTTGTTTTGGCCCTGCGCCTTTGGCCTTGCCCTGGGCGGCGGGGCGGTCAGCCATTGGCCATTGTTCCTGTGGCTGCTGCTCGGCGCGATCGCGATGCGCGGCGCGGGCTGTGTGTATAACGACATCGTCGATCGTGATCTGGACGCCAAGGTCGCGCGCACCGCGTCGCGGCCCGTCGCGAGCGGTGCGGTGTCGGTCCGCAACGCGGCGCTTTGGGCGATCCTGCTGGCGCTGGTCGGATTGCTCGTGCTGCTCCAATTGCCGTTGCCCGCGCAGATCGTTGCGCTCGCCAGCCTGATCCTGGTCGCGGGTTATCCGTTCATGAAACGCATCACCTGGTGGCCGCAGGCGTGGCTGGGACTGGTGTTCAGCTGGGGCGCGCTGGTCGCCTGGGTGGCGGTCGGCGGCGGCGAGGGGATGGCGCTGCCATTGCTTTATGCCGGGTGCATTGCGTGGGTGATCGCGTATGACACGATCTATGCGCTTCAGGATATCGAGGATGATATGCTGATCGGTGTGAAATCGAGCGCGCGCGCGATGGGCAGCCAAGTGCGCGGCGGGGTTGCGTTTTGCTATATGTTTGCGCTCGCTTGCTGGGGCGGTGCGCTGTGGGCGGTACGTCCCGATCCGGTGGTGCTGATCGCGCTGCTGCCCGCAGCGCTGCACTTTACCGGTCAGGTCGTGACGCTCGATCCCAAAAATGGCGACGATGCGCTCGCCAAGTTCCGCAGCAACCGCTTTGCCGGTTTGCTGGTCTTTGCGGCGATGCTGGTGGTCGGGACGGCGCCCTGAGCCGCTCAGTTGTCGGCGCGGCGGCTGACGATCTTGAGCGTTTTCGGGTCGAGTTTCAGATCATATTCGCGGCCATTGGCGGCGCGAGCATCGTCGACTTCCCAGCGGCCATCGTCGAATTCAATTTCTTCCCAGAAAACATATCCCGCAGACTTCAGAACCTTTTCGATCGCCGCGCGTTCCGACGGCGTCGGCGGACGATCGTTAGCAAGGGCGGGTGCCGTCAAGATCAGGCTGGCTGGTAAGGCCAGCGCGAAAAGCAGTTTTGTCATGGGTATCTCCGCTGGGGTTCGGAAAATTTACGCATGACCGGGCAGCGAGTTCCATGGTCGGCTATTCCGCCGCGAGCAGTTCCTCCGCCGCTCCCAGATCGACCGACACGAGACGGCTGACCCCCTTTTCGATCATGGTGACGCCAAACAGCCGATGCATGCGCGCCATCGTTACCGCATTGTGGGTGACGATCAGATAGCGGGTGTTGGTTTCGCGCGTCATGCGGTCGAGCAGGTCGCAGAAGCGTTCGATATTGGCGTCGTCGAGCGGTGCATCGACTTCGTCGAGAACGCAGATCGGCGCGGGGTTGGTCAAGAACAGGCCGAATATCAGCGCGACCGCAGTCAGCGCCTGCTCGCCGCCAGACAGCAGGGTCAGCGTGCCGAGCCGTTTGCCCGGCGGCTGCGCCATGATCTCCAGCCCCGCCTCCAGCGGATCGTCCGAATCGACGAGTTCGAGATGCGCCTGACCGCCGTCGAACAGGGTGGTAAACAGCCGCTGGAAATGGCCGTTCACCGTCTCGAACGCCGCGAGCAGGCGGACGCGGCCTTCCCGGTTCAAATTACCGATCGACCCGCGCAGCCGGTGGACAGCCTGCGTCAGTTCCTCGATCTCGGCGGCGCTTCTTTCGCGTTCGGTGTCGAGTTCGACCAGTTCGTCGGCGGCGACCAAGTTCACCGGCCCCAGCCGTTCGCGGTCGCCGATCAGCCGGTCGTGCTGCGCCGATTCGGCTCCGGCATCACGGACGCTCTCGCCGTCGAACCCGGCCTTTTGCGGCAGCAGCGGCGGTGGACATTCGAAGCGTTCGCCCGACAGGCGGCCCATTTCGATCCGCCTGAGCTCGGCATTTTCGGAGCGCGCGATCGCCCCGGCGCGGGTTTCGCGTGCCGCGGCGACGCGCTCGCGAATGGCATTCAGCGCGGTTTCGGCTTCGCGCAGCGCCGCCTCGGCGGCGCGCTCCTGTGCTTCGGCCGCGGTGACCTTGTCGCGTAGTGCCGCCTGCTGCGCTTCCGCCTCGCCGCGCTGTTCGGCGAGTTTGGCGGGGACGTCGGCGAGCTTGGCGGCCTCTGCGGCCAGCGTGTCGGCGCGCTTGTCCATCTCGGTGACGCGGCGTGCGGCCTCGCCCGCGCGGGCTTTCCAGCTTTTGATTTCGGCGCTCACGACCGCTTGCCGCTCGCTGAGCCCCGCGAGCGCGCGTTCGTGCGCGGTGAGGGCGTCGCGGGCGCTGTTGGCGTCGCTTCGCGCCCGCTCGGCCACCTGCTCCTCGGCGTCGAGCGCGGCGCGGGCGATGCTGTCGTCGGGAAGCGCGGTGAGCGCGGCTTCCTGCGTTGCCAGCGCCTCGGCCGCTTCCCTAGCCGCGTCGGCGATTTCGGCGAGGCGGCGGTCGAACAGCGACGCAGCGTCGCGGTGCCGATCGAGCGCGGCCTGCGCTTGATCGGCGGCGCGCAGCGCGGTGCGGCGCGTCTCGTCGGCCTGCGCCAGGGCTTTGCGCGCGGTGGCGGCGGCCTCGGTCAGGTCGGCGGCTCTGGCGGCAGCAACGTCGCGGCGGTCGCGCAGTTCCTGCACCCCCAGTTCGACCTGCGGGCGCTGCGCCGCCAGTGCGTCGACTCGGTTCTGGCGTTGCAGGCGCTCGGTCGCGGTGGCGCCATCGCCGCGTGCGACAAAGCCGTCCCAGCGGCGCATGATCCCATCGGTGGTGACCAGCCGCTGGCCGACCCGAAGTGGCTGTCCGCTATCGGTATCGGCGACGGCAACCTGGGCCAAACGGCGGGCAAGGGCAGCGGGTGCCGTGACAAATGCGGCGAGTGGCTGGGAGCTTTCGGGTAACGTGGGGTCGTCCGATAGCAGCTCAGCGCCGCCCCAGCTTCGCGCGGCATCCGCATCGGTCCCGGCGTCGAGATCGTCACCCAGCGCGGCAGCAAGCGCGGCTTCATAACCCGGCGCGACGCGCAGCCGATCGAGGATGCGGTCGTCGTCGCGGCGTCCCGCGGCCAGCGCGCGTTCGAGCGTCGCCGCCTCGCCATCCAGCGCCGCCAGCGCGGTACGCGCTTCGGCAAGCCCCGCTTCGGCCCCGGCGAGTTCGGCGGCGGTCGCTTCACGATCCGCCTCGGCATTTTGCAGCGCGGTTTCGGCGGCGGCGATGGCGGTTTCGGCGGCTTCGGTTGCCTGCAAGCTCTCGCTGTGGGTCGCCGCCAGCGCAGCGCTGTCGCCCAGTGCGGCGATGTCGGCATCGACGCGCGCTTTGTCGCTGGCGATGCGCCGCACGGCCGCCGCGGCGCTGTCGAGCGCCGACACTGCGATCCGCCGGTCCGCGGCTTCGCTGGCAGCTTTGGCCCGCGCCTGTGCCAGCGCAACTTCGGCGTCGCGCAGCCGGGCTTGCGCGGCGAGATTGGCTTCGGCGAGTGCCGCCTTGCCCGTGTCATGCCCGGCGATGTCGTGCGTCAGCGTCTTGCTCTCGGCGTCGAGTGCGGTCAGCGCGCCATGCGCCTCGCGCGCGAGTTCGCCTTCGTGCGCGCGGTCGTCGGCAATGCGCCGCTGCTGCGCCGCCAGATCTTCGAGGCGTTGACGCGCGGCGCGCTCCTCGCCCTGCAGGCGGACCTGCGTTGCAGTCGCCTCGGCCAGTGCGTCGCGCTGCGCCTGCGCGTCGTGCCGCGCAGTGGCGACCCGCGTCGCGACCTCGGTCTGGGCGGCGGAGACGGTTTCCAGCTCGTGCTGCGCCGTCTTGACCGCCGCCTCGGCGGCATCGCTGTCGCGGCGCGCCTGATCGGCGGCGGCAGCAGCATCGCGCCAGCGCGCATAGATCAGCCGTGCCTCGGCAATTCGGATGTCGTCGCTCAGCTTCTTGTATTTCTCGGCGGCGCGCGCCTGCCGCCGCAGCGCATTGGCGCGCACTTCCATGTCGGCGGTGATTTCGGACAGCCGGGTCAGGTTGGTTTCGGTCGCGCGCAATTTCTGTTCGGCGTCCTTGCGGCGGACATGCAGTCCGGCAATCCCGGCGGCTTCTTCCAGCATCGCACGGCGGTCGGTTGGCTTGGCTGCGATGACGTTGGCGATCTTGCCCTGGCTGACCAGCGCCGGGCTGTGCGCGCCGGTCGCGGCGTCGGCAAAGATCAGCGCGACGTCCTTGGCGCGGACATCGCGGCCGTTGGCGCGGTAAGCGCTGCCTGCGCCGCGTTCGATCCGCCGGATCACCTCCAGATCGTCGCCGTCCTCGCCGTCCGACAAGCCCGCGACGAGCGCGCCCTCGGTATCGCAATGCAGCGCGACCTCGGCAAAGTCGCGCGCCGGGCGCGACGCGGTCCCGGCAAAGATGACATCCTCCATGCCGCCGCCGCGCATCGATTTGGGGCTGGATTCGCCCATCACCCAACGGATCGCCTCAAGCAGGTTCGACTTGCCGCAGCCATTGGGTCCGACGACGCCGGTTAGTCCGGGCTCGATGCGCAGTTCGGTGGGTTCGACGAAGGATTTGAAACCGGTCAGGCGCAGGCGTTTTATCTGCACAGGGCCACCCCGTGCAGGTTATCGAATCGCGGATGTTGCAACGCTGCTGTCACATATCCCCCTGCCAGCCGTCATGCCGCGCGGGCGGGGGAGTCGCAAGGCCTCTCATTCCATCGCCCCCGCCTTCGCGGGGGCGACGGTCTTTCCCTCAACCGACGGTCAGCGGGCGCCCATCGTGCGCAGGCGGTCGCGCAGCGGGCCCCAGCCGTTAATGCCTTCGGCAACCTGACCGTTGATGACGAAGGATGGCGTGCTGTTGATTTGATGTTTCTCGACCGCGTTATTGGTGCCCTTTTCGATCGCCGAGACATTGTCGACCTTGCTCAGGCACGCCTGGATCGTCGCGGCGGGAACGCCGCGCTGCTGGTAGAATTGATCGATGCCCCAGCCTTTGGCGAGCGCGGTGAACCGTTGTTCGGGGGGCAGCTGCATCGCCGCCTCGATCCCCGGCTGCGGCTTTTGCGCCCCGGCGATGAACGCTTCATGTTCCAGGAAGGTCGCATCGGCGAGTGGGAAGAAGCGGTCGGGGCCGGTGCATTTGACGATCGCCCCGGCGATGGCATCGACCGGATGCAGCATGAACGGGGTCAGCTTGTAGGAAACGCGGCCGGTATCGACGAAATCGCGCTTCAGCTCTTCGTGCGAATCCTTGGTGAACTGGGCGCAGTGGCCGCAGGTGAAGGCACCGAATTCCTCGAGTTTGATCGGCGCATCGGGATTGCCCATCACGACGCCATCGCCGTCGATGCTGACGACCTGTGACCAGCTTTTGCCCGCGGGCGCGGCAACCTTGGCCACGGCGGCCTGTTCCTTGGCCGGGTCGTCGGCGCCGCCGCCGCAACCAGCGAGCGCGAGCGCGCCAAGCGAAGACAAAAGGGCGATACGAAGCGATGCGGTCATGGTGCGATATTCTCCGAAAAATCAAGTTTGGGGGGGCTTTTACGATCCCTTGATCGCTTGGTCGAGTTTCGATTTGAGAGGGAGCCACGCGGTGACCGCCGCGTTGCGGCCGTTGATGAAAAAGCTGGGGGTGCCCGCGACGCGGTCGGCACCCCGGGCGATGTTGGTCATGCCGGTCAGCTCGGCCTGCGCCACCTCGCTGTCGAGCGCGGCGTCGAGCTGTGCCTGGGTGTAGCCGCGCGCGCGCATCAGCGCGGCGAGCCCGGTATCGGCGGCGATCTTGCGCGCGCGCTCGCCCGTCGTGCCCTCGAACCAGCTGGTCTTTTGGGCGTCGCTGGCCTTCGTCACCTTGGCCATCCAGGTTGGGAACGCCAGGAAGATCGCTTGATGATTGCGCGCGAACGCAGTCGCGCCGCCGCAGCGCGCGAGCAGCGCCGCGGTCATGTCGACCGGGTCGCGCACCAGGTTGCGATACTCGAACAACACCAGCCCGCGGTCGATATATTGGGTCTTGAGCGGCGCTGCCCCCAGCTTCGCAAAATCGGCGCAGACGTGGCAGGTGTAGCTGAAATATTCGACCAGCCGGACCTTGGCTGCGGGGTTGCCGACGACATGGGCGCCGATCGGACTGGTGGTCACGGTCGCCGACCATGGTTTGGGTTTTGCAGGCGTTGCGGCGATCAGGGTCAGCGCGGCACTCGACAGCGCCAGCACCGCGGTGCGGCGATCAAGAATGGGGTCGTCAAAAGCGGACATGGTCGGCAGGGCTTTCTTCAACTGATCCGGGGCAGTTTGGGCGCGGCGGCCAGTCCCGACGCCATGCGTTCGAGCACGGTACGCAGTTCCGGGTCGCCGATATCGCGCAAACTGTCGCCCAGTTCCGCGGGTATGGGTTTCAGCATTGCCGCGGGCTGAACGGGCGCTGCGGGGGTAACATGGCCGTGGGTCATGCGGACCTGGGCCACGGCGGCATAGCCGAAGAAGCGGTTCACCGCGGCGATGATATCGGGGGTGACGTGTTGGAGCATCGGGGCGTGCGCGCCGCTGATCGTCAGGTGCAACGTGCCGCCCGCCTTGGCGCCGACCGGAAAGCGGATCATCGCGGGCTGGGTCACGTCGGCCAGCCGGTCGCCGACGATCTCGCGCCAGCGGCTGACCACCGAGCTTTGGATGAAGCCGAATTTGCGAAAGGCGGCGCGGCCGATTTCGGGGACAAGGTCGGAGATGGCGCGCGCTTCGCCGCCGCGCGGGCGTTCATAGGCGCGCACCGGCGCTTTGGCGGGCTGTTTGGCCGCACCCTTCGCCTTGGCCTTTTTGGCCCGGCCATCCTCGCCAGCGTCTTTCGTCATCCCGGGTGCCATGCCATAGGCGGGGGGTGAGCGTCCAGACTTCCGACAGCGTTGGCGACATCGCAAGCGACTTCGCCGCGCGTCTGCTGATATGGTACGACAGCGCCGCCCGAGTGCTGCCGTGGCGGATCGCGCCGGGCAGCGACGCGGTGCCGGATCCCTATCGAATCTGGCTGGCCGAGGTGATGTTGCAACAGACGACGGTTGCGGCGGTCGCAGGCTATTTTGCGCGGTTTACCCAGCGCTGGCCGACGGTTGCCGATCTGGCGGCGGCGGACGACGCCGATGTGATGGCCGCCTGGGCCGGGCTGGGCTATTATGCCCGCGCGCGCAACTTGCTCGCCTGCGCGCGGGCCGTGGTCGCGAATCTCGGCGGACGCTTTCCCGATAGCGAGGCGGCTTTGCGCGCGCTGCCCGGCATCGGCGACTATACTGCGGCGTCGGTGGCGGCGATCGCCTTTGGCCGCCCGGCGGCGGTCATCGACGCCAATGTCGAACGGGTGATCGCGCGCCACCGCCTGATCGAAACTCCGCTGCCACTCGCAAAGCGCGAAATTCGGAATGTTTTGACACCGCTGGTGCCGCAGGATCGACCAGGCGATTTTGCACAGGCGCTGATGGATCTCGGTGCGACGATCTGTACCCCGCGCGCCCCTACCTGCATGATCTGCCCGCTAGCCGCAGACTGCCGCGCGCGCGGTCGGCCCGACATCGCACGCCTGCCGGTCAAGCCGCCAAAGAAAGCCAAGCCGCATCGGCATGGGGTGGCGCACTGGATCGAACGCGATGCGCGGATCTGGCTGGTTCGACGTCCCGACAAGGGGATGCTGGGCGGGATGCGCGCACTGCCCGGCGGCGACTGGAGTGAGGCGCCTCCCACCGAGTCGGGCATCGCTCAGGTCGATCATGGTTTTACCCATTTCGACCTGACGCTGCATTTGGTGCGCCGCGAAGCACCTCCCGAAACCGACGATGCCGCAGCGGAAGGCAGATGGTGGCCGATCTCGGACCTTGACGCGGCGGGACTGCCGACGCTCTATCGCAAGCTGGTGGGTAAGATGCTGGAGAAAAACGCATGAACATGATGGTTTCGCGCCGGACGCTGCTCGGCGGACTGGCGCTGGGCGGCGGCGCTGCGCTGCTGCCACGCGCCGCCTTCGCGTTCAAGGAAAGCGGCGCACAACTTTATCCCGCGACCCATGCCTTCATCAAAGGTTTCGTCGACCGCCGCGAACTGGCCGGTGCGCTCGCCGCGATCGGCAAGGGACAGGACGCGGCCGAATTTTTCGGCGCCGGGGTGCAGTCGAACGATTCGCCGACGCCGGTCGGTCCCGACACGCTGTGGCGTCTCTATTCGATGACCAAGCCGGTCACCGGGATCGCCGCGATGCTGCTGATCGAAGACGGCAAGATGAAACTCGACCAGCCGATCGCCGATTTCCTGCCCGCTTTTGCCAAAATGCAGGTGCAGAATACGCCCGATGGGTCGATCACCGACCTGCGCCCGGCGAAAACGCCGATCACGGTGCGCCACCTGCTCACCCACACCGCCGGGCTTGGCTATAACATCATGCAAAAGGGTCCGATCAAAAAGGCCTATGACGACGCCGGCATCGTCGGCGGTCAGGCCAGCCGGTTGCCGATTCCGGGTTTCGCGGCGGTCACCGCCGCACCCAGCCTGGCGGTAATGGCCGACCGGCTGGCAGCACTGCCGCTGGTTTATGAGCCGGGGACCAAATGGAGCTATTCGATCAGCCTCGATTTGCTGGGCCGGGTGATCGAAGTCGTTTCGGGGCAGCCGTTCGATGCGTTCCTGAAAGCGCGGCTGTTCGATCCGCTGGGCATGACGAGCACCGGCTTCATGGTTGCGGCGAAGGATGTCGGGCGCTTTACCACCAACTATGCGCCCTATGGCGGAGCGCTGATCCCCTTCGATCCGGCGACCAGCTCGATCTATCTCGACCCGCCACCCTATCCGTTCGGCGGCGGCGGGCTGGTGTCGAGCGCGCGCGATTACGACCGCTTCCTTGCGATGCTGCTTGGCGAAGGCGCCACCGGCGGCAAACGGGTGATGAAGGTCGAGACGGCCCGGCTGGCGATGTCGAACCTGCTGACCGACAGCATCGACCGCAAGGGGACGTTCGTCGATGGCGAGGGTTTTGGTGCGGGCGGCCGCGTGTCGTTGCCGACGTCGCGGGGCGGCGAAGGTATTTTCGGTTGGGCGGGCGCCGCGGGCACGATCGGCTTCGTCCACCGCGGTCTCGGCTATCGCGCCGCGGGCTATGCGCAATATATGCCCTCGAACGCGCTGCCGTTTCAGGAAAAGTTCGGCGAGACCTTTTTCAAGGATGTCATCGCCTGATGCCCCTGCCGCTGGGCTTTACCGGAGCGTGGCTCGACCGTGCCGATCATCTGCGTAACGATGCCGCAGGCTTCGCCGCCGCGGTTGCCGACCCCCGCGCGCGGTGTCTGGCGCTCGACGGGATCGATTTTGTGCCCGGAGAGAGCGGCGGGTTGTTGTGGGAGATGCTCGATCCCGCCGACGACCGCGCGCTGCTGCTGCTCGGCCTCGACGAGGCCGGGCTCCCGCATTTCGTTCGCGAAGCGGCGGCCGGAGTGCGGATCGACGCGCGTTCGCGGACGGTGATGCGGTTGCTGCCGCTTCTCTCTGGAGAAGAGGCGGCGCTTTATGGCGGCGCGCGCAGCTTGGTCGACTGGCACGCGCGGCATCGTTTCTGTGCGGTGTGCGGGGCGCCGACCGGCGTGTTCCGCGCCGGTTGGGGGCGGCGCTGCGGCGGCTGCAACGCCGAACATTTCCCGCGGGTCGATCCCGTCGTCATCATGCTCGCCGAATGCGACGGACGAGTGCTGGTCGGGCGGCAGGGCGGCTTTCCGCCGGGCTTTTTCTCGGCGCTGGCGGGGTTCGTCGAACCCGGCGAATCGCTGGAGGAAGCGGTAGCGCGCGAATTGTTCGAGGAAGCGGGCATCCGCGTGGCGGACGTGAGCTATGTGGCGAGCCAGCCATGGCCATTTCCGTCATCGCTGATGATCGGGTGCCGCGCGGTCACGACTGATCCGGCGTTGACCCTCGATACCACCGAGATCGAGGCGGCGATGTGGGTCGACAAGGCCGAAGTGCGCGCCGCGCTGGCGGGCGACATGGGCGCGCCGTTCATGGCGCCGCCGCCACTGGCGATCGCGCGCTATTTGCTGGAGGATTGGGCGGGCTGAGATTCGGGCGGCTCGACAAATAAGGCCGTTCGCCCTGAGGAGCCATTGAGCTTGTCGAAATGGCGTCTCGAAGGGTCCCAAGGCCGTGCCAAAGTCCTTCGAGACGGGCCTTCGCTCGGCTCAGTCCCTCCTCAGGACGAACGGTTGCAGTATCAGAATATCATTAAATCCGCCGCCCGGTAATCCGGCTGATTTCCTTGGCAACCATTGCTTCGACCAGCGGGGGCAGGTTGGCGTCGAGCCAGTCTTTCAACATCGGGCGGAGCGCGTCGAGCACGACGTCTTCCATGGTCCGACCGGCGACGGCGGGCGCCGCAACGGTTGCAGCGGCCACTGCGGGCGTGATCGCCGCGGTCAGCGCGTCGAGCGACTGGCGCGCCGCATCGGCACTGGCTTCGGAAACCAGTTCTTCGGTTTCGGCTGCGGGCTGCGGGCCATCATCATCTTCTTCGTCGTGCAGGTCGAGAATGTCTTCGGCAACCGCGGGCGTGATTTCGCGCGCTGCGCCGGGGGCTTCGTCGCGCGCGATCACGCGCCTGATCGACGACAAAATGTCTTCCATTGATGGTTCCCGCGACATGTCGCCCATAACCAACCCCCTAAACCATCGCGATTACCGGATGGTTAACCATCCCCTTACCGATTTGGGGCTGGCTTTGCCAAGCATTATTGTCGCGGCGGGGCGGGCGGACCAACGGGCACATTGGCGGTTGCCGCGGGGATCGCGCGCGTATCAGTCGCCTGCTGCTGCGGCGCTGGATCGTCGGCCCAGTCCCAGATCTGGCCGCGCACGCGCTTGTAATTGACCTCGGGATCATAGAGCGCGCCGCCCTCGATCCCCAGATCGCGGGCTTCGGCCTTGCCCATCGCGGCGAGCACCGAGAAGGCAGCGACGTAGCTGTTGCGCTGCGCCGATACCAGCTGGACCTGGGTGTTCAGATATTCCTGTTCGGCGTTCAAGATGTCGAGGATCGACCGGGTGCCGACGCTGTTTTCGGCGCGCACGCCCTCCAGCGACAGGCCGTTGGCGCTCACCGCCTGCTGCGTCGCCGCGATGATCTGTTCGTTCGCCTGCCACGCGGCATAGGCGCCGCGGGTCTGGGCAATGACACTGCGTTCGACCTCGACGTAATTTTCGATCGCCTGGCTGGTGCGCGACTGCGCTTGCCGGACCTGCGCCGACGGACGGCCGCCCTGAAAGATCGGGATCGTCAGCGACAGTCCGGCCGAGGCGCTTTTCGTGGTGTTTTCCGACGTCGGGTCGTTCACCGAATTCAGGTTGTTGTTATAGCCGCCGCTGGTTGTCGCCGACAATTTGGGCAGTCGCCCGGCGCGCGCGACGCCGATGTCGGCGCGACTGGCGTTGACCGACTGATTCGCGGCCTCGATGTCGGGGTTGCTGGTCAGCGCGATCGCGACCGCCTCGTCGGGCGAGGCGGGCAGGTTCGGCAACTGCGGTGGCTGTTCCAGATCGACCGGCGCGTCGCCGACCAGCCGCACATAGGATTCGCGGCTGGCGATCAAATTCGCCTCGGCGGTCCGCAGATCGCCCTCGGCCAGCGCGAGCCGCGCCTGCGACTGGGCGACGTCGGTACGGGTCAGATCGCCGATCTCGAACCGGTCGCTCGACGCCTGCAAATTGGTCCGCAGCACCGCGACATTCTTCTGGTTCAGCTGGACGATAGCCTGATCGCGGATGACATCCATATAGGCACCGACGGTCTGCGCAAAAATGCTCGCTTCGGTCGCGCGCAGATCGGCCTGTCCGGCTTCGACGCGAAATTTGGCGGCCTTCACCGCGTTGCGCACCGCGCCGCCCTGATAGATCGGCACCGACACCTGGCCGCCGACACTGACAAAGCGTTTGGGCGAGAAAAAGCTGTTGCCGGGCAGGACCAGATTTTCCTGATAGTCGACCCCGACCCCGATGCTCGGCAGCCCGCCCGATTTCTGGATCGGCACATTCTCGTCGTTGGCGCGCTGTCCGGCGCGCGCCGCGGTCAACGTCGGGTTGTTTTCATACGCCTTCGCCAATGCATCCTGCAGCGTTTCAGCGTGCGCCGCGGGCGATAACGTCAGCGCGCCGACCGCCAGGCCAGCGAGCCAGCGGGCGCGGGGGAGAGGCCGTTTCTTATCGGTGTCGAGCATCATCATGTCAGCCTGAAACAAGGAGGGGAGTGGCTTTTTAGAAGGTGAAGCCCGCCGGGGCGGTAAAGCCGGGCAGCGGCGCGGCGTCCATGTCGGCAAAGCTGCGCAGCGGCACCGCGCCGCCAGCCTTGACCCCGTGGACCAGCCGCGTCACCGCGCCTTCGCGGCGCGCCGCGACCAGGCGGCCGCCCTCGACCAGTTGCGCCGCGAGCGCGTCGGGCAGCACCTCGATCGCGCCTTCGATGACGATCCGGTCGAACGGCGCGGCGTCGGGTGCCCCGGCGTTCAGCGGTCCGGCGACCCAGCGGATGGCGGGGTCGGTGGTCGTTGCCTGCGCCATCGCCATCAGCTCGGCCTGTTCCTCGACCGCGTGGACTTCGGCGCCAAGCCGCGACAGCAGTGCGGCCATATAGCCGGTCGCGCTGCCGATCAGCAGCACGCGCTGGCCGGGGCGGATCGCCGCGGCAACCAGCATCCGGCCGGTGACCAGCGGCGCATTCAGCGCGCGGCCATGGCCTAGCGCGATCGCCCGGTCCATATAGGCCACGCTCGCCAGATGGGCGGGAACATACGCCTCGCGCGGCACCGCCGCCATCGCGCCAACCACCGCTGCGTCGATCACGTCGTTGGTGCGCAGCTGGCTGTCGATCATGGCAGAGCGCATGTCCGCCGCGGTGATTTCGCTAAACTTCGTCGCCATCAGCCTTTTCCGATTCCCTGGGACCACAACCTGTGCGGGGCAGCTCTAGCCCAACCTGCGCTGTATTGCAATGGTAATACAGCCTCTGCCCGCATAGACGCGCATAGCGGGCAACGCCGGTGCCGCCAACCCCGCATCAAGGCGCGGGACGGGGGTGCGGGCGAATCCTTGACAAGGCGGCGAAACCCCCTCACTAGCGGCGCCGTCCAACACCCGGCCCATCCTCTAAGGATGCGGCAATTTGGCATGAGGCCCGATGGCGGAGTGGTGACGCAGCGGATTGCAAATCCGTGCACGCCGGTTCGATTCCGGCTCGGGCCTCCAACAATACCATATTATCACGTAAAATTAACGGCTTAACGCCGTTCCATGTCTAACCGTGGGGTCAAGGTTAGACATCAGATGCCTTTCAGCTTCGGGCGATGGTCCTTTGCGCGGTCGCGCAGCATCTGTTTTTCCCACTTCGACAAGCGCGCGATGGCGGCGTCGGCCATGCGTTTCTGGTTCGCTGCGGCGGCCATGCCGGTCGCCTCTATCTCTTCTGGTCGATCCAGGCCAAGGTGTTCGCTCCCGGCATCGCCGCCCCGACCGGGCTTTACGGCGCCGTCGCCGATCCGATCGAAGGACCCTTGGATGCTGCTGAACGGACATCGCCTGGTCTTTGCCAATCCGGTCCGCGAACCGTTTCAGGCCTGTAGCTGGTGGGTGCTCCCCGACCTGTCGGTCGCCAGCTTCGTCGATTATTGGGGCACAAATGACGCTAACCGCCGTGACAAACCCGAAGGGCGGCACCATTTTGGTGGCACCTTCGCGCCGTTCCTGCACCTGCGGATCGATGGCGGCGCGGCTACCCTGACCGGATGCACAACATGACCGAATTATTGGCTGGAATCGAGATCGGCGGAACCAAAACGATCGTCGTTCGCGGCCGCCCCGGCGGCATCCGCGACCGGGACGAGTTTCCGACCCGATCACCGCACGAAACGATCAGCCGTGCGGCCGAGCTGGTCGCACGCTGGCACGCCGACGCACCGCTCGCCGCGATCGGTATCGCGTCGTTCGGGCCAGTTCGCGTCGATCCGGTGGCGCCGGATTATGGAGCCATTCTGACCACGCCCAAACCCGGCTGGAGCAACGCGCCGCTGCTGCAATTGATGCACCAGCATGTCGCGCTGCCCGTCGCGGTCGATACCGATGTCAACGGCGCCGCGCTGGCTGAACAGCATATGGGGGCCGCCAGAGGCTGCGACAATGTGGTGTATGTCACGATCGGCACCGGTGTCGGCGCGGGGGTGCTGGTCAATGGCCAGCCGATTCACGGCGCCATGCACCCGGAGACGGGGCATCTGAAGCTGCGCCGCGACCCTGCCGACCGGTTTGCCGGTTACTGCCCTTTTCACGGCGACTGCATCGAAGGATTGCTGAGCGGCCCGGCCCTTGCGGCGCGGTTTAATCGGCATCCGGGCGAGGTCGGTCCGGACGAGCCGGCATGGCGTCCGGTCATCGCCGACCTTGCCGAATTTTTCGCCACGCTCCTGCTCGCCTATTCGCCGCAACGCATTGTCGTGGGCGGGGGCGTCGCGCTGAAACAGGCCTGGCTGCTGGCGGCCGCGCGGTCCGAGGTCGCGCCGCGACTGGGCAATTACCTGTGTGACTTTGACGCCGCCAAGCTCAACGCGACGATCGTTCCCGCCCTGTTGGGTGACAATGCCGGCCCGAATGGGGCGCTGATCCTGGCGCAAAACGCCGCGGCAAAGCCGTAATCTTCGCGGGGACGCGGGTTCGGATTCTGTCCGTCCCGCGACATGACATTGTCGGCGGCAAACCCCGGACCCTAACGGAACGGCGGCTCGTTAAAGGCGCGCAATTTGCGGCTGTGGAGCTTGGCGCCTTCGTCGCGCATCGTCTCGCAGGCGCGAATGCCGATCTGGAGGTGGGCGGCGATCGCTTCCTCGTAGAAACGGTTTGCTTGGCCGGGCAGCTTGAGCTCGCCATGCAGCGGCTTGTCCGACACGCACAGCAAGGTGCCGTAGGGGACCCGGAAGCGGTAACCCTGCGCGGCGATCGTCGCCGATTCCATGTCGATGCCAATCGCGCGCGATTGCGAAAAGCGCAGCGCGCTGTCGGTGTAGCGCAGCTCCCAATTGCGGTCGTCGGTGGTGACGACGGTGCCGGTCCGCATCCGTTTCTTAAGATCGGCGCCGGTGGCGCCCGACACGGCTTCGGCGGCGCTGGCGAGCGCGACCTGAACCTCGGCGATCGGCGGGATCGGGATTTCGACCGGCAGCACCGCGTCGAGGATATGGTCGTCGCGGAGATATGCGTGGGCGAGGACGTAATCGCCGATGCGCTGGCTGGGACGCAGCCCACCGCAATGGCCGATCATCAGCCAGGCCTCGGGCCGTAAAACCGCGAGATGGTCGCAGATCGTCTTGGCGTTCGACGGGCCGACGCCGATGTTGACGAGCGTAATGCCGCCGCCGTCAGGCGCGATCAGGTGATAAGCCGGCATCTGGTGTCGCCGCCAGGCGCTGTCGGCGACCAGCGCGCTGGCGTTGACCCCGGGCTGGTCGACATACAGCCCCGCGGCGCCGGCGAGCGCGGTGTAGCGGCCCTGGCCGACTTGCGCCCCCGCCCAGGCAACGAATTCGTCGACGTAGCGGTGGTAGTTGGTGAACAGGATATAGCGTTGAAAATGCTCGGGCGCGGTGCCGGTATAGTGGCGCAGACGCGCGAGTGAGAAGTCGGTACGGAGCGCGTCGAACAGCGCGAGCGGCTGCGACGCGGTGGGATCGGCGCCGAACAGCCCGTCGGCCAGTTCATCGCCGATGTCGGCGAGCTCGGTGGTCGGGAAATGGCGCGCGAGTTCGAGCGGGGTGACCCCGCCCATGTCTGACCCGTCGCTGGCGTCGAGCACATAGGGGAAGGGGATCTGCTGGCCGGTGCGCGTGACTTCGAGCGTGATGTCATAATGGCGCGCCAGCAGCATGAGCTGTTCGCGCAGATAATCGGCGAACAGGTCGGGGCGCGTCACCGTGGTCACAAATTCACCAGCGCGCTCGAAACGGCCGAAGGCAAGATTATGCCCCTTTTGCCCCTCACGCTGCTCGCCGGTGGTGACGAGGCGGATCGCCGGATAATCGAACAGCCCCGTGGCGGCAGCGTCGGCGGGCGGCAGGGTGCGATCGCGGACATAGGCAGCGATAGCGGTTTTGAGATTGGTGACCGACGTGCGGAACTTGTCTTGCAGTTCGGCGATGATGCCGTCGACGAGAGCGGTGGGATCGGTGGTTTCGTGCGATGAGCTGGATGTCATCGCGACGCTGTTGCACGAATTTGTGACAAAAGGGAAGGGGTGGGCGTGATGCGAAATCAAGCCGTTCGTGCTGAGGAGGGACTGAGCACGGGCGAAGGCCCGTCTCGAAGCACCTGGGTCCTTCGAGACGCCGCTTCGACTGCGCTCAGCGGCTCCTCAGGACGAACGGACTTTTGTTACAGCTGCTCCAGCATGTGATCGGCGCTCGATACCTTGAATTCGCCGGGGGCTTCGACGTTCAGCTGTTCGACGACACCGTCGTTGACGACCATCGAGAAACGCTGGCCGCGCTTGCCCATGCCGAACGCCTTGCCGTCCATGGTCAGGCCGACCGCTTCGGCGAAATCGCCATTGCCGTCGGCGAGCATGGTGACGCTGTCGCCAGCATTGCCGCTCTTCCCCCACGCGCCCATCACGAACGCGTCGTTGACCGCGGTGCAGACTATTTCGTCGACGCCCTTGGCTTTCAGCTCATCGGCCTTGTCGACGAAGCCCGGCAGATGCTTGGCCGAACAGGTCGGAGTAAAAGCGCCGGGGACCGAGAACAGCGCGACGCGGCGGCCCTTGAAATAATCGGCGGTGCTGACCTGTTCGGGGCCGTTTTCGGTGACCTTTACAAAGGTGGCGTCGGGCAGCTTGTCGCCGGGCTGGATCGTCATGGTCGGCATCCTTTTCGTTGAGGGGATTTCTAGTCGGCGAGACATTGGGTCGGGCGCGGCGGGAGTCAAGGTCGGTGAGGAAGTGTGGGCGGGATTTTAGCGGAGTGGTGGCTGGGGCCGAGAGCAGGCGTAAAAGTGCGGGATGACGAAGGGCAGGGAATGACTGGTTTCCCACCCCAAAAACCACGTGCGACGTTGGCCTAAACCGCCGTGCTCTGCCGCTTGATCAGCCGTGCAGGCAGCATCATGCGTTCGACCGGGCGGTCCTCGATCCGCGCCAGCAGCGCATCGACGAGCAGCGTTCCCGCGCCCTTCATATCCTGCATCACCGTGGTCAGCGTCGGCGATGTCAGGCTGGCGGCGGGAATATCGTCGAAACCGATGATCGCGACATCCTGCGGCAGGCGCCGCCCCGCTTCGGCCAGCGCGCGCATCGCGCCGATCGCGATCAGGTCGCTGGCGGCAAAGATCGCGTCGAACGGCTTGCCGCTGGTGAGCAAGGACTTCGCGGCAGCATAGCCCGATTCTTCGGACGACACCGCACCTTGTTGCAGCGCCGGGTCGGGTTCGACATCTGCGTCCCGCATCGCGCGGCACAGCCCGGTGTAGCGGTCCTGAAATTCGGGGGCATGGTCCGACGCATCGCCCAGGAACGCGATGTGCCGCCGCCCGATCGAGATCAAATGCGCGCCCGCCTGTTCGCCCGCGCCGACATTGTCCGACCCGACGGTCAGCCCGATGCCATCGTCCGACACCGATCCCCAACGCACGAATTTCGTCCCCATCTCTACCAGATGCTCCAGCTTGGTGAGGTAGAGCTGGTAATCGCCATAGCCGAGCAGGATGATGCCGTCCGAACGGTGGCTGTCCTGATAGGCGACGTGCCAGTCATTGTGCATCTGCTGGAAACTGATCAGCAGGTCGTAGCCGCGCAGCGCGCATTCGCGGGTGATCGACCCCAGCATCGACAGGAAGAACGGGTTGATCATCGATTCGTCGGGGGTTGGGTCCTCGAAAAACAGCAATGCGAGCGTATGGGTGCGCTGCGAGCGCAGGCTGGAGGCGTTCTTGTCGACGGTGTAATTGAGCTCGCGCGCGATGCGTTCGATGTTGGCGCGGGTCGCGGCGCTGACCGATTTGCTACCGCGCAGCGCGCGCGACACCGTCGGCTGCGACACGCCCGCCAGATAGGCGATGTCGAAACTCGTCGGTTTGGCCGAGGGCTGGCGCCCCATCCATCTCTCCCTGGTGCGGCGGCCCTTGGCGCGGGTTGCTCTCGTGGGTCGCTGCTGGCGCGAACCTAGCGACTGGCCCGGTTGCTGCCAAGAATTTGATCGCCGGACATGCACCGGTACAACCCGCCAAAAGCGTGACATTTCGGCGACAGACGGTGCGCCCGCATAATATGCGTATACGTATACCCTATGGCCGTGCCCGCCGATTGGCGTCAATTGCTAGGCCGCGATGGGAAAACCCACGCGTCGATGAGAGGATGCCGCGCGGCGCAATTGCCGCCCCCTGTCGTCGTCGCCTGGCCAAGCCGCCCGTCGCTGCAGGGGAGTTTAGCATGACCAAATCGACCAGTCTTCGCCGCGGGGCCAGCGCCATCGCGCTCGGCGTCGCCTTGACCGCCTTGTTGCCGGGCGCCGCGCTGGCGCAGGACGCCGACACCGCGCCGACCGCCGAAGAAGGTGGCGCCGAAGGTGGCGAGGACGAGATCGTCGTCTCGGGCTTTCGCGCCAGCTTGCAGAGCGCCGTAAACGCCAAGAAAACGCGCGACCAGGTCGTCGAATCGATTTCGGCCGAGGACATCGGCAAGCTGCCCGACGCGTCGATCGCCGAATCGATCGCCCGCCTGCCGGGCCTCACCTCGCAGCGCGTCTCTGGCCGCTCAAACTCGATCTCGATCCGCGGCTTTGCCCCCGATTTCTCGACGACGCTGCTCAACGGCCGCGAACAGACGTCGACCGGCGACAATCGCGCGGTCGAATATGATCAATATCCGTCCGAAGTCGTCAACCAGGTGCTCGTGTATAAGTCGCCGATGGCCTCGATCGTCGGTCAAGGTCTGTCGGGCACCGTCGATCTCAAGACGATCCGCCCGCTCGAATATGGCAAGCGCGTCTTTTCGATCGGCGGCCGCGGCACCTGGGCCGAAATCGGCAAGCTCAACGTCGGCTCGAAAAAATATGGCTACCGCGTCAACGGAACCTATGTTGACCAGTTCGCGGACGACACGATCGGCATCGCACTGTCGGCGAGCTACCTCGACGAACCCTATCAGATCCAGGAATTCAACGCCTGGGGCTATGCCGGCAATGGCACCCTTGCCAGCCCGGTCGTCCTCGGCGGCTCGAAATCCTATGCAACCTCGACGCAGCTGAAGCGGCTTGGTCTGCAGGGCACGCTCGAATGGCAGCCGACCCCCAATTTCACCTCGACCTTCGACGCTTTCTATTCGGATTTCAGCGACGATCAGATCAAGCGCGGCATCGAACTGCCGCTCGCCTTTGGCGGTGCGGGCGTCAACATCACCGATGTCGATGACAGCGGCGAATTCGTCTTTGCCCGCGCCGGCACCTTTACCAATGTCGAGGGCGTGGTGCGCAACGACGTGTTCGAACGCAATGCCAAGCTCTACAGCTTTGGGTGGAACAACCGCTGGGAAGGCGACGACGGCTGGAACGCCTATGCCGACATCAGCATGTCGAAAACCGACCGCAACGAACTGATCCTCGAAAGCAATTCCGGAACCGGCCGCGGCGGCGGGGTCGGCGCGACCGATACCATCGGTTTCACCAGTGACATCGACGGCACCTTCTTTCGCCCGACGCTCAATTACGGCGATTATAACCTGATCCAGCTGACTAGCCCACTGGGCTGGGGCGGCGATCAGACCGGGGTCAATGGCGGGCGCATCCGCGGCGGCCAGGACGGCTATTACAACAACCGCATCATCGAAGACGAGCTGTGGCAGTATCGCGTCGAGATCGAACGCGAGCTCGAAGGCTTTCTGAAATCGGTGCAGTTCGGGGTCAATTACACCACCCGCACCAAGCAGCTGACCCCCGACGAAGCCTTTGTCGGGCTGACCGCCAATACCGACGGCCTGACCAGCCTGCCGGTGCCGACGCAGTTCCGCCGCGGCACGACCGATCTGGCCTATCTGGGGCTGGGCCCGGTGATCAGCTACGATCCGCGCGACTTGCTTGCCGCAGGCATCTACACGCTGGTGCCCAACCCTTATGGCGATGTGGTGGTCAAGGCATATAACGTCGCCGAAAAGCAGATGACGACCTATCTTCAGGCGAATATCGACCAGGAAATGGGATCGTCGGTGCTGACCGGCAATTTCGGGGTGCAGGCGATCTTCACCGACCAGAATTCGACCGGCGCCAGCGCGACCTTCGCCGGCACCAACCCCAATGGGTCACCGAATATCCAGGGCATCCCGCGCCGCGAAAGCACCGATTACATCGATGTGCTGCCCAGCGTGAACCTGTCGCTGCGCACCGCCAGCGATTTCGTGATCCGCGCCAGCGTGGCGCGCGAGATCGTCCGGCCGCGGCTCGACGATCTGCGCGCGACGTTGAGCTATGGCACCGTGATCGGCGATCCGGGCGGCATGGTGTGCCCGACGGGGCGGTCCTGTGCGGTGGTGCGCGGCGGATCGGGCAATCCCGACCTGCGCCCCTGGCGCGCCAACGCCGCGGACGTGACGCTGGAGAAATATTTCGGCTCGTCGGGTTATGTTGCGGTGCAGTTCTTCTACAAGGATCTGAAGAGCTATATCTACAATCAGGACATTCCGTTCGACTTCACCGGCTATCCGATTCAGGCACCGGGCAACGATACAAACGGCCTGCCGATCATCGTCAATTATATGGGTACGGTGAATGCGCCGGTGAATGGCGAGGGCGGCAAGCTCTATGGCGCCGAACTGGCCGGGTCGCTGCCGTTCAGCACCTTCACCACGGCGCTCGACGGCTTTGGCGTCACCGGCGGCGTGTCCTATACCAAGACCAAGATCAGCCCGAACCCGGGCGCCCCGGCGGAAGACATCCCCGGCTATTCGAAGTGGGTCGCCAACGGCACCGCCTACTTCGAAAAATGGGGCGTCAACGCCCGCGTCAGTGCCCGCTACCGGTCGAGCTTCATCGGCGAACTGTCGGGCTTTGGCGGTCAGCGGGTGCGCCGCCGGGCGCGCGCCGAAACGATCATCGATGCCCAGCTTGGCTATGATTTCCAGCCGGGCAGCGCGCTCGAAGGCCTGTCGGTGTTTGTCCAGGGCCAGAACCTGACCAACGAACCGTTCGTGACCGACGATCCGCGCGATGCGCGCGCGGTGATCGATTATCAGACCTATGGCCGTCGCTATCTGGCGGGTGCCTCGTTCAAATTCTGAACCTCCCCCCTCGTCGGGGCGGCCGGGTCGCGCCGCCCCGACATTTTGTTGTAGGACGAGGCAAAGGCAGGATTTGACGCTTGAGGCGATTGATCATCATCGGTGGCGGAACAGCGGGCTGGATGGCCGCGGCCTGCCTGCGCCGGTTCTTGCCCGCTGGCTGGTCGGTTCAGCTCGTCGAATCGGACGACATCGGCACCGTCGGGGTGGGCGAGGCGACGATCCCGCAGATCCGGTTGTTCAACCAAGCGCTCGGCATCGACGAGGATGAATTCCTCACGGCGACGCAAGGCACGATCAAACTCGGCATCGCGTTCAACGGCTGGACGCGCCCCGGACATCGCTACA
The DNA here is from genome assembly GCF_031457495.1 of Sphingopyxis sp. BE259. Lineage (NCBI taxonomy): Bacteria > Pseudomonadati > Pseudomonadota > Alphaproteobacteria > Sphingomonadales > Sphingopyxidaceae > Sphingopyxis > Sphingopyxis sp. BE259. The sequence continues at coordinate 614,905 of NZ_JAVDWM010000001.1, forward strand.
TGCACGCCTTTGGCGCGATCGGGCGCGGGCTCGGGCTACTCGAATTCCAGCATTATTGGCTGCGCGCACATAGCTTGGGCGCGGCGCAAAGCCTCGACCATTATTCGCTCAACGAACGCGCCGCCTATGCGCGGCGGATGCAGCGCGGCGCGCCGCGCACCTCGCCGCACCTCCATGACATGCCCTATGCCTTTCATTTCGACGCCGGGCTCTACGCCGCCTATCTGCGTCGCCGCGCCGAGGCGAGCGGGGTGGAACGGATCGAGGGCAAAGTCGCCGATGTCCGCCTGCACGGTGAAACGGGCGATGTTGCGGGGGTGACGCTCGCCGATGGGCGCGCCATCGATGGCGATTTTTTCATCGACTGTTCGGGCTTTCGAGGCTTGCTGATCGAAGGCGCGCTCGCGACCGGTTATGACGACTGGTCGTGCTGGCTGGCGAACAATCGCGCCGTCGCGGTCCCCTGCGCGCATGGGGATACGCCGCAGCTGCCGTGGACCGGCGCCACCGCGCGCGAGGCGGGCTGGCAATGGCGCATTCCGCTGCAACACCGGATCGGCAACGGCTATGTCTATTGTTCGGACCATATTTCCGACGACGACGCGCTCGCGACCTTGCTCGCCAATCTTGATGGCGCGCCGCAGGCCGAACCGAACCGGCTGCGCTTCACCAGCGGCAAACGGCGCCGGATGTGGAACCGCAACGTCGTCGCACTCGGCCTTGCCAGCGGGTTCATGGAGCCGCTCGAATCGACGAGCATCCATCTGGTCCAGGCGGGCATCTCGCGGCTGCTCAAGATGTTGCCCGCGGGGGCGAGCGACCCGGCGGTCGCGGCCGAGTTCAACCGGCAGAGCGATTTCGAATGGGAACGCATCCGCGATTTCATCATCCTCCATTTCAAGGCGACCGAGCGGAACGACACCCCCTATTGGCGCGACCGCGCAGCAATGCCGATCCCCGATACACTGGCGGCAAAGATCGAACTGTTCCGCGCGCAGGGACTGATTTTCCGCGAGCATGAGGAATTATTCACCGAATCGGGCTGGCTACAGGTGCTGGTCGGGCAGGGCATCGAACCGCGGCGCTGGCACCCGCTCGCCGATGGCATCGGCGATCAGGAACTGGCGCAATATATGGCGGGTGTATCGCTGATGATCGACCGCGAAGTCGCCGAAATGGAAAGCTATGACCGCTTCCTCGCCGCCACTCGCCCAACCGCTGGTGTCGCCGCATGATCCGATATCTGATGCCGTTGGCGCTGCTGCTCGCGCCGCTCCCCGCGATTGCCGACGAAGCAGCGGTGCGCGCCCGGCCCGCGAGTGACGAGGTCATCTATTTTGTCCTCCCCGACCGGTTCGAGAACGGTGACGCCGCGAACGACAAAGGCGGGCTGAAGGGCGACCGGCTGGCAACGGGCTATGATCCGACCACCAAAGGCTTCTATCACGGCGGCGACCTCGCGGGGCTGACCAGGCGGCTCGACTATATCCAGGGGCTGGGCGCGACCGCGATCTGGTTCGCCCCGGTGTTCAGGAACAAGCCGGTGCAGGGGCCAAAGGGCGACGAGAGCGCGGGCTATCACGGCTATTGGGTGACCGATTTTACCCAGGTCGATCCGCATTTCGGCAGCAACGCCGAATTCAAGGCCTTCGTCGATGCCGCGCACGCGCGCGGGATGAAGGTCTATATGGACATCATCACCAACCACACCGCCGACGTGATCCGCTATCAGGAAGGCGAGGCCGAGGGTTTCCGTTACCGCAGCCTGGCCGACTACCCCTTTTCGCGGCGCGGCGGGCTGACCGGCCGGGCAATCAATCCGGGCTTTGCGGGCGACCATGTCGCCGATGCGGACAATTGGACAAAGCTGACCGATCCGGCGTTCGCCTACACCCCCGTCGTGCCGCAGGGCGAGGCGCAGGTGAAGGTTCCGGCGTGGCTCAACGACCCGATCTATTACCACAACCGCGGCAACAGCGACTGGGCTGGCGAATCGGCGCTTTATGGCGATTTTTCGGGGCTCGACGACCTTGCGACCGAAAACCCGCGCGTCGTCGCAGGGTTCATCGACATCTATGCCCGCTGGATCGACGAATTCGGCATCGACGGCTTTCGCATCGACACCGCCAAGCATGTGAACCCCGAATTCTGGCGGGCGTTCGTCCCGGCGATGCAGGCGCGCGCCAAGGCGCGCGGCATCCCGAACTTCCACATTTTCGGCGAGGTCTATATCGACGGCGTCGATCCGGGGTCGCTCGCTGCCTATACCCACACCGCCGACCTGCCCGCGGTGCTCGATTTCAGCTTCGCGCGCGCCGCGATCGATACGGTCAGCGGGACCAAAGGGACCGACCAGTTTGGGCGGCTGTTCGACGGCGATGTACTCTACAAGGGCGGCGCCGACGCTGCACTCCAGCTGCCGACCTTCCTCGGCAACCATGACATGGGGCGCTTTGCAATGTTCGTGAAGGCGGCGAACCCCGGCGCGAGCGATGCCGAGCTGCTGCAACGCGTGATGCTGGGGCACAGTTTGATGCTGACGCTGCGCGGGGTGCCGACGATCTATTATGGCGACGAACAGGGGTTCGTGTCCGACGGCAACGACCAGCTGGCGCGCGAAAATATGTTCGCGTCGAAGGTCGCGGTCTATAACGACAATGATCTGATCGGCACCGATGCGACGACCGCAACCGCGAGTTTCGATACCGCGCACCCCCTCTATCGCCATATCGCCGCACTCGCCGGCATTCGCCGCAAGACCCCGGCGCTGATGCGCGGCGGCACCAAGGTGCGCGCCTTTTCCGACAAGCCGGGACTGCTGGCGGTTTCGCGCTTCGATCCCGCGACGGGGCGCGAGGTCGTGCTCGCCTTCAATACGTCTGCAACACAATTGTCGGCGACGATTGCCATCGATATGAAAAGCACGGTCTTTACCGCGCTCAAAGGCGACTGCCCGGCCGCTGCTGCGGCACCGGGCAGCTTGCCGCTTACCCTTCCTCCCTTCGGCACCATCATCTGCCAGGCCAGCGAATAACCGGAACCCCAGCGTGACGACCAATCCCTCCCTTGTCCAAGACCAGCCTGCCACCACCGCGGCGACACCGTGGTGGAAGGGCGCGGCGATCTATCAGGTCTATCCGCGCAGCTTTGCCGATTCGAATGGCGATGGCATCGGTGACCTGGCGGGCATCACCGCGCGGCTCGATTACATCGCCTCGCTGGGGGTCGATGCGATCTGGCTGTCGCCCTTCTACCCCTCGCCAATGGACGATTTCGGGTATGACATCGCCGATTATTGCGGGGTCGATCCGATCTTTGGCAGCCTTGCCGATTTCGACGCGCTGGTCACCCGCGCCCATGCGCTGGGGCTGAAGGTCACCACCGATTTGGTGTTCGCGCATACCTCCGACCAGCACAGCTGGTTCGGCGAAAGCCGCGCGAGTAGGGACAATCCCAAGGCCGACTGGTATGTCTGGGCCGACGCCAAGGCTGACGGGTCGCCGCCGACCAACTGGCAGTCGGTGTTTGGCGGCCCGGCGTGGACGTGGGACGCGCGGCGCGGCCAATATTATATGCACAATTTCCTCGGCACCCAGCCGCAGCTCAATGTGCACAATCGCGATGTGCAGGATGCACTGCTCGCTGTCGTGCGCTTCTGGCTCGACCGCGGCGTCGACGGGTTTCGTATCGATGCAATCAATTTTGCGATGCACGACCCGGCCCTGCGCGACAATCCGCCAGCGCCGCCGTCGAACAAGGTCCGCACCCGGCCGTTCGATTTCCAGCAGAAAATCTATAACCAGTCGCACCCCGACATCCCGCTGTTCCTCGAACGCATCCGCGCGCTGACCGATCAATATGACGGCAGCTTCACCGTCGCCGAAGTCGGCGGCGACGATGCGGTGCGAGAAATGAAGTTGTTTACCGCGGGCACAAAACGGCTCGACAGCGCCTATGGCTTCGATTTCCTCTATGCCGACCGCCTGACCCCGCAACTGGTGCGCGAAGCGGCTGAGCAATGGCCCGATACGCCGGGCGTCGGCTGGCCAAGTTGGGCGTTTGAGAACCACGACGCGCCGCGCGCGGTATCGCGCTGGACCCCCGATGGTGTCGATCCCGCCGCCTTTGCGCGGATGAAAATGGCGCTGCTGTGCGCCCTGCGCGGCAATATCATCATCTATAATGGCGAGGAACTCGGGCTCGATCAGGTCGAGATTCCGTTCGAACTGGTGCAGGATCCCGAGGCGCGCAAGAATTGGCCGCTCACCCTGTCGCGCGATGGCGCGCGCACCCCGCTGCCCTGGGCCGCAGGTGAGGACCATGCCGGTTTCTCCGCCGCCGATCCGTGGCTGCCGCTTGGCCCGGCGCACCGCGAACTGGCGGTCGACCGTCAGCAGGACGACGATCGCTCGCTGCTCAACCTGACGCGGCGGTTCGTCGCGTTGCGCGCCGCGCATCCGGCACTGCGCCTGGGCCGCGATGCCGGCTGGATTGCCGAGGGCGACCTGCTCGGTTTCGACCGTATCGCCGGGAACCAGCATCTGCGCTGCCTGTTCAACCTGGGCGGCGAGGCGATCGATATTGCCGCGCATGGCAAGGACGGCGACGTATTCATCGTGCTTAACGGCGCCGATCGGGCAACATTGCCGCCCGGCGGCGCGCTCTGGCTTGACATTAAAGGAACAAATTGATGCGGACCCTGATTGCCACTGCCGCGCTGCTTGCCGCGACCGCGACCCCCGCGCTGGCGCAGGATGCGCGCCCGTCGCAGACCGCGACCTCGCCCGACGGCAGCCTGGTGCTCACCGTATCGACCGACAACGACCAGCGCCCGACCTGGTCATTGTCGCGCAAGGGCAAGCTGCTCATCGCGCCGTCGAAGCTGGGTTTCCTGATGGCCGACCGCGTGGGGTTGCAACGCGGTTTTGCGATCGAGGGCGCCGACAAGGCCAGCGCCGACGGGCAATGGGAATTGCCGTGGGGCGAGCGCCGGTTCGTGCGCGATCACCATAATGAACTGCTGGTGCGGTTTCGCCAGCATGAAAGCTGGGGCGGCCATGCGCTCAACGTCCGCTTCCGGCTGTTCGACGACGGCATCGGTTTTCGGTACGAGCTGCCCGAACAGGCGGGGCTGAAGACCGCCAAGATTGTCGATGAGATCACCGAATTCGACATCGCGGCGCCCGGCACCGCCTGGTGGATCACCGCGGGCGAGTGGAACCGCTACGAACAGATTTATCAAAAGACCCCGATCGATGCGGTCGCCACCGCGCACACGCCAATGACGATGCGGCTCGACGACGGCACCCATCTGGCGTTTCACGAAGCGGCGCTGGTCGATTATTCGGGCATGTGGCTGAAACGCGCCGAGGGGCGGCTGTTCCGTTCGACGCTGTCGCCCTCGTCGCGCGGGCCGCGCGTCATCCGCGACTTGCCGTTCAACACCCCCTGGCGCACGATCCGGATCACCGACGATGCCGCGGGACTCGTCGAAAGCGACCTGGAGCTTAACCTCAACGAACCCAATAAGCTCGGCGATGTCAGCTGGGTCAAGCCGATGAAATATATCGGCATCTGGTGGGGGATGATCCGCGGCGACTGGAGCTGGGCCGAGGGGCCGAACCATGGCGCAACCACCGCGCGGACCAAGCAATATATCGATTTCGCCGCCAAACATGGGTTCGGCGGGGTGCTGGTCGAGGGCTGGAACAAGGGCTGGGAAAGCAATTGGTTCGGGCATGGCGACGCCTATAGCTTTACCCAGGCCTATCCCGATTTTGACCTCAAGGCCGTGACCGACCACGCCCGCAAAAAGGGCGTTACGCTGATCGGCCACCATGAAACCGGCGGCAACATCGCGGTCTATGAAGCGCAGCTTGAAGACGCCATGAAGCTCTATGGCGACCTCGGCGTCCGGGCGGTCAAGACCGGCTATGTCGCCGACGCGGGCGGGATTATCGCGCCAGGCGATGCGCCGGGCGAGACGCGCATGGAATGGCACGACGGCCAGCGGCAGGTGCAGCATCATCAAAAGGTCGTCGAGACCGCGGCAAAATATAAGGTTGCGGTCAATCCGCACGAACCGGTCAAGGACACCGGGTTGCGCCGGACTTACCCCAATTGGGTGGCGCGCGAGGGCGCACGCGGCATGGAATATAATAGCTGGAGCGCCTTTGCGAACGGCGGTCCCGACCATGAGCCGACATTGGTCTATACGCGCATGTTGTCGGGGCCGATGGACTATACGCCCGGGGTCTTGAGCCTCGTCGGCGGCGAAGGGCGGCCGCACGCCTCGACCCTTGCAAAGCAGCTGGGACTCTATCTTGCCATTTATTCGCCGATCCAGATGGCGGCCGACTTCATCGAAAATCTGGAAAAGCATCCGCGCGAGCTGGAGTTTATCAAGGTCGTTCCCGCCGATTGGGCCGACAGCCACCTGATCGCGGGTGAGGTTGGCGATTATGCGATTTTTGCGCGCAAGGACCGGAACAGCGCCGACTGGTATGTCGGCGGGGTCAACGACGGCACCGAACGCACGCTGACGCTGGGGTTCGACTTTCTCGACGCGGACAAGACCTACACCGCGACGATCTACAAGGATGGCGAAGGCGCGACCTATCTGACCGAAGCGCGGCACAAGATCGCCTATGAAACGATCAAGGTGAAGAAGGGCGATTCCTACAAGCTATGGCTCGCCCCCGGCGGCGGCGCGGCGATCCGGCTTCACCCAGCCAAGTAAATCGCGCGCTTCGCCGCCGTATCTTTGCCATCGTTTACGCGGCTTTTACCAGTTCTGGTGCATGCCATTTCCCGATGTTTATGGCTGGGGATAAATGATGGACAGCATGCGCGGACTGCTTTCGGGCAGCCACGACCAGGACGACGGGGCGATCGATGCGCCCGCGTCGGTCGGTGTCGATGAACGGCGGATGCAGGTGCGCGCCTATAATTATTGGGCTTCGCTGCTCGCCGACCGCGCTTATCCGTCGGTCGAGGATCTCGATCTGGAGGGCGCCGACTTCGGGTCGAACGCCGTGCTGCTCGACTTTACCGCCGGGGTCGAAAATCCCGGTATCGCCTTCGTCGGCGACCGGCTGCGCGAAGAATCGCAGATCGACGAGGATGTTCACTACATCAGCCAGATTCCGGGTCGCTCGCTGTTGTCGCGGCTGACCGACCATTATCTTCAGATCATCGCCAACCGCGCCCCGATCGGGTTCGAGGCCGAATTCGTCAACGATCGCGGCACGACGATCATGTATCGCGGCATCCTGCTGCCCTTCTCGTCCGACGACGACACGATCGACTTCATCATGGGGGTGATCAACTGGAAGGAAGCGGTGCCCGCCGACCAGGCCGCCGAATTGCAGCTGTCGGTCGAACAGGCGCTGCGCAGCGCCGCCCCGCTGACCGCGCCGGTGCCGGTGTGGGCCGATGGCCCCGACAGCGAACATCTTGACGACGATGTCGCGCCCGATGGCGGTGGCGATGCGACCCCCGGCTTCGCCGCGCTGGTCGATGCGGCGGACATCGAAGTCGCCGCAGTTGGTGACGCCGACGACGTGCCGGTCGACGAACCCGGCGCCGATGCTGAACTTGCCGACTGGCTGGCGCTGGCGCGCGAAACCGCCGAGCGGGCGATTGCTGCCGATAGCCGCAGCCGCGGGGCGCTGTATCAGGCGGTCGCCAAGGCGTGGGATTTCGCACTGGTCGCCCAGGCGCAGCCCGACGCCTTTGCGGCGCTGCTCGACGACGCCGGACTGGCGGCGCAGGAGCGCGCGCCGATGACGCCGGTCGTCAAGCTGGTGTTCGGCGCGACCTATGACAAGACGCGGCTGGCCGAATATGCTTGTGTACTGGGTCATGCCAAGGACGAAGGGGTTGGCCGCGGCGAACTCGCCGCCTATCTCGATCGCTATCCGGGCGGGCTCAAGGGGCTGGTCAAGGATGCGCGCGCGCGCCGCAAGCCGGAGGGCGATGCAGGCGCCAAGGTCGATGACAGGCTCGCCGCGCTCCGCACCGCGCATCCGGCGATCATCCTGGAGCATGACGCCGGCGGTGCCGAATTTGTCGTGCTGATCGCGCGCGCGATGCCGGGCGGGCATATCGGCATCGTCGCCAAGGCGGCGGATGATCCGGCGCTGATTGCCAAGCTGGCGAAGAAGGCGGTAGCGATCACGCCCGGTGCATGAGAGGGCCGGCTGAGAGCGTTCACGCAACAGTCGATCCAAAAATTGAAATATTTTAACGCGGGCGCGCGAACGAGGTCTTGAGCCGCGCGCGTCACAGGCGCATAGGGTGGCGAGCGAACGGGCCCCCGCCGATCGTCGGCAGGGATCCCCGTCTTTTGGTTCGGGATGCTGCACTTTATGCCACAAAATTCGTCCGCCACGCCGGAAACGGACACGCCCCCCACCGCCGCCAAAGTCCCCGCCAAAATCGCCGCCGCCTATCTGACGGCGCTGCGCGGCAGTGCGCTGCCCGGTGAGGGTGACGACATGGACGCGGCCGCGCTGGCGGACGCCAGCCAGTTCGCCGGGCGCGCCTCGCTCGACCGTGCCGCCGAAACCCCGTCGCTGCTGCTCGAACCGATGGCCGCCGACGGCACCGACCGGCGGATGCGGCTGGTCATTGTCAACGACGACATGCCCTTTCTAGTCGATTCGACGTCGCAGATCGTTGCGGCGCAGGGGCTGGCGGTGCACCGCATCCTGCACCCTGTCGTCGCCGTGAAGCGCGATGCCAAGGGGCATTTGCTGGAAGCGGGTAGCGGGTCCGATCGCGAGTCGGTGATTTATATGGAGCTGGAGCGCGGCGATGCGCGGGCGCGCCGCCGCCTGCTCGACGCGCTCGAAGCGGCGCTGCGCGATGTCCGCTCCGCGGTGCGCGACTGGCGTGCGATGCGCGCCGCGCTGCTCGCCGATGCCGCGATGCGGGTCGAGGGTGAGGCCGCCGAACTGCTGCGCTGGTTCGAGGGCGGGTCGATGACCCAGCTAGGCCACGAATGGCGCACCCGCGGCGGCCAGGCGCAGGATCCGTTGGGCGTCAGCGAAAGCGGCGAGAGCCAGCTCTTGTCGCCCGCCGCACTCGACGCAGCCTTTGCTTGGTTCGATGGCGGCGGCCAGGCGCCGCTGCTGATCAAGTCGAACCGGCTGTCGGCGGTCCATCGCCGCGTGCTGCTCGATCTGGTCATCGTTCCCGAACTCAAGGGCAAGAAGGTCGACCGGCTGTCGATCCACGCCGGACTGTGGACCAGCCAGGCGCTGTCGACCCCGCCCGCCAAGGTGCCGGTGTTGCGCGCACAGCTCGATGCGCTGATGACCAAATTCGGTTTCGATCCCACCGGCCACGCCGGCAAGGCGCTGGCGCACGCGCTGACCGCGCTGCCGCACGATCTGCTGATCGCGTTCGACGCTGCCTCGCTGGAAGAACTGGTGCTGACGTCGATGTCGATCACCGACCGTCCGCGGCCGAAGCTGGTCACGGTGCGCAGCGCGCTCGGCCGCCATCTGTTCGCATTCGTCTGGCTGCCGCGCGACGAGGTATCGACCGGGCGCCGCATCGCGGTCGAGGCGATGCTGGTGCGCGAAGCCAAAGCCGGGGTCATCGGCTGGACGATGGTGCTCGAGGATGGCGGCGCCGCCTTGCTACGCTACACGCTCGACCTGCGCAGCGGCGGCGTCGTGCCCGACACCGATGCGCTCAACGCCCAGCTCGAACAGATGGTGCGCGGCTGGCAACCCGAGGTCGAGGCGGCGCTGGCCAAGCGCGGCGATCCGGGGCGTGCCGCGGCGCTGGCGGCGCGCTTTGCGCCGACCTTCCCGCCCAATTACCGCAACCTCTACAACCCCGAGGAAGCGGCGCGCGACATTCTGCGGCTGCGCGATCTCGACGCGACAAATCCGCGCAGCGTCCGGCTGGCGAAAAAGAGTCTCGACGGCGACGACCGGCTGCGGCTCAAGGTTTACAGCGCGGTCGGGCCGCTCGCGCTGTCCGACGTGGTTCCTGCGCTCGAACATTTCGGTTTCGAAGTGCTCGAGGAAATCCCGACCGCGCTCGGCCAGAGCCGCGCCCCAGGGATGGAAGCCGATGACGAACCGCCGATCGTCATCCATGATTTCACCCTGCGTCTGCCCGCCACCGTCGATGAGCTCGCGTTGCTGCCCTACGCCGAGACGCTCGAAGGCGCGATTGCCGCGGTGCTCGGCGGCAAGGCCGAGAATGACGCATTCAACGAACTCGTGCTCACCAACCAGATCGATCCGGGTGCGATCGTCTGGCTGCGCGCCTGGTTCCGCTATCTGCGTCAGGGCGGGTCAGCGTACGGCATGGACACCGTCGTCAGCGCCCTGCGCCACGCCCCGGCGCTGACCGCGGCACTGATCGAGCGGTTCAGCGCGCTGCACGATCCCAAGGCGCGCGATGCCAAGCGCGCCGAGGTGCTGGAAGCCGAAATTCTGGCGGGCTTTGCCGACATCAAGTCGATCGACGAAGATCGCATTCTGCGGCTGTTCCACGCGGTGATCGGCGCGACGCTGCGCACCAACGCCTTTGCCCCCGCCGCCGCCGAAGCACTGGCGTTCAAGATCGATTCCAGCCTCGTCCCTGGCCTGCCCAAACCGCTGCCATGGCGCGAAGTTTGGGTCTATTCGCCGCGGGTCGAGGGCATCCACCTGCGCGCCGGTCCCGTCGCGCGAGGCGGGCTGCGCTGGTCCGACCGCCGCGACGACTTCCGCACCGAAATCCTGGGGCTGATGAAGGCGCAGCGCGTGAAGAACGCCGTGATCGTGCCGACCGGCGCGAAGGGCGGCTTCTATCCCAAGGCGCTGCCCGACGTCGCACTCGACCGTGATGCGTGGTTCGCCGAGGGCACCGAATGCTACCGCATCTTCATCCGGTCGCTGCTGTCGATCACCGACAATCTGGTCGCGGGCAAGGTCGTGCATCCCTCGGGCGTCGTGATCCACGACGGTGACGATCCGTATTTTGTCGTTGCCGCCGACAAGGGCACCGCGACCTTCTCCGACGTCGCCAACGCACTGGCGATGGAGCGCGATTTCTGGCTCGGCGATGCCTTCGCCAGCGGCGGGTCGAAGGGTTATGACCACAAGGCGATGGGCATCACCGCCAAGGGCGCGTGGCTGTCGGTCCAGCGCCATTTCGCGGAAATGGGCGTCGATGTGCAGAGCGACACGATCCGCGTCGTCGGCTGCGGCGACATGTCGGGTGACGTGTTCGGTAACGGGATGTTGCTGTCGAAGGCGATCCAGCTGGTCGCGGCGTTCGACCACCGCCATATCTTCCTCGATCCCAATCCCGATCCGGCGAAAAGCTGGAAAGAGCGCGATCGGATGTTTAATCTGCCGCGCTCATCCTGGGCTGATTACAATGCCAAGCTGATTTCGAAGGGCGGCGGCATTTTCCCGCGCAGCCAGAAAAGCATCCCGCTGTCCCCCGAAGTGCAGGCGTTGCTTGGCCTGTCAGTCAGCGAGATCGACCCCGGCGCGCTGATTTCGGCGATCCTGAAGGCGCCCGCCGACCTGCTGTGGTTCGGCGGCATCGGCACTTATGTGAAGGCGGCGAGCCAGAATAATGCCGAGGTCGGCGATCCTGCCAACGACGCGCTGCGCGTCGATGCCGAAGATTTGCGGGTGCGCGCGGTGGGCGAGGGTGCCAATTTGGGCACCACCCAGGCGGCGCGCATCGCTTTCTCGGCGAAGGGCGGGCGGATCAACACCGACTTCATCGACAATTCCGCCGGGGTCGATTGTTCGGATAACGAGGTCAATATCAAGATCGCGCTCAATCGCGAGATGACCGAAGGCCGCCTCACCCAGGAAGCGCGCGATGCACTGTTGGTGCGGATGACCGACGATGTGTCGGCGCTGGTGCTCGAGGACAACCGGTTGCAGGCGCTGGCGCTGTCGATCGCCGAACAGGGCGGGTCGGCGGCGGTCGCTTCCTATGTCCGGTTGATGGAGACGTTCGAGACGACGGGTCGCCTCGATCGCAAGGTCGAAGGATTGGCGGCGAATGACGAACTGCTGCGCCGCGCCGCCGAAGGCCGCGGGCTGACCCGCCCCGAACTCGCGGTGCTGCTGTCGACCGCAAAGCTCGCGTTGCAGGACGCGATCGAGGACAGCAGCCTGCCCGACGATCCGGCGCTGGGCAGCGATCTGGCCGCCGCGTTCCCCGCCGAAATGCAGCGCGATTTTGCCGGTGCTATTGCCGATCATCAGCTGCGCCGCGAAATCATCGCGACCAAGCTGGCGAACCGCATCATCAACCGCATGGGTATCGTCCATCCGTTCGAACTGGTCGAAGAGGAAGGTTGCGCGCTCGGCGACATCGCCGCAGCGTTCGTCGCGGTCGAGCGGCTGCTCGACATGCCCGCGATCTGGGGCGCGCTTGACGCCGCCAGGATCGATGAAAGCGTGCGGCTGTCGCTGTTCGCCCAAGCCGCCTCGGCGATGACCTCGCAAATGGCCGACCTGCTGCGCGTGACGCAGACGCTGGCGCAACCGGGACCAGTTGTCGCCCGGCTCGAACCCGGGGTCGATCGTCTGATGACCGGGGTCGATGCGCTGCTCAGCCCCTCGGTCAAGCGCCAGTGGGATATGCTGACCCAGCAATTGCTCGACGCGGGCGCCCCCGAAACGCTGACCGCCGCGGTGGTCCAGCTGTTCAAGACCGACGGCGCGATCGGCATCGTCGACCTGGCCGAACGGCGCGGCGACGACGAGGTCGCGGTCACCCACGCCTTCACCCATCTCGGCGAGGCGCTCGGGCTCGACTGGGCGCAAACGCTGGCGGCGCATATGAGCCCGGCCGATCCGTGGGAACGCTTGCTGGTCAACAGTCTGGCGCGTGATTTCCAGCAGATGCGGCTGACCTTTCTGGCCGGGTTGCCGAAGGGCGACCTCGATACGGCGGTGACGGCTTGGCTGACCGAGCACGCTCCGCGCGTTGCCCAGTTCCGCGCCACGGTCGATCGTGCCCGGACGATCCCGAACCCCAATGGCGCCATGCTGTCGCATATCGCCGGACAGGCGCGGGGATTGTTGGGGCGGTAGTGATTGCCGTCATTGCGAGCGGAGCGAAGCAATCGAGAGTGTGACAAGCCGCTCTGGATTGCTTCGCTCCGCTCGCAATGACGGGTTTTAAGGTGGTTCTGAAATGCCGTTCCAACCCCGCGTCGCGATCCTTGTTCCGGCGCTCGACTATTACGAAAACTGGCACCCCGCCTTTGCCCGCAAGGCCGCGGCGCTGACCGGCGCCGGGCTGATCGTCGAGCAGCGGGTGTGGACCGATCCCGGTGACCTGTCGGGTTACGACCTGATCCTGCCGCTGTTCGCCTGGGGCTATCAGCGCGATGTTGCTGCCTGGTATGCGCTGCTCGATCGGCTGGAGGCTGACGCCTTGCCGATCGCCAATCCGGTGCCGGTGCTGCGCTGGAACAGCGACAAGGCCTATCTGTCCGAACTGGGTGCCAGGGGTGTCGTGGTGGTGCCGACGGTCGAGGTCGCGGCGCTGGACGACGCGAAACTCGCCGCAGCGATGGCCGAACTTGCGACCGACGAAGTCGTGATCAAGCCCGCGATCTCGGGCGGCGCCGATGGCACCCACCGCATCGCGGCGGGCGATGCGACCCCTGCCGATGCGCTTGGTCAGCGCCGTCTGGTCCAGCCGTTGATGCCCGGTATCCTGACCGACGGCGAATATTCGCTGTTCTTTTTCGCTGGCCGATTCAGCCACGCGATCGTCAAGCGCCCCGCGTCGGGTGACTTTCGCGTCCAGGAGCAATTCGGCGGGTGCGAGACGGCGTGGGACGCCAGCGATGCCGCGCAGGCGCTGGCCGCGGCGGCGCTGGCTGCCGCCCCCGCACCGCCGGTGTATGCGCGCGTCGATATGGTCGGCGATGCGGCGGGCAAGCTCCACATCATGGAGCTCGAACTGATCGAACCGTCGCTGTTCCTGCATCACGCCGCGGATAAGGGCGCGGCGTTCGGGCAAGCGGTGTACGCCGCGATCTAACCAGCAGCGTGCCGCCACAACCATTGCCGGATTGCCGAGGTCAGATTCGGCGGGTCATCGGCCTCCATTCGCTCGACATCGATCCGAGCGACGAGGGCGTTGATTGGCAGGGATTGGCGCGCTGCTGCGGCCTCGAGGGCGTCCCAGAACATCGGCTCCAGGCTGATCGAGGTTGGGTGACCGGCGATGGTGACCGAGCGTTTGACGGGCGGGTGCAACGGGGCGCTCACCGGCGCGTGCGCCAGCGCTGCAGGATTATGGCGGCGGCGGCCAGCTCGACGATGCCGACGACATAGCCCAGGTTCAGCGGCACGCTGATCCCGAACATGGTGATCCCGGCGACGGCCAGAATCGCGCCGCCGACTACCCAATAGGCGATCTCGCCATACATCGTGCGGAACAGGAAATAGCGGGCGCCAACGATCGCGGCGAAGACGGGGATCGCGAGGTCGGGCGCGCGCACGAGCAGCACCCAGGCGATCATCACGCCGACGAACAGCGGGATCGTCGCCTCGATCGCCAGCGTTTCGAGCGGCTTGCCTACGGTGGCCTTGGGTGCGCGGAAAGCGAGGCGTTCGATCAGGACGCCTAGCGGGTGGATCGCCATACCGCCAAAAAACAGCGCGGCAAAGGCGGCGTTGACGCCGTGTAGTTGCCAAACCGCACCCGCGATCAGCCAGACGAGGCCCGAGACGAGGACGCCGGGGCCGCCGCCGGCATAGGCCTGGGCAAGGTCACGCTGGGCGACTGTGAGGGCGGTGTCGGTCATATTGTCGGTGTAGCGGCAGAACGGGCGACGGCAAAGCCGCCGCAGCCTGCCGCCGCGAAGGCGGGGGTCAGGCGGGTTCGGCGATCTTTCGGATCGCCGCCCCGCTGGCCGTGCCGGGCCGTGGCTTCGCCACCGGTTGCCAGCTCGCCGTTCGCTGACGCGAACGCCTTCGCTAGCGCCCTCGACCCGTCAGTACATATGCTGCCCGCCGTTGATGCTCATCGTCGATCCCGTCACAAACCCGGCATCCTCGCTGCATAAAAAAGCCACGCCGCGGGCGATTTCATCGGCTTGCCCGAGACGCCCGACGGGAATCTTCGCGACGATCTTTTCCAGCACCGGCGCGGGGACCGCGGCGACCATGTCGGTGTCGATATAGCCCGGCGCGATGGCGTTGACCGTCACGCCCTTTTTGGCGCCTTCCTGCGCCAGCGCCTTGGTGAAACCGTGGATGCCCGATTTCGCTGCGGCATAATTGACCTGGCCATATTGGCCCGCCTGCCCGTTGATCGACCCGATATTGACGATCCGGCCCCAGCCGCGTTCGACCATGCCGCCAAAGGTTGCCTTGGCCATGTTGAAGCAGCCGCCCAGATTGACCCGCATCACATCGTCCCAATCGGCATAGCTCATGCGGGCGAGGGTGCCGTCGCGGGTGATCCCGGCGTTGTTGACGACGATGTCGACGGGGCCAAATTCCTCGGCAATGCGCGCGCAGCTGTCGAGGCAGGCCTGATGGTCGCCGACGTCCCATTTCATCGCCGCGATGCCGGTGCGGTCGGTAAAGGCCTTCGCCTTTTCGTCATTGCCGCCATAGTTGGCGATGACGGTGACCCCCTGTTCCTGCAATTTGAGGCTGATCGCCTCCCCGATACCCCGGCTGCCGCCGGTGACGATTGCTACGCGTGCCATGAATCAAGCTCTCCCACACTATTATGGCGCCAGCCTAGGGCGCGGGGCGGGGCGCCGCAAGTTTACCGGAACGTCAATCGCAAAGCTATTCAGGGGTGTAGCCGGGGGACTAATTGCTCACCTGCACGCGCAGCTGCGAAAAGTCGCCGACGGCCAGATCGGCCTTGTCGATCGTCACGACCAGATTGTCGCAATCGCCGAACATCCGGCTCATCAACCCGCTGGTCGGCAGTTCGAGCAGCACCGCGTCGCGGTCGGCGTCAAAATCATGGACATAACGGAAGGGCTCATGCCCTATCGACGCCATTTCGCGCGCCGCCAGATCGCGCCAATAGGGTTCGTAGAAGGCGCGCATCGGTGCCGACAGGCTGTCCGGATTGGCACACCAGGCGTGTTTGGCGCGATCGAACAGGATCGTCTGATAATCATGCACCCACAGATTGGCGTCGGCGCGGTGGGTGGTGAGCGGCAGGGTGATCGTCTCGTGCGTATCGGCCCCGGTTTCAGGATCGACGCGGTGGACCGAGCGCGCCCAATGGATGGCGTGGAGCGCCGACATCACCGCGGTCGCGTCGCTTGCCGAAAAGGCCTCATGCGCCGCACTGTCGTGGATGATGGCGATGATTTCCTCGGCGCGGGTGCGCGCCTCGCGGTTGATTGCGGCGCGCTGTTCCAGTTCGACGATCGCCTCGGCGCTGGCACCCGGGGGCGGCACGGCTTCGGTCATCAGCCGGTCGAGCCGCATTTCCAACAGCGCCGCCATCGCGGTCATGCTGCCCCAGTCGAACGGATGAAAGGCGGGGTCGGCGATGTCATAGCTGCGGTCATACAGCGTCGCGCCGGGTTCGTTCGGATCGGCCTCGACCCGCGGATCGGCATCGCCGGGGCGCACCGCGACCAGATCGACCGGCCATTCGGGAAAGGCGCGCACCGCAAAGGGTTCAAGATCGCCGAACCGCAGACCGCCGTGCGGCCCGAACCAGCCATCGGGATCGTCGAGCGCCAGCGGCGGCGTGACCGCAACGTCGCCGTTGCGCAGGTGGACGACGTGCATCCGATAGCCACGGCGATGGATGAAAAAGGCTAGCGCCCCGTCGCGCGGCCCCAGCCCGTCCCACAGCGCGGGCGGCAGGCTGGCACAGTCGATCTGGGCGAGGAAATCGGCGGGTTCGCTGTCGATCTGCGGCCAGTCCATGCCGCCGGGCAAGCGCGGCCGTCCGCCGAGCCAGCTGTTGGTCGAAATCGCATCGCGCGGCGGAATCTGCGGCACCAGGCGCAGCGTGACCGCCTCAACCTCGCTCTGTTCGATCCGATGCGCTTCGTCTTCCACCTCAGAGGCCATGGCGTCGAGCGTCGCCTCGATCGCCGCCGATTCGGCGTCGATGGCGGGTATTGGCCGATAATCATAGTCCGTCTCAGCTTGCGGTTCGAGCGGCGCCTTGCCGCTGACCCGCGCCAGCCGCGATGCGGAGATTTCAACCGGCTCGACCTCGACTTTGGCCTTGCGCGACAACTTGGGCAGGCGGCTTTCCCCGGGCGTCCGCGGCGCGCGCGGCGCGGCGGGGACGGTGCGGGGACGGCGCAGCCACCATATGGCCAACACGAGCGCCACAAAGGCCAGCACAGCCGCGGCGAGCATCAGCGCTGCCGATTGGACCTGGTTCATGGCGTCTCTCCAAATTGCCGCGGCGGGACCATATTGGCGCCGCGTCGGAGCAATCTAGCGCATCGACCTAAACAGTTGGTAACTATAGCCAGCCGGCGAGTTCGCGGCGCATCAGCGCCTCCAGCATCGCCATGCCGGGGGCTTCGGCGTTCAGGCAGGGCAGATAGGCAAGGCGTTCGCCACCAGCCGCCGCAAATTGTTCCTTGCCGCGGATGGCCAGCTCTTCGAGTGTTTCCAAGCAGTCTGCTGAAAAACCGGGGGCGAAAATTGCGACGCTCTGGCCCGCCTTGCCCAAGGCTTCGAGCCGGGTGTCGGTCGCGGGTTCGAGCCATTTGGCGCGTCCGAAGCGCGACTGGAACGCGACCTCGATCGGACGGCCCATCGCTTCGGACAGCAACCGCGCGGTCTTGCGGCACTGGCAATGATAGGGATCGCCAAGGTGTAGCGTGCGTTCGGGCATCCCGTGAAAGCTGGCGAGCAGCACGTCGGGGGTGAAATCGAGCGCCGCCAGCCCCGCCTCGACCGACATCTTCAGCGCGGCGATATAGGCGGGGTCATCATGGTAGGGCGGCAGATAGCGCAGCGCGGGTTGCCAGCGCAGCGTTTTGAGATGGTCGCCCACCGCATCGACCACCGTGGCGGTCGTCGCGGCGCAATATTGCGGATAAAGCGGCGCGATCAGGATGCGCTGGCACCCCGCCGCGATCAGCGCGTCGGTCGCCGGGCCGATCGCCGGATTGCCATAGCGCATCGCATAAGCGACCCGCACATCGCCGCCGAACGCCGTCTGCAACGCGCTGCTCTGGGCGCGGGTAATCGCGGCCAGCGGCGATCCATCTGGGGTCCACACCTGCGCGTAAGCATGCGCCGATTTTTTGGGCCGGGTGGTCAGGATGATCCCGCGCAGGATCGGCTGCCACAGGATTTGCGGAATCTCGACGACGCGTCGGTCGGACAGGAACTGGGCCAGATAGCGACGCACCGATGGTGCATCCGGGCCGTCGGGGGTGCCGAGGTTGACCAGCAATACGCCGATACGCGGCGCCGGGACGGGGGGATGGTTGGTGGGGAGCGTCATAAAGATTGCGCCGGCGTCCGTCATAGCGGCTGCGCCGAACGGGGCAGACGGCGGATGCGGCGGCCGGTCGCGGCGAACATCGCATTGGCGATCGCGGGCGCGACGACCGGCACCGCGATTTCGCCCAGCCCGCCGGGTTCGCGGTCGCTGTCGACAAATTCGACCAGGATTTGCGGCGTCTGCGACAGCCGCGGCAGGCCGAGCTGACCCAATTTGCGGGCGGTCGCGACGCCGCCATCATAATCGGTGGTGGCCCCAACCGCGGCGGCGAGGCCAAAGATCAGCCCGCCCTCGATCTGTTGCCGCGCGATCGTGGGATTGACGAGGCGTCCGGCGTCGACGACCGCGACCAGTTGTTCGACCTGCAACCCCTTGTCGCTTTGCCGCGCGGTGGCCATCAGCGCGATGTGGCTGCCGCGCATGCTGTGGCACGCCAGCCCCTGCGCGGTGCCCGACACGCCGCCTTCCCAGCCGCCAAGGCTGGTCGCGGTGAGCAGGCAGCGCGCGAGCAGCGGCGCTCCCTCAAGCATCGCCATGCGATAGGACAGGCCGTCGGTCCCGGCGCGCGCCGCCATTTCGTCGATGAAACACTCGGTGAAAAAAGCGGTGTAACTGTCGGCATTGCCGCGCCAGCGTCCGGTCGGCAGGCCGATATCGGCGGGGCAATGGTCGACCGCATGATGCGGGATGGCATAGGGACTTGCCGCGCCCTCGACTGCGGCGGCATCGGCGCTGCCCACCGCAGCGCGCTGCGCCACATCGGCGGGCGTGTTGTCGAATAGCCGCGCCCGCACCTCGTGGTTGGTCGGCGGCACTGCGATGCGGGTCACCAGCGCGTCGATCCCGCCCGCGGCGTTCAGCGTCGCACTCAGCCGCGCGCGAACGGGCGCGCGGGGCGGCAGACGCATGATCTCTTCGGCGCGCGACCAGGCGAGCTGGACCGGGCGCTTTACCTGCAGCGCGATGATCGCCGCCTGCACCGCGGCGCTATGGTCGAGGCAGGCGTCGAAGGAACCGCCCGCCATCATCGGGAACAGCACGACGTCGTTCGGCGACAGTCCGGTGGCAGCCGCAATTGCATCGCGGCATTGGGCGGGCGCCTGCGTCGCCACCCACACCCGCAGCCGCCCGCCGTCGGGCGCGGCGGTCGCGGTGCGGGTTTCGATCGCGGCATGCAGCGCCGGGGCGACGGCATATTCGGCGACGACCTTGGAGCGTCCGGTCATCGCTTCGCCGACGTCGCCGGTATGCGATATGCGGTAGCCACCGTCGTTCAGCGCTTGTTTCAGCGCCGCGTCGATGCGGGTCGTGGAAATTGGCGTCCCGGCGGTTTCAAACAACGGCGCAAAGCGGTCGAGCGCTTGGTTCGCGGCCCACCAGTTGCGCGCTACCGCCGCAACCCAGCGCTCATGCGTGACGACATGGAGCAGGCCGGGCGACTCCAGACCGCGCTTGCGGTCGATACTTTTGAGCCGCGTCGCCCCCAGCGGCCCCTGGCGGATCGCCGCGAACACCATATCGGGCAGGCGGATATCGCCGGCATAATTGGCCGATCCGTCGATCTTTGCGGGCAGGTCGAGCCGGGTCAGTTCCTTGCCATAGAGCGGATCACCGCTGCTGGCGCGATAGACGGGTTCGGCAGGCGGTTCGAGCTGTGCCGCCGCGGCGGCCACCTCGCCAAAGCCCAGCTTTTTCTTGCCCAATAAGACGAACCCGTCCTGGGTGTCGCAATCTTCCCAGTCGGCGTCCCAGCGCGCTGCCGCTGCCATCATCAGCAGCGCGCGCGCCTGCGCCGCTGCGGCGCGGCACGGTCCTTCGAACATCCGCACCGACGAGCTGTTGGCGGTCAGCATCACCGCATGGCGCACCGCCCATTCGCGCCGCGCCCAACTGCGCACATCGGACACGAAATCGGGGACGCCGCCGCGCGGGGTGAAGACCGCACTATCCTCGTCGATCAGCAGGGTGTTGGTATAGAGCGGGCTGATCGGGGCGGTTTCGACCGCGATCGTCCGCCAGTCGGCGCCGAGTTCGTCGGCCATGATCTGGGGCAGCAGCGTCGTGACGCCCTGACCCATCTCGCATTGCGGGACGATGGCGCTGATATGCCCGTCGTCGCCGATCTTCAGAAAGGCGTTGAACACATGTTCGTCGGGCGCGGCGGTCAGATTGGGCTGATAGTCGCGCGGCCACAGGCTCCACGCGATCGCCAGCCCGCCCGCCGCCGTCGCGCCGACGAGCATCTGGCGGCGACTGACGTGCGGCAGGCGCGATTTGTTTTTCAGAGCCGTGTCGCGAATGCCCACCATCGCGGATGCTGATAAGCGGGGCGAGTCGCAAGGGCAAAGGCTTTTGGTGGAGCCACGCGCTCGCTCTGTCACCGTTCGCCCTGAGCTTGTCGAAGGGCCGTTCTTTTCTTCAGCGACGTCGAAGGGAAGAACCGTGCTTCGACAAGCTCAGCACAAACGGAGTTTGGGAGCGTCTACCACCCCCAAGGCGCAGGCGGCGGCGCCACGGGCTGGCGATAGTCAAAGGTCACGCGGAAATCGCGGCCTTCGCGGCTTAAGCCATAAGTGAAGCCTTCAGCCGTGGTTTCGACCGACCAGATGTTGGTGTTCGAAACGCTGCGCCCGGTGCGGGTGAACAGCGCAATCGATTCGGCATCGACCGGAAAGGTCTGGCGGCTCGCCGTCCCGGCATCCTTGGTGTCGCCGCCATACATCGTCAGCTCGTCCTTGCTGCCGTCGGCGTGGCGATGATCATGCTTGAGGCGGAGGCCGGTGGCGGTGCGGGTGATGACCCAGGTGCGCGAGCGGTCCCAGCCGCCGTCGGGACCGACGCCGTCGATGTGAAAGGGGATTTCGATGCGGTCGGGGGTGCAGCTGCGGATATGCATCACCATCGCCTTGCCGCGCATGTCGGCATCGGCATCCTGATTGCTGGCGAGCTTGCCTGCATAGGCCTGGCCGCAACGCGCGGTCAGCGCGGCGAAGAACGCGTCCTGCGGATTGGTGGCTTGCGGGGTCGAGGCGCAACCGGCGAGCGCGGTTGCGGCGAGCAGCGCTAGCGCGGGCTTCACCGCAGCAGCCCGAGTCGCGGGATCTCGATTTTGGGACAGCGGTCCATGACGACCGTCAGTCCCGCCGCATCGGCGCGCTTTGCCGCGGCATCGTTGATCACGCCGAGCTGCATCCACACCGCCTTGGCGCCATGGACGATCGCTTCATCGACCGCAGACCCGGCGTCTTCGCTGTTGCGGAAAATATCGACGATTTCGGCGGGCGGCTCGACGTCGGAGAGGGTCGCGACGACCGGCGCGCCGTGGATCGTGGTGCCGGCATGACCCGGATTGACCGCGATCACGTCATGGCCCTGGCCGACCAGAAAAGCGAGCACGCCGTTCGACGCGCGCGCCGGGTTGGGCGAGGCGCCGACCACCGCGATGCGGCGCTTTTGCCCGAGCAGGTCGCGGATTTCCCTTTCGTCGTTGATCGCCATCTCATTCTCCCCATTAAATAGGGACTGTCCCTATTTATTGCGCTCTTGCAGCCAGCCGGCCACCTTCGCCGCTATCGCATGGAACGGCTCGCCCGCCGGGTCGGTTCCGGCAGCGGGCGGGACGCCGCCGTCGCTGGCCAGGCGGATGCCCATCGATAACGGGACGCGACCCAGGAAGTCGAGGCCCATCGATTTTGCTGCCGCCTCGGCGCCGCCGCAACCGAATGGATCGCTGACCTCGCCGCAATGCGGGCAGGCATAGCCCGCCATATTTTCAACGAGGCCGATGATCGGCACCGCGGCCTGTTCGAACAGGCTGACGGCGCGCGTCGCGTCCATCAGCGCCAGATCCTGCGGGGTCGACACAATGACCGCGCCCGCGGGCTTGTGTTTCTGGATCATCGTCAGCTGGACGTCGCCGGTCCCCGGCGGCAGGTCGACGATCAGCGTGTCGATGTCGCCCCAGCTCGCATCGACCAATTGCTCCAGCGCCTTGCCCGCCATCGGCCCGCGCCACGCGATCGCCTGCCCCGGCGCCGCGATCTGCCCGGTCGACAGCATCGGGACGCCATAGGCGTTGGGGACGGGGACCAGTTTCGATCCGCGCGATTCGGGTTTGACGTGCTCGCTGTCCATCAGGCGCGGCTGCGACGGACCATAGATGTCGGCATCCACCAGCCCGACCTTCACCCCGCGCCGCAACAGCGCGACCGCCAGATTGGCGGCGAGGGTCGATTTGCCGACGCCGCCCTTGCCGCTGCCGACCGCGATGATCGTCATCGATTTTTTCTCGGCGGTCATCGCAATACGAACTTCGCTGACATCGGGTTCGTTCAGCAGCCCGGCGCGCAGCTTGTCCGCGAGCGGTTGGCGATCCTCGGCCGCCAGCCCCGACACGTCGAGCACCACCGCCAGCGACCCGGCGTCGTCGAGCAGGCGGAGTCCGGATGTTCGCCCGTCGCTCAGCTCGGCAGCGGTGGCGGACAGGCGGGCGATGGCGGCGCTGGGATCGGTCATGTTCGCGGCAGATAGGCCTGCGCGGGTCAATTGCCAGCCATTTTCGCGCGCCCCCCTGTTAATCGCGCGCGCCGACCCTATAAAAGCGTTATGAACGACAATATTGACGGCAGCATCGGACGCCGCAGCCCCAGTGGATTGCGGCAATTTTTCGGGTCGATCCTCCAGATGGGTAAGAGCCCGTGGGGCAATGGTCCCGGCAAGGGCGACGACGGGGATGGCGGCGGCAAGGGCGACGACGGCAAACGCCCCGGCCCGCGCAACCCGTGGGTGACCCCCGATCCGATCGACATCAACCGCGGTCGCAAACCGCGCGGCCCCTCCGCGCTCGACGAACTGCTGCGCAAGGGACGCGGCGGCTTTGGCGGTGGCGGTTCGGGCGGCGGCGGCGGCCAGTTCAATCTGGGCGATTCGGCGAAATTCTGGAAATGGGGCGTGCTCGCCGCGGCGGTGCTGTGGGTGATCTTTTCCTCCTTCCACATCGTGCCGCCCGAAAAGGAAGGGGTCGTCACCCGCCTCGGCAGTTATTCGCGCACCGTCGGCCCCGGCGTGAAATTCACCTGGCCGGCGCCGATCGAGCGCATCCGGTTGGAGGACGTCCGCGCGATCCGCACCATGCCAGTCGGATCGCCGAATGCGACCGACGAGAATTTCGTGCTGACCCGCGACCAGAGCCTGGTCGATCTCGCGTATGAAGTGCGCTGGTCGGTGCGCGATCCCGAGCTGTTCTTTTTCCAGCTCGCCGATCCCGAAGGCACGATCCGCGAAGTCGCCGAAAGCTCGATGCGCGCCACCGTCGCCAATTTCAACCTGACCGATGCGATCGGCCCCGGCCGCGTCGAAATCGAAGCGCAGGTGCAGCAACGGATGCAGGAACTGCTCAACCAGTATCGCGCCGGCGTCGCGATCCAGGGCATCGCGATCCGTCAGGCGGATCCGCCGAGCCAGGTCGACGATGCGTTCAAGGAAGTCACCGCGGCGCTGCAGGAGCGCGAATCGGCGATCAACCTGTCGCGCGCCTATCAGCAGCAGGTGCTCGAACGCGCCCGTGGCGACACCGCGGCGTTCGACCAGATTTACGAACAATATCGGCTGGCGCCGGGGGTGACCCGCAAGCGCCTCTATTATGAAACGATGGAGAATGTGTTGTCGAATGTCGACAAGACCGTCGTCGAAGCGCGCGGGGTAACCCCTTATCTGCCGCTCAACGAGGTCCAGAAACGGATTCCCGCCACCCCGCCCGCTGCGGCGACGAAGGGAGGCGAATGATGTTGAATTCGCTGTTCCAGAACCCCGTGCGCCTGCTCGTCGGGGTCGTCGCACTGCTCGTCCTCCTGTCCCAATCGCTGGCGATCGTGCCCGAGGACAAGCAGGCGCTGATCCTGCGCTTTGGCGAGATCGAGCGCACCGTGAACCGTTACAAGCCGAACGAGGATTTCGGCAGTTCGGGAGCGGGCCTGGTGCTGCGCGTGCCGTTCACCGACGGTATCCAATATATCGACAAGCGCATCATGGGCGTCAACATGGAGCGCCAGCAGGTGCTGTCGACCGACCAGCAAAGGTTGCAGGTCGATGCCTTTGCGCGCTTCCGCATCACCAATCCGGTGCGCATGTACACCGCGATCCGCACCGAGGAGCGGTTGCAGCAGCAGCTGGCAACGATCCTGGGGTCGTCGCTGCGCAACGAGCTGGGCAAGCGCACCTTTGCCACCTTGCTGTCGCCCGAACGCGGCGCGGTGATGGACAATATCCAGGTCGCGCTGAACCGTGAGGCGAATAAATATGGCGCCGAAGTCATCGACGTGCGGATCAAGCGCGCCGACCTGCCGGAAGGTGCGACGTTGATCGCAGCCTACAACCGCATGCGATCGGCACGCCAGCAGGAAGCGACCGCGATCCGTGCCGAAGGGCAAAAGGAAGCGCAGATCATCCGCGGTAACGCCGACGGTGAAGCGGCGCGCATCTATGCCGCCAGCTTTGGCAAGGATCCGGAGTTTTACGATTTCTACCGCGCCATGCAAAGCTATCGCCAGACCTTCCTGGGTGAGAACAACCAAGGCGGCACCTCGATCATCATGTCGCCCGACAATGAATATCTGAAGCGTTTCAGCGGCGGTTGATCGGGCCGGACGCGACGGTGAATGGAACCGAAAGCGTCCGTTCATGTTCAATTGGCGTTCAGCCGCTGCGCCGCAGACCGCCGCAGCCGGGGTGTTTGAGTTTTTCGGATGAGAAGAGGATTACCGATCGTGCGTTATGTTTATGGCATCACTTCGGCCTTGCTGGCGGGTGGCACCGCGCTGGCGCTGGTTACCCAGTCCCCGGTCGGCGCGCAGGTCGCGCAAAATGAGCAGAGCGAAATCGCCAAGGTCGTGCCGCGTTCGGGCGCGCCGGAGAGCTTTGCCGACCTGGTCGAACAGTTGCAGCCCGCGGTGGTCAACATCTCGACCAAGCAGGAGGTCACCCTCGGCGTGCGGCTCAATCCCTTTGCCGGGACGCGCGAGCCGATCACCCAGGAACAGCAGGGCGGCGGCTCGGGCTTCCTGATCTCGGCCGACGGCTACATCGTCACCAATAATCATGTGATTTCGGGCGGCCCGCGCGGCGAGGCGGTCAATCAGGTCACGGTGACACTGACCAACCAGAAAGAATATAAGGCGACGATCGTCGGCCGCGATGCCGCGTCCGATCTCGCGCTGCTCAAGATCGAAGCGGGCGGCCTGCCTTTCGTGAAATTCGCCGACAGCAGCACGGCGCGCGTCGGCGACTGGGTGGTGGCGATCGGCAACCCGCTCGGGCTGGGTTCGACGGTGACCGCGGGCATCATCTCGGCGGTGCAGCGCAACATCGGCCAGGGCGGCGCCTATGATCGCTATATCCAGACCGATACCGCGATCAATCGCGGCAATTCGGGCGGCCCGTTGTTCGACTTGCAGGGCAATGTCGTCGGCATCAACAACATGCTGATCTCGCCGGTCGGCGCCAATATCGGCGTCAACTTCGCGATCCCCGCCGACGCCGCGATCCCGGTGATCAACGCGCTGCGCGCGGGCGAAAAGGTTCAACGCGGTTATCTGGGCATCGGTATTGCGCCGGTCGACGAGGATCTGGCGGCGGCCCTCGGTTTGCCCAAGGATCGCGGCGAATTCATCCAGCGCGTCGAACCGGCGCAGGCTGGTGAAAAGGCCGGGCTGAAGCGCGGCGACGTGGTGACCAAGGTCAATGGCCGCGAAGTCACGCCGCAGCAGACCCTGTCCTATATCGTGTCGAACACCAAGCCGGGGACGCGCATCCCGCTCGAAATCATTCGCGACGGCAAGCCGATGACGCTGAACGTTTTGGTCGGCACCCGGCCGCCCGAGGAAGAGCTGGCCGGCACCAACTTCGACCCCGAAGCCGAGCAGACCGAGCCCGAAGATGCGACCGGCGCCGCCGACAAGGCCATTCAGGACGAACTCGGCCTGTCGGTGCAGGTGGTCACCCCCGATATCGCACGCGCGGTCGGGGTCGATGCCGGGACCAAGGGGCTGGTGATCGGCGCCGCATCGGCGAACAGCGACGCGGGCCGCAAGGGTCTGCGCCGCGGCGACGTGATCCTCAGCGCCAACCGCGTGCCGGTGGCGACCAGCGATGCGCTGGCTAAGGCGGTCGCCGACGCGAAGCGGGCGGGGCGAGATGCGGTGCTGCTCGAAATCCTGCGCCGCGGCGGTCCGTCGGCATTCATTGCGGTGCGGGTGAAGTAAGCCGCGCCGTCTCGACCCGATGAAAGGGCGCCGGATCAGCCGATCCGGCGCCCTTTTCATTTGCGCGGTCGCGATCATGTTCCTATTATGTTCCCACAACATCGAGTCGGGAGAAACTTCATGATTGGCTATGTGACCTTGGGCACCAACGACTTGGCAAAAGCGGCGGTCTTTTACGACGCGATTGCCGCTGAACTCGATACCCCGCGGATGATGGAGTTCGACGGCTTCATCGCGTGGGGCAAGCCGGGCGGCGCGGCCGGTATTGGGCTGACCAAGCCGTTCGACGGCAACGCCGCCAGTGTCGGCAATGGGGTGATGGTGGCGCTGGAGGCCAAGGATAAGGACCAGGTCCAGCGCCTCTACGACCTCGCGCTCGCCAACGGCGGCACCTGCGAAGGCCCGCCGGGACCGCGCGGTGAAGGGTTTTATGCCGGATATTTCCGCGATCCCGACGGGAATAAGCTCAATGCATTCATCATGGGGTGATGGTCGGTGCAGCCGGACGTGCTATGATATTCGCACCAGAGCTGGAAGGTGACGGATGACATTACAAAGCGCGGGGCAAAAGGCGGAAGAACCGGCTAAAATGACTGGCGGACCGCATTATTCGTCGTTCGTTGTCGGCGGCGGCTTCGTCTTCGTCTCGGGGCAGCTGCCACTTCGGCCGGGCCGCGATACCTCGCTGGCGAGTGCTCCCTTCGCGGCGCAGGCCGAACAGGCGCTCCAAAATTTGAAGGCCGTTCTGGGGGATGCGGGTGCCGAACTGGCGCAGGTGGTCAAGACAACCGTCTATCTCGCCGACATTGACGACTGGGGCGAACTCGACGCAGTCTATAGCCGCTTTTTCGGCGCTGCGCGTCCGGCGCGCAGCGTGGTGCCCGCCGGACCGCTGCACTTCGGCTTTCGCATCGAGATCGAGGCGATCGCGCTGGCGGCGGACGCGGTTGCGACAGGCGCAAAATTCTAGCCCGATCCGCGGCGCGATCCCGCGTCCGGTTTGGCGATTGCCTGACCTGCCCCTCCGCTCTAGACCCTTGGCGAAACGTTGAAAGTGGAGGACGGCGGGTGAGCGACGGCAGCATGGCGAGCGAAATCTATATCGGCCTGGGCGGCGGCGGCGCCGCCGATGGCCCACGCCAGTCGCTGGTGCTGAAACGCGCCAACCGGCACGGGCTGATCGCCGGGGCAACCGGGACCGGCAAGACGGTAACCTTGCAGGGATTGGCCGAGGGCTTTTCGGCGGTCGGCGTCCCGGTATTCGTTGCCGACGTCAAGGGCGACCTGGCCGGCATGGCTATGGCCGGCAGTCCGATGTCGAAACTGCACGAAATTTTTTCGGCGCGCGCCGCCGAGATCGGCGACAGCGAATGGGCTTATCGCGACAATCCGGTCATGTTCTGGGACCTGTTCGGCGAACAGGGCCACCCGATTCGTACCACGATTTCCGAAATGGGGCCGCTGCTCCTCGCGCGGCTGATGGGGCTCAACGAGGTGCAGGAGGGGGTGCTCGCCATTGCCTTTCGCGTCGCCGACGAACAGAATCTGCTGCTGCTCGATTTGGGCGATCTCCAGGCGATGCTGGTCTGGTGCGCCGAGAATGCCGACGAACTCACCACCAAATATGGCAATGTGTCGAAGGCGACCGTCGGCACGATCCAGCGCCAGTTGCTGACGCTGGAAAGTCAGGGCGGCGCGCATTTCTTTGGCGAACCCGCGCTGGACATCCACGACATGATCCGCTGCGACGACAATGGCCGCGGCTATGTCAATATCCTGGCCGCCGACAAGCTGATGGCGAGCCCGAAGCTCTATGCGACCTTCCTGCTCTGGCTGCTCAGCGAAATGTTCGAAACGCTGCCCGAAATCGGCGACCCCGACAAACCCAAGCTCGTCTTCTTCTTTGACGAGG
Source organism: Sphingopyxis sp. BE259 (assembly GCF_031457495.1). Classification (NCBI taxonomy): domain Bacteria; kingdom Pseudomonadati; phylum Pseudomonadota; class Alphaproteobacteria; order Sphingomonadales; family Sphingopyxidaceae; genus Sphingopyxis; species Sphingopyxis sp. BE259. The sequence goes on from NZ_JAVDWM010000001.1 coordinate 643,534, forward strand.
CGCACCTGCTGTTCGACGACGCGCCGCCGGCGCTGACCGAGAAGATCGAGCAGGTCGTGCGGCTGATCCGGTCGAAGGGCGTCGGGGTCTATTTCGTGACGCAAAATCCGATCGATATTCCCGAAGATGTCGCGGGCCAGCTCGGCAACCGCGTCCAGCACGCGCTGCGCGCCTTCACCCCGCGCGACCAGAAGGCGGTCAAGGCGGCGGCCGAAACCTTCCGCCCCAATCCCAAGGTCGATGTCGCGCGCGAGATCACCGAATTGAAGGTCGGCGAGGCGCTGGTGTCGCTGCTGATGTCCGACGGCGCGCCGTCGCCGGTCGAGCGCACGTTGATCAAGCCGCCCTGCTCGCGCGCCGGGCCGCTCGATGCCAAGGAACGCGCGATCATCAAGTCGATCTCGCCGGTCGAGGGCAAATATGACACCGCGGTCGATCGCGAGAGCGCCGAAGAACTGCTAGCGGTGAAGGCCGAGCAGGCGCAGGCCGCGGCGGTCGAAGCGAAGGCTCAGGTCGAGGCCGACAAGCAAGCCGCGATCGCCGCCAAGGAAGAGGCGAAGCGCAAGGTCGCCGAAGAGAAAGAGCGGCTGCGGCGGGAAACCGCGGCGGCGCGCGAGGCCGCCAAACCGTCGATGACCGAGAAAATGGTGCAATCGGCGGCGCGATCGGCGGCAACGAGCATCGGGCGGCAGGTTGCAGGCAAGCTCGGAGGCCAGTTGATGCGCGGAATTTTGGGCAGCTTGTTCAAGTGAGCTGCGATCGCCGTTCGTCATCCCGGCGCAGGCCGGGATCCGGGCGGCGAGACCCCGGCCTGCGCCGGGGTGACGAAGGTTAGAGGAGGTGAGATCGACTGACGCATTGCTGATGGATGCGAGCCTGATCGCCGTCGCCGATGCGGACATCGACATTCGCCACACTCTGTTCGAGCGGTTCTTTGCCGCCTTTCCCGACCGCCGCGCGAGTTTCATTTCGGTCGATGCGGCGTCGCGGCGGATGACCGACGAAACGCTGCAAATGATGCTGGGGCTGGCGCACGGCGAGGATTGGGTGTGGCCGCTGGTCGCCGAACTGGTGTTCACCCACCGCAATTATGGCGCACTGCCGATCGCTGAATATGACGTGTTTATAGACATGACCGTTGCGGAACTGGGCAGCGCGGCGGGTTCGGCGTGGCGGGCCGAGGTTGCCACCGCGTGGCAGCGGAATGCCGAGGCGCTCAAAGCCATGATCCGGAAGGCCCGCGCCGAATGGGCGAGCGCGATGCCCGCCGGGGCGCCGCAGATCGTCTAAGCTGCCAATGATCCTCCATCGTCATCCCGGACCCTTCGACAGGCTCAGGACAGGCTCAGGACAGGCTTGATCCGGGATCCACTTCGACGAGCGTGGCATGGATTCCGGATCAAGCCTGTCCTGAGCCTGTCGAAGGGTCCGGGATGACGAGATGGGGAGCATTCCATCCCCCCTCGACAAGCCCATCGAATCGCGGCAGCATAAGTTGCATGACAAAACCGATATTGCCTGGAGAGGTAGCCGCCGCCGTCGTCGATCCGGTCGCATACGGCCAATGGGATCCGCTGCACGATCAGCTGGCCTGGGCGCGCGCCAACGCGCCGCTGGCGGTCGCCGAGAATCACGATCATGACCCGTTTTGGCTGGTCACGCGGCACGCCGACATCATGGCGATCAGCCGCGATCCGCAGCGGTTCGCCAACGGCATCCGCCCGACGGTGCTGACCAACCGCGACGGTGAGGCGCTGGCGCGCGCCGCGACCCCGAACAACGATGGCCATCTGATCCGCTCGCTGGTCCAGATGGACGCCCCCGATCACATGAAATACCGGCTGCTGACCCAAAGCTGGTTCATGCCGAAGAACCTGAAGATCGTCGAAGATCGCATCCGCCAGATCGCGCGCGAGACGGTCGATCATATGCTGGAAGCGGGCGGGGCGTGCGATTTTGCCCGCGACGTTGCGGCGCATTATCCGCTGCGTGTCATCATGGACATCTTGGGCGTTCCGGCGGAGGACGAGCCGCGGATGCTAATGCTGACGCAGCAATTGTTCGGCCCGACCGACCCCGAGCTGAACCGCAGCCGCGAGGCAATCACCAGCGCCGAACAGGCGATCGCGATGCTCGATTATGTCATCGCCGATTTCACCCAATATTTCGCCGCGCTGACCGCCGATCGCCGCGCCAATCCGCGCGAGGACATCGCAACGGTGATCGCCAATGCGACGATTAACGGCGAAGCGATCCCCGACCGCGAAATGTCGGGCTATTACATGATCGTCGCGACCGCCGGGCACGACACCACCAGCGCCTCGACCGCTGGGGCGATCATGGAGCTGGCGAAGAATCCGGCGCTGTTCGAACGCTTCCGCGCTGCAGAGGCCGACAAGGCCGGGCTGATCGAGGAAGCGATCCGCTGGACCACGCCGGTCCAGCATTTCATGCGCAGCGCGAAAGAGGATGTCGACATCGGCGGCCAGACGATAAGCGCAGGCGACTGGTTGATGCTCAACTATGTGTCGGCCAACCGTGACGAGGCGGTGTTCGGCGATCCGTTCAAATTCGATCCCGACCGCGAAAAGAACCAGCAGATCGCATTCGGCTTCGGCGCGCATGTCTGCCTGGGCCAGCATCTGGCGCGGATGGAGATACGGATCTTGATGGAGGAATTGTTGCCGCGGATCAAAAGCCTGGAATTGACGGGCGAGCCGGCGCGGGTCGAGTCGGTGTTTGTTGGCGGGTTGAAGCGGCTGCCGATCCGGTTTGTGGCGGCTTAGGTTTGAACGAACGATCGGACGTCAGCTGACGACTGATTGCAGCCCTTAGAATTCGTCATCCCGGACTTGATCCGGGATCCATCGGTTTTCTAAGGATAGGGCGACGCAAGGGGTCATGGACCCCGGATAAGTCCGGGGTGACGAAGAAAGGGTAGCGGTTCTCCACCCCAAAATCGATGTTCGGGCGGTGTTGGCCGCCTAAACCTTCTCAGCCGGAAAAAACCGCGCGATCACATCGCTCGCCAGCCGCGCGGGCCGCAGCGTTTCTGCGTCGATGCAGCACCAGCTCGATTTCACTTCCGCCAGCACGTCCTCGCCGCGCTTGATGATCGTTTCGTAAAAGGCGCGGGCGCCCTGAACCTTTTCGAGGATCACCGTCGCGATGACCTGATCGTCGAGAAAGGCGGGGCGGCGATAAGTGATTTCATGCTTCAGCGCGACCCACAGATGCGCCGCAACCGCGTCGGGCGGTGCGATGTGGCGCCAGTGCGACAGCACCGCTTCCTGCACCCAGCTGAGGTAATGGGCGTTGTTGACGTGGCCCATGAAATCGATCTGGTCGGAACCGACGGCGATGGCATGGTCGTGCGGAAGCGAAGCTGCGGTCATATCGCTGACATTAATGTCAATAAATTGTGACGGAAAGATGAAATCTCATCCCCGGCCGCGATAGGGCGCGACCCCCTGATCGGGCAACCATAGGCCCGCGGGCGGCGGATCCGATTGCCAGAAAACATCGATCGGGATGCCGCCGCGCGGATACCAGTAGCCGCCGATGCGCAGCCACAGAGGCTGCATCTCGTCGAACAGGCGGCGGCCGATGCCGACGGTGCAGTCCTCGTGGAACCCCGCATGATTGCGGAACGACCCCAGAAACAGCTTCAGGCTTTTCGATTCGACGATCGTCTCGCCGGGTGCATAATCGATGACGAGATGCGCAAAATCGGGCTGGCCGGTGACCGGGCAGAGCGAGGTGAATTCGGGCGCGGCGAAGCGCACCAGATAAAGCTCGCCGACGCGCGGGTTGGGCACATAGTCGAGGATCGCCGCTTCGGGTGCGGCAGGAAGGTCGCTCGACTGGCCCAGATGTTTCGGCGCGAGCGGTGCGGGGGTAGAATCGGTCATCGAAACCATCTAGGGACGCGCGCGGCCGCTGTCATCCCGTGGATGGCCCGGTTCAGCGCCAATTCAGCGGCGCGGCGAGCATATCAGCAGTTTGGGATCGCGGACATTTCGATGACGGTGCGGAAATTTGGGCAGGGACGGTGGCAGCGTGCTTTGCCGCTTGCGGCCGCGATGATCGCGGTTGGCGTGGCATCGCCGATTGCGGCGCAGCAGACCGAATCGCCCGCTCCGACCCCCGCGCCTTCGTCCATCTTCCGGCTGCCGCCTGCCGACGACGGCCGCGCGCCGGGGGTGCAGGGGCCGTCTGACAATGGCCTGCCACCGGTCGGCCCGAACGAGAATCGCACGCCGACGCCAACGCCGACGCCCGCCCCGGCACCGACGCAGCCTGCCACCCCGCCACGGGTGACGCCGACGCAGCCACGAACGGCGGTGCCGACCACCCCGGTGGCGCCGACCGCGGCGCGGCCCGCCGCCCCCGGTGCCGCTACGCGTGCTGCGCCCTCGCCAACCGTTCCGGGTCCGGCGATCGCGGTGCCCGGCAGCGATACGCCGCCGCTGCAAGACGCGGCGCCGACGGTCGGCGCCGATGTCCCCGCGCTGCCACCGGCGCCAACCGATGTCGCACCGGCGACTGCCGATGCACCGATCGACGCGCCAGCCGGAACGTCGATCTGGGCGTGGCTGCTCGCCGGGCTCGCGGCCTTGGGCGCGGGACTGTGGTATTGGCGGCGGCGCACTGCGCCCGCCGGGCCGATCATCGACGAGGTCGCGGCGCCGCGCGCCGCGCCGCCTGCTGCGCCAGCGCCGACAGCGCCGACAGCGCGGCCTGCCGCACCCGCGGTTCGCCGAGCCGAGCCGCGGCCCGCATCGCCGCTGGTCAACCGCGCCGCGGGCGAACGGCGCGCGGTGGTCGGCATGGCGCTCGACATTCGCGGTATCCGCTTTGCGCCCGATCATGTCATCGTCGCCTTTTCGCTGCATCTGATCAATCAAGGCATATTGCCCGCGCCCGGCCTGATGGTCCGCATCGCGCTCAATCAGGGGTCGGCGATGCCCGAAGCGGTACTCGGTCGTTTCTTTGACGGGGCCGGGGGCAGCGTGCTGCGCGACGATATGACGCTCGATGCCGGGGCCGGCGAGGAACTGTCGACCGAGGTCATGCTGCCGCGCGCGACGATCGAGCCGCTGATGATCGGCGGCAAGCCGATGCTGGTGCCGGTGCTTGCGTTCGATGTGACCTATCATTGGGACGGGGAGGGCGAGGCTTTCGGCCAGAACGCCGGGAGTTTCGTGCTGGGCCGCGAGCAGGGTACGAGCGGAAGCGATAAACTCGCACCGCTGCCGCTCGACCAAATCTCCTATCTGGTGGACCGGCCGGGCTCCCGCACCACGTCGGTCAAGCGCAGCCAATAGTTTCCGGCATAGCGCCATAAAAGCGCAGCTTTTTTGTTGCAGCGCAGCATTGGCTGAGGCACAGCGCCACCGCGCTTGAAAAAGCGCAACGCGGGGCATAGGCTTGTCCTCCCCGGAAAGAACGGCGCAGGATGACCGGCGAAGGAACGGGTAAAGTTCCGATCGGTCGCAACAGGAGCATGACATGGACGCCTTGGTCTCAACCGACTGGCTGGAACGCGAACTGGGGGCGTCGGACCTGCGGGTCGTGGACGCGACGAAATTCATGGACGACGCTGGCCGCGATGCGCGCGGTGAATATGAGGCCGGGCATATCCCGGGCGCCGTGTTCATGGACCTGGCCGAACTGACCGATGCGTCGAGCGACATCGACAACATGGCGCCGCAGGCCGAAAAATTCGCGAGCCGGATGCAGTCGCTCGGGCTGGGCGATGGCAGCCGCGTCGTGCTGTATGACGACAGCCCGCTGAAAAGCGCGGCGCGCGCCTGGTGGCTGCTCAAATTGTTCGGCGCGCATGACGTCGCGCTGCTCGACGGCGGCCTCGCCAAATGGAAGGCCGAGGGCCGCGCGCTCGAAATGGGCAAGCAGACGCTGCGCCACCGTCACTTCACCGTGTGGCGCGATGCGAAAGCGGTGCGGACCAAGGATCAGATGCTGGCGAATGTCGATAGTGGCGCCGAACAGGTCGTCGATGCGCGCCCCGCAGCGCGCTTTACCGGCGAAGAACGCGATCCGCGTCCGGGCCTGGCACCCGGCCATATTCCGAATTCGCGCAGCCTGCCGCACAGCGCATTGTTCAATGCCGACGGCACCTGGAAACAGGGCGACGATCTGAAGGCCGCGTTCGACGCTGCCGGGATCGACCTCGACAAGCCGCTGGTCACAACCTGCGGCAGCGGCATGACCGCGACCGTCGTGGCGTTCGGCGCGCATCTGCTCGGCAAGGACGATGTCGCAGTGTACGACGGCAGCTGGACCGAATGGGGCGCCGACCCGGCAACGCCGAAGGCGACCGGCGCGGCTTGAGGCGCCCAACTTGATCCGCTTTTTTCGTTCGTGCTGAGCCTGTCGAAACACCGTTCTTTCTCTTGCGTTGCTAGCAAGAAAGGACGGCACTTCGACAGGCTCAGTGCGAACGGTTTTCAATGTCTGCGCTTGTTGCCGGTGTAGGTATTTATAGTGGCCCGCACTGGATTTTGCGCATGGCTCCGCTAACACAGCGGGGATGAGCAAAAGCGACGATGCAAACCTACGCCCCGCGACCAGATTGGTGCAGGGTGGGCGGCGGCCCGAGTGGACCGGCGACCCGCGGCTGGGCGGCGGCGTGGTCAATCCGCCGGTGTGGCGCGCCTCGACGATCCTCTACGACAATATGGCCGACCTTGAGGCGAGGGGCCATGCCACCCATGACAAGCTCTATTATGGCCGCCGCGGCACGCCGACGGTGTGGGCGCTCGCCGACGCGCTGACCGATATGGAGCCGGGGGCGGCGGGCACTTTGCTGTATCCATCGGGGGTCGCGGCCAATTCGGCGGGCCTGCTCGCGCTGCTGGCGCCCGGCGACCATCTGCTGATGGTCGATAGCGCCTATGAGCCGACGCGCGCTTTTTGCGACGGGTTGCTCGCGCGTTACGGGGTCACGACGACCTATTATGATCCGCTGATCGGCGCCGCGATCGCTGACCTGATCACCCCGCAAACCAGGCTGATCTTCCTCGAATCGCCCGGTAGCCTGACCTTTGAGGTGCAGGATATTCCCGCGATAACCCGCGTCGCGCGCGACAGATGCGTGCTGACGATGCTCGACAACACCTGGGCGACGCCGCTTCTGTTTCCGGCGCTGGCGCACAGCGTCGATGTGACGATGATGAGCCTGACCAAATATGTCGGCGGTCACAGCGACGCGATGATGGGGTCGCTGACCGCGACGAAAGCAGTGTGGCCGCGGCTGCGCAGCGCGGCGTATCAGCTCGGGCAGGCGGTGTCGCCCGACGATTGCGCGCTGATGCTGCGCGGTCTGCGCACGCTCGACGTGCGGATGACACGGCAGGGGGAGAACGGCCTGATGGTGGCGAACTGGCTCGCCGCGCGGCCCGAGGTGGGCCGCGTGCTGCACCCCGCGCTGCCCGGCGATCGCGGCCATGCAATCTGGTCGCGCGACTTTTCGGGGACCAGCGGGCTGTTCGGCTTTACCCTGAAGTGCGCCGACATGGCGGCCCGCGTCCGCTTTATCGACGCGCTGGCGCTGTTCGGGATCGGGTTCAGCTGGGGCGGTTTTGAAAGCCTGGTCGTCCCCGGCAACCCGGTTCGCACCGCGACCGAATGGACTGACCCCGATCCGCTGGTCAGGCTGTCGATCGGGCTGGAGGATCCCGCTGACCTGATCGCCGATCTGACCCGCGGATTCGCCGCGCTATGAGTGCCGCGACCAATCTGCGCGAGGGGTTCGACGGGATGGTCATCGCGATGAAGGCGATCGGGCTCGATGTCGGCGCCTATCGCCTGTCGCTCTACAGCCTGTTTTCGACGGTCGTTGTCGCAATCCTGCTGTATCTGGCGGTCAAGATCGTGCTGCGTGCGACCAAGTGGCTGCTCCGCCGCAACACCCATATCGACCAGACGCAGCGATTGCTGACCGAAAAGCTGATCGCGATCGCGCTGTTCGTCTTTGCGATGCTGTTCGGCATCGACTTGCTCGGCATCGACCTGACCGCGCTGGCGGTGTTTTCAGGCGCCGCGGGCCTCGCGATCGGGTTCGGGCTGCAGAAAACCGTCGGCAACCTGATCGCCGGGATCATCCTGTTGATGGACCGGTCGATCAAGCCCGGCGACGTGCTCGTCGTCGGCGACGGCAGCAGCATGGGCGGATCGACACTGCCCGGCGGGATGCCCAATGTGGGCCGCGTCGCCAAGATCGGGGTGCGCGCGGTCAATGTCGTCACGCGCGACGGCAAAAAGCATCTGATTCCGAACGAGCTGCTGATGACGCAGGCGGTCGAGAATTGGAGCTATGCCAGCCCCGAGGTGCGGGTACGGATGCGGATTCCGGTGCCTTATGACACCGACCTGCGACTGGCGCAGCGGCTGATCGTCGAAACGGCGAAGGCAAACCCGCGCATATTGGACGAACCCGAACCGGCGGTGTGGATCACCGCCTTTGGCGAACGCGCGGTCGAGCATGAACTGCGCATCTGGATTTCGGACCCCGAAGCGGGGCTGGGCAATATCCAGGGCGAGGTGTTCCTGGGGATCTGGGACCGGTTCCAGGACGCGGGGATCCGGATTCCCTATCCGCGCACCGATGTGCGGGTGTTGCCGGACGAAGGCGGGGCACTCTCGGCCTGAATTCGTCATTGCGAGCGAAGCGAAGCAATCCAGAGCGGTTTACGCCAGCTCTGGATTGCCGCTTCGCTTCGCTCCTCGCAATGACGGTGGCTTTTAAAACCCCACCGTCTTCGCGCGCTCAATGCACTCGACGATGATGCGCTTGGCTTCGTCGACGTCACCCCAGCCGTTGAGTTTGGCCCACTTGCCGGGCTCAAGATCCTTGTAGTGGGTGAAGAAATGCTCGATCTGCTGCAGCACGATCGGCGGCATGTCGGTGTAGCTCGCGACATCGGCATAATAGGGGAAGGTCTTGTTGACCGGCACGCACAGCAGTTTTTCGTCGCCGCCGGCATCGTCTTCCATCATCAACACGCCGATCGGACGGCACTTGACCACCGCGCCCGCGACGATCGGCGAACGCGCGACGACGAGGGCGTCGAGCGGATCGCCGTCTTCGCCCAGCGTGTGCGGCACAAAACCGTAATTGGCGGGATAGCGCATCGGGGTGTGGAGGAAGCGATCGACGAACAGCGCGCCTGATGCTTTGTCGAATTCATATTTCACCGGCTCGCCGCCGATCGGTACTTCGATCAGGACGTTCAAGCTGTCGGGCGGGCTGTCGCCGGCGGGGATCAGGTCGATGCGCATGGGAGAGTGGAGTCCTTTTGGTTTATGAGTCGCGTGTTTTTATGAGTCGGGCGCCCCTTAGCCGTTCGTGTCGAGCGAAGTCGAGACACCCATCGCGGGTGAACGAATTAGGGGCATCTCGGCTTCGCTCGATGCGAACGGAATTCCAAGGCACCTAGAGTGTGCGGCGCGGCGCCAGCAGTCGGTCGAACCAGTCCGGCCCGCTGCCAACCTTTTCGAGGTGCGGCCAGCGTAGCCCGCCGTGATAGGCGATGTCGATCTGGCGATAACGACCGCCGCGTTCGACGAGCAGCCGCACCGGGGTCTTGCCGTCGGTCGCGGCGCGGATCGCGGCCTCCAGCCGCTCCTTGCTGTAACTGGTGCCATCGACCGCGACGATCTTGGTGCCGTTGACGATGTCGGCCTTGAACGCCGGGCTGTCCCACAGGATCGCGCCTGCAATGCCGTCCTTGTCGATCGTCATCCCCAGCGAATGGGTGAGGTCGTAATTCTTCGCCTGCGCCATGCGGTCACGGTCGTACACATTCGGCGCGTCGCGCCACGCCAGCCGATATCCAGCGCGTTCGATCCCGGCGACGGGGGCGACCTGTCCGGGCATTTGCAACCGCTGGCGCAGGAACCCAGCCCAGTCATGGGGATGCACCGCGTTCAGCGCCGCCACGACATCGTCGAAATCATAGCTGTTCTGCCCCCAATCGCCCTCGCGCCCACCGAAAAAGGCGCGCGCGAAATCGTCGAGGCTTTTGGCATCGTTCGTCGCCTGGCGGATCAGCAGATCGGCCTCAAGCCAGGTCAGCGATCCTTCGTTGTAATAATCCTCGCCGCGCGACCAGCTGGCAAAGGGTTTGGGTTTGCGCGCGCCGATGACCGGGTCGAGCGTCGTATCCTCGACCGATCGCCATTCGCGCCCCGGCTGCGCGCTGTAAAAGCCTGCATGGGTCGCCCATTCGGCCAAGATCATTTCTTTCGACTGCATCCCCGAACGGCCCGCGAGGACCAAATCCCAATAGCTGGTCTGGCCTTCATAGACCCACAGCAGATTGCCCTGCATCGGCGTGCGGTAATCGGGGGTCCACAATTTGTCGGGGCGGCGATATTTGCCGTTCCAGCTGTGGACCAGCTCGTGCGGCAGCAGCCCGCGCTCGCTGTCATTTTCGTCCCATTCGGTGAAATAGTCGCGGTTGCGGCTGTTCTCGCTGCTCCGGTGATGTTCCAACCCGATGCCGCCCAATTCGTCGGTCAGTGCGAGCAGGAATTCATAGCGGTCGAAATGGCGGACCCCGAACAGCGCCACCGCTTCGGACACCAGCGCGGCGTGGCGCGCGATATGGTCGGGGCGGGCGTCGAGATATTTGGCTTCGTCGGCGACGACGTTCAGCGTGACATTCTGCCCCAGATCCCATTTGCGGAAATGGCGGCCCGCGAACATCGGGCTGTCGACCAGCACTTCATAATTGGTCGGGGCAAAGCTGTAGCGGTTGCCGCTGATTTTCAGCCCGTCGAGCGCCGCGGCGCCGGTCCACCCATCCGGCAGGGTCACCTCCAGCTGTACCGGAATTTGCCGGGTGAAATATCCCGCGGGGTAGAGGCTGACCTGTTCCCACTGCAGGTTCATCATCGCCGGGGTGACGACGACGCGGCCCTCGCTCGTGCGGGTCGGCGACAGGAAATCGAACGCAATGTCGATGCTTTTGACGCCGGCCGGGACATCGACGTCGAACGCATAGACATCGGTCGGCTGGCGCGTCCACGCCAGCGGCTTGCCGCCCGCGCTGGGTTTGAACCCCGCCATCTCGGCAATCGCACCGCGCGGCGCGTGCTTGCCGGGCAGCCATTCGGGATAGAGCAGGGTCAGCTTGCCGGGCCTGGCGACCGGGATCGTCTGGCGGACATGGAAGATACCGCGCGCGACGTCTGTGGCATCGACCTTGAGCTGCGTGGTGCCCGGATAGGGTTTGTCGGCGGGCAGCGGGATGATGTGCGGCTGGACCACCGGCTGCGGGCGGCTGTTGCCGGTTTGGGCAAAGGCGGCGGGGATGGCGGCGATGAGGGCAGATGCGACGAGCAGTTGTTTTTTCATCGCCGGGTTGTGCCGGGAAATGAGCGTGAGGTCCAGACTGCTACCTCCCTCTCCCCTTGAGGGGGTGCGGGGTTGGATTGCCCCCGGCAATCCAAGTCCAGTCCGGGGGACTGGACGACCCCGCGCCGGTTGCGCAGACTTGCCAGCTTGCTGGCTAGTCGAAGCTGGGTGAGGGGGTCAGACCTTGCGAGCGAATTCAACGTCTGAACCCCTCATCCAACTTCGCCTAGTCGCTCCGCGACAAGGCTCCGTATCCTTCTCCCTCAAGGGGAGAAGGTTTGATCGCGGCTCTTTGCCTTTCGGCCAAAAACCATTAGACGCCGCCGCCATGAGCAAGGATAAATCCGCCAAAATCCCGACCCCGCAGGCCGTTCGCGGCACGCAGGACATGCTGGGCGATTTCGCCGACCGTTTTGCGCATGTCGTCGAGACGTTCGAACGCGTCCGCCGACTCTATGGCTACAAACGCATCGAGGTGCCGGTGATCGAGCCGACCGCGGTGTTCGCGCGATCGCTGGGCGAAACGACCGATGTCGTGTCGAAGGAAATGTATTCGTTTGAGGATCGCGGCGGCGAATCGATCACGCTGCGCCCTGAATTCACGGCGGGGATCGCGCGGGCGTATATCACCAACGGCTGGCAGCAGTATGCGCCGCTCAAAGTCGCGACGCACGGACCGTTGTTCCGTTATGAGCGCCCGCAAAAGGGGCGGTATCGCCAGTTTCATCAATTGGATGCCGAAGTGCTGGGTAGCGACAGCCCGCTTGCCGATGCCGAACTGCTGGTGTTCGCCGATCAGCTGCTGAAGGAACTGGAGATTGCCGAGGGCGTGACGCTGACGCTCAACACGCTGGGCGATGCGGCAAGCCGTGATGCTTGGCGCGCGGCGCTGGTCGATCATTTCGAGGCGCATCGCGGCGATCTGTCGGAGGACAGCCTGGCGCGCCTCGACAAGAATCCGTTGCGGATTTTGGATAGCAAGGACCCGAAGGACCGCCCGATCGCCGACAGCGCCCCCGACATCGACGCGTTTCTGACCGGCGAAGCGCAGGATTTCTTTGGCGCGGTGACCGCGGGGCTGGATGCCGCGGGGGTTGCGTGGGAACGCAATGCGCGGCTGGTGCGCGGCCTCGACTATTATCGCCACACCGCGTTCGAATTCGTCACCGACCGGCTCGGTGCGCAAGGCACCGTGCTCGGCGGTGGGCGCTATGACGGGTTGATCGAGGCGCTGGGCGGACCGCCGACCGCGGCAGTCGGCTGGGCGGCGGGGATTGAGCGGCTGGCGATGTTGGTAGATGATGCACGGGATGTTGGTTTGGACGTCGTAATTGCGCTTGAAGATGACCGTTCATCTGCATTTGCTCAGTCGTTTCTCGCTACTCTGCGACGCGACGGCATTTCTGCTGACATCGTCGCGACTGGCTCGCCGAGAAAGCGGTTCGACAAAGCTACGAAAATGAACGCCAAATCGATCCTGAGCATTGTTTACGATCAAGATAACAGCCGGCCGACTACCGGTTTTCGTGGGCCGAGTGATCTCGCGGAGCGGGTCGACCAACTTCTGCCTCCCTCGTCACCCCGGACTTGATCCGGGGTCCATGACCGCCGGTGTCGTCTGGATCCCGGATCAAGTCCGGGATGACGAAGACTTGAAATGACAGTGAATAGATGACCTCCGTTTCCGAAAAGCAGATCGACGCCATCATCGAACGCCACGCCGCGCTGCAAGCGCGCATGGCGACGGGCGATATGGCGCCGACCGATTTTGTCGCGGCGTCGAAGGAGTTCGCCGAACTCGAGCCCGTCGCCACCGCGGCGCGCGAAGTGGTGCGGCTGCGCGGCGAACTTAGCTCGTTGACCGAAATGCTGACCGATCCCGAGATGAAGGCGATGGCGGCCGAGGAAATCGCGGCGGTCGAGGCAGCACTCCCCGCCGCCGAGCACGACCTCGCGCTCCAGCTGCTTCCCAAGGATGTCGCCGACGCGCGCGCCGCGATGCTCGAAATCCGCGCCGGGACCGGCGGCGATGAGGCGGCGCTGTTCGCGGGCGACCTGCTGCGCATGTACAGCCGCTATGCCGATGGCCAGGGGTGGAAGGTCGAAGTGATTTCGGCCAGCGAGACCGAGGTCGGCGGCTACAAGGAGGTCGTCGCGTCGGTGACGGGGCAGGGCGTCTTCGCAAAGCTGAAGTTCGAAAGCGGCGTCCACCGCGTCCAGCGCGTCCCGGCGACCGAAAGCCAAGGGCGCATCCACACCAGCGCCGCGACCGTCGCCGTGCTGCCCGAGGCCGAGGAGGTCGACGTCGCAATTGCGGACAGCGACCTCAAAATTGACATCTACCGCGCATCGGGCGCGGGCGGCCAGCACGTCAACACTACCGACAGCGCGATCCGCATCACCCATATCCCCTCGGGCCTCGTCGTGATCCAGCAAGACCAGCGCAGCCAGCACAAGAACCGCGCGAAGGCGATGCAGGTGCTGCGCGCGCGACTTTACGATCTGGAGCGCGCGAAGATCCACGATGCCGAGGCGTCGGCGCGCAAGTCGATGGTCGGGTCGGGCGATCGCTCGGAGCGCATTCGCACCTATAATTTCCCGCAAGGGCGGGTGACCGATCACCGCATCAACCTGACCCTCCACCGCCTGCCCGAAATCATCGAGGGCGCGATGGACGAGCTGATCGACGCGCTCATCGCCGAGGATCAGGCGCAGCGGCTGGCGGGGCTGGGTGACTGAACCCCCAACTTTTGCGGGGGTGGCAGAATCGCTCCGCACCGCTACCAACTTGCTCACCGCGATCAGCGACACGCCGCGGCTCGATGCCGAATTGCTGATGGCGCATGCGCTGGGGGTCGAGCGGCAGGATGTGCTGCTCGATCCGGCACGGTTTGATGTGCCCGAACTATACGCGCATCTGATCGCGCGGCGCATGGCGCATGAGCCGATCGCCTATATCGTCGGTTACCGCGATTTCTGGACGCTGCGGATCGAAGTCGGGCCGGGGGTCCTGATCCCGCGTCCCGACAGCGAAATCCTGATCGAGGCGTCAATCGACCTTGCGCGCGAACGCGGAGCTGGCTGGCCCGCGCGAGTGCTCGACCTCGGGACGGGGCCGGGAACTTTGCTGCTCGCGGTGCTGAGCGAAAGTCCGGATGCAATCGGGCTCGGGATCGATGCGTCCGAATTTGCGCTGGCCTATGCGCGCGACAATGCCGAGGCGCTGGGGATGGCGGACCGCGCGACCTTTCAGGCGGGCGACTGGGGGGAAGGCGTCGACGGCCCGTTCGACCTGATCCTGTGCAATCCGCCCTATATCGGCACCGACGAGCCGTTGATGGCCGATGTTGCGGAGCATGAACCAGCGGGCGCGTTATTCGCCGGGGCCGACGGGCTATCCGACTATCGCCGTATCATCCCCGATTTGCCGCGCCTGCTGGCGCTGGACGGAGTCGCGATCCTTGAAATCGGGCATATGCAACATATCTCCGTTGGCAAGCTCGCCGAGGCTGCGGGTTTCCACGTCGCCTGCCGCCAGGATCTGGGCGGCCGCGACCGGGCGCTTTTGCTGACCCGCGCCTGACCCGCCTTCGCAAATATTGCTTGGTTTTCGCCGCAAAGCGGGTTAGGGGCCAGTCACAGACCCGGCTGGGATACCATTGGCGATGCACCGCATCGATACTGGTCCGGCGGATCTGCTTCCCACTTACGATGTTCGTATCGGGCCTTGGTCCAGACGAGCGGTAAAGGGCAAGAACCGCGCTTGGCGCGCGGGCACGACGCGCAAATGGCGCGGTCGGCCAAAAGGGGTTGGCATAGCTTATTTAGCTTTTCGACAGGATGTCTCAGTTGAACATGAACAACCGGCAAAGCGGTCGCCGTCGCGGCCGCAACAATAACAACAGCAACAACAATAGCCGCCCGCAATCGGGCGGCCGCGGCGGAGTCGATCAGGCGAACCGCATCGACAGCCGGGCGCGCGGAAACGGCGCCCAGATGATCGAGAAGTACCGCAATCTGGCGCGCGACGCACAGCTGGCCGGGGACCGGGTGCAGACCGAATATTACCTTCAGTTCGCCGATCATTATTTCCGCGTCGTGAGCGATTTCCGCCTGCGCCAGGAAGAAAAGAACGCGGCGAACGGCCAGGATCGCGGCCAGGACCGCCAGCGCGAAATTCGCGGCGTCGAAGATTTCGACGGCCATGACGACAGCGATCTGGATATGGACGCCGACCGCGACGACAATGGCGACGACAATCGCGGCGAGCGGAATGACCGCAACGATCGCGCCGACCGCAACGACCGTCCCGAGCGCAGCCAGCGCGAAGGTCGCGGCAACCGCGACACGCGCAGCGACCGTGACGACGACAATCGCGGCAACCGCCAGCCGCAGGAACGCCCGCGCCGCGATCGCGACGAGGGACGCAGCGATGTTCGGAGCAGCGATAGCGACGACGCAGAAACCAATGTCGTCGAAACCGTCGCCGAGGAAGCTCCCGCACCGCGCGCCAACCGCCGCAGCCCGCGCCGTCCGCGCGCTGCCGAGGTCGACGGCAACGACGATGGCGGCAATGCCGGCATCGACACCGCGGTGCTGCCCCCGGCCATCGGCCGCCCCGAACGCAGCATCGAAGCCGACGCCGAGACTGACGGCGGCGAGGAAGCGCCCGCCGCCAAGCCGCGCCGCGCCCGCCGCACGCTGGCGACGCGCAGCCCCGGTGTCGAAGCGGCCGAATAAGTACATCTTCGCGCTGGTCAACGACCGCGACATGCCATAGCCTCCCTGCGGAACCATCTGCGGGGAGGCTTTTTTATGCGCGCTTTGGCAACGACTTGCGGGGCGATTGCCATCGCTGGCGCATTGGCGGCCGGTACCGCCGTGGCGCAGGATGCCGCCCCGGCCAATGCCCAGGGCGACGTCGCGGTCACCATCTATAACAATGGCCAGTCGCTGGTGCAGGACGAGCGCCAGTTGAGCGTCGCGGCGGGGCGCAACCGCATTGAATTTCCCGACGTGTCGGCGCGCATCCGCCCCGAAACGGTAACGCTGTCGGGGCCAGGCATCGCCATCGTTGAACAGAATTTCGATTTCGACCTGCTGACCCCCGACAAATTGATGGACAAGGCGGTCGGCCAGTCGATCACGCTGGTCCGCACCAACCCTGCGACCGGCGCCGAACGCAGCGAGCGCGCCAAGGTGCTGGCGGCGAACGGCGGCATCGTGCTCCAGATCGGTGAACGGATCGAGGTGCTGCGCGACGACGGTCTGCCCGTGCGCGCGGTGTTTGACCGCCTGCCGCCCAATTTGCGCGCGCGCCCGACGTTGTCGGTGACCGTCGATTCCGCCAGCGCGGGGACAGTCCCGACCCGGCTGTCGTATCTGACCCCCAACCTCGGCTGGACCGCCGATTATGTCGCGCTGTTTGACGCGGCAAAGGGCGCCATGGACATTCAAGGGTGGGTGACGCTGACCAACAGCACCGGCACGACCTTTGCCAATGCGCGCACGCTGCTCGTCGCGGGCAATCCGGGCGGGGGCGGCGGTTTTCGTCAGATGACCGGCGCGATGGACAGCGCCGGGACCGAAAGCAACGACCGCGAACGGCTCGGCGACTATTATCTCTATCCGCTCGCGGCGCGGACGACGATCGCCAACGCGCAGCAAAAGCAGGTGAGTTTTCTGGATGTGAAGGGTGCGCCCGCGCAATCGACCTATGAATATGTCAATCGCTGGCTGGGCAGCAGCACCGAGGCGGCAAGCACCGCCAGCGTGCTGCGCTTTTCGACCTCGCGCCAAGGCGGTCTCGGCGACCAGCTCCCCGCCGGCACGATCCGCGTCTATATGCGCGACGCGCGCGGCGATCCGCAGTTCATCGGCGAAAACAGCATCGGCCACACTCCGATGGGGTCGGCGATGTCGCTGCGCACCGGTGACGCCTATGATGTGAAGGTGCAGCCGACGGTGGTGTCGCGCACCCGCAAGGGCGATTCGCGCTGGGTGACCAAGATGAAATATACCGTCACCAATGCGCGGCCCGCGCCGGTGACGGTGCTGCTGGCGCAGGATGGCCTCTATGGCGATGTGCGGATCAGCGACGAAAGCCTGAAAGGCGAGCGCATCTCGGCCGATCGCGTCGAATGGCGGGTGCCGGTGCCTGCCAATGGCAAGACCGACGTCACCGTCACCTTCGACACGCGCTACTAAGGCGCACGGGATGCGGGGCGCGCTCCTGCTGGCATGGCTTGCGGCGCTGCTGGCGCCGGGGGCGGCGCTTGCCCAGACCGACCCCGCAATTGTGGTGTCGGCAAAAATCGACGATGCGGCGGTCACCGTCTATCGCGCCCCGAATCGCGGCGGCGGGCCGATCAATCCGCGCTGGCCGCAGGGCTTTGCCTTCATCACCGAAACGCGCACCGTCACCTTGCCCGCCGGGACATCAGTACTGCGGTTCGAAGGCGTGGCCGAGGGGCTGTTGCCCGAAACCGCGGTGGTCAGCGGCCTGCCCGACGGGGTAATCGAAAAGAACCGCGATGCGCGGCTGCTGTCGCCCGCGGGGCTGGTCGATGCGTATCTGAAGCGCAGTGTGACGCTGCGCCGCACCAATCGCGCCACCGGCAAGGTGACCGAACAGGACGCGGTGATCCAGGCGGGTCCGAACGGCGGGGTGATTCTGCAAAATGCCGCCGGAGGCTTCGAGGCACTGGCCTGTTCGGGGCTGCCCGAGCGGATGCTCTATTCCCGCGTGCCCAAGGATCTGTCGGCGAAGCCGACGCTGTCGGTGCTGGTCGAAAGCCGCGCCGCGCGGACAGTGACGGTGCAATTGCTCTATCTTGCCGAAGGGTTCGACTGGGCGGCCAATTATGTCGCCGACCGCGATTCGGACGGCAAGACGCTGGGGCTGACCGGGTGGATCACCGTCGCCAACGGCGGGGTCACCAGCTTTCCGGGCGCGCAGCTCAACGTCATCGCGGGGCGGCTGAACAAGATTTACAGCCCACCGCTGCCGCGTAGCACGCCGGGGCCACTGGTGCTGAAATGCTGGCCGATGGATATCACCAGCACACATCCGTTGTGGGAATTGCCGCCGATTATCGAGATCGAGCAGGATTTTGCCGCGGATGCCGCCGAAGATGTCGTCGTGACCGGCAGCCGGGTCTCGCGGCGGGAGTTGATGTATCTGCCCGCGCCGGTCGCTCCTCCACCCCCGCCTCCACCTCCCCCGCCCCCGCCAGAGGATCTCGGCGACCTCAAATTCTATCGCGTCCCGTTCCGCGTCGATGTGTCGGCGAAGGGGCAGAAGCAGGTGGCGTTGCTGGCGAAGGACAAGGTCGCGGTCGAGCAGCTCTATGCCGCGACCCTTTACCAGAACGGCCAGCCGCAGCCGCTAACGCCGCGGCTGCGTGTCCAGAACCGCGAATCGGACGGGCTGGGCCTCGCGCTCCCCGCCGGGACCGCGGCGGTATTTGAGACGATCGGCGGCCAGCGCCTGCTCGTCGGCGAGGCGGCGATCGGCGACAAGGCGAAGGACGAGCGCGTCGATTATGACATCGCCCAAAGCCCCGCGGTGCAGTTTCGCGCGGTGGTGCAAGACCGTGATGCGAAGGGCGAATTTCAGACCTGGCGGGTAACGCTGACCAATGCGCGCCCGTTCGCAGCCGAGGTCGAGATGCTGATCCCGTTCGCGATCGACCCCGCGCCCGATGGCTGGGAGCGCCGCGGCAGCAGCTGGGTCTGGCGGGTGCGGGTGCCTGCGAACGACAGCCTGGTGCGCGAATTTCGGCAGAAACTAAAAGGCGGCTGATTCGCCGCCCAGGCCGGGGTCAGACCGGCGGCAAGGCCCGCGGGCGGTGATTTTCGTCGAGCGCGACAAAGGTGAACACGCCTTCGGTCACCTTGACCTCAATCTCGCCGCGGTCGCGGGTCGCGATGACCTCCAGCCGGATCGCCAGCGAGGTGCGGCCGCGCCGTTCGATATGGGCGTAGATCGAGATGATGTCGCGCAGCAGGATCGGGGCGATGAATTCCATCGTCTCGATCGCGACCGTGGCGACCGCGCCCTGCGCCTCGCGACCCGCGACGATGCCGCCTGCGATGTCCATCTGGCTGAGTACCCAGCCGCCAAAGATATGGCCGTTGGCGTTGATATCGGCGGGACGGGGAACAACGCGCAGGATCGGGTCGCGCGGGCAATCTGGCTTATCGGTCATGGTTCATATCCGAATCGTTCTCGAACGGGTCTTCGATCGCCTCGTCATGCCCGCTGCCGCTCGACAGGAACACCAGTCCCATCAGGGCGGCGCCCAGCATTACCGACAGGCCGACGCCCGCGGCGGTCGCGACGATCATATGGATGGTCAGCGCGCTGCCCATGCTGATCCGCAGCCAGCCAAGCGCGCCAACGACCGCGAGCAGCGACACCAGCGCCATGCCGCGCATCAGGCGGCGATAGCGCGCCCAAGCGACTTTCGATGTGGCGTCCTTGTCGAGCGGGGAGGGTTTGACCATGGGCCCTGCCATGAACCAACGCGGCGATCAGGCCAAGCGCAATTGGAATACGGTCATCGGTTTCGGCTTTGCCGAGAATCATGATAGGCTTTGCGTCCAGAGAATCGACATGGGGAGCGGCAAGGCATGACGATCGGAGCGATCCTCCACGGGCGCACAGGCCCGGTGATTTCGGCGCGCAAGGAAGACACGGTGCGCGCGGTGCTCGACCTGCTGGCCCAGCATCGTATCGGCGCGGTGCCGGTGATGGAAGGCGACACGATCGTCGGCATCTTTTCGGAACGCGACCTCGTCCGCCTGATGTCGTCCTATGGACCCGAGGCGCTCGACCGGCAGCTCGACGAGGTGATGACAAAATCGCCGATCACCTGCGAGCCGAGCACCGCGGTGATGGGGGCGCTGTCGCAAATGACTCAGCGCCGCATCCGCCATTTGCCCGTCGTCGATGGCGGCCGACTTGTCGGCTTCGTGTCGATCGGCGACCTCGTCAAATATCGCATCGACCGCATCGAGGCCGAAGCTGCGGCGATGCGAGACTATATCGCGTCCTGAGCGGCGACTTCGGCGGCGGGCGGTTGGCGGCGCAGCACAAGCCGCATGACCTCGGCAATGGCGTCCCGCTCGAGTAGCCAGAGCAGCGCACCGTAAAGCGCGACCCCCAACCCAACGAGCGCGACCAGCCGAATCGGCGCGACCAGCCCAAGTGGCGCGATCGCCTGTGCAGTAAAGCCGACCCCGACCGCCATCACCAGCGCGGGGGCGAGCCCCGGCAACATGGCGCGACCGACATCCCATAAGGACACCCCGATCAGCGGCGCCGACAGGCGCGCGGTGACGATCAATAGCAGCGGCGCGGCGATCAGCCACGCCCAGGCCATGCCGATCAGTCCCCATTCGGCGCCGATCAGAAAGGCGGCCGGAAAGATGATGGCGCCGCTGAGGGCGGTGAACATCGACAGCGATGGCTTGCCAAGTGCATTGGTCAGCGGCGCGAACAGGATCTGCACCGTCATCAGCATCAGGCCGAGCGCGATGATCTGGATATAAGGCACCATCCCCAGCCACTTCACCCCGAATACCGTTTCGACCATCGGCGCCGCCGTGACCGCGAGGCCGCAATAAAAAGGCGCGGCGACCAGCGTCAGCAGCCGCACCGTCTTCAGGAAGCTCCAGCGCACCGCCGCCATGTCTTGCTTGATTCGGGCGTAAGCGGGAAAGGCGACCTCGTTCAGCGGCGGCACAAATTTGGCCATGAAGATCTGCGCGAGGAACAATGCCTCGGCATAGAGGCCGAGCGCATGCGGTTCGAATCGGCCGCCGGCGATGAAGATGTCAGACTGGCTTTGCACCAGCCAGAACAGCTGACTGAACAGCACTGCCGACCCGAAGCCGATGATCTGGCCGCAGCCCTTGAAATTGAAGCTGGGCCAGACGAGCAGCCGCGCGACCAGCGTCAGCCCGATCGCGCGGGTCCAGAACAGTGCGATCGGCGCATAGACCAGCGTCCACACTCCATAGCCCGCGAGCGCGCAGCCGAGCGCGGTGCCCGCGCCCGCAAGGGCGGCGAGCAGATTGA